>JAAXGV010000104.1 GCA_012271185.1 Rhodothermales bacterium
CAGCACGATTGGGACTTGACTCATATAGCCCCTCGCCTGGAACATTGCCATGCTACATCAGCGCTTGCACAAGCATTTTTGCGCTCTATCGCTGATGGCAATCGTCCGTGCAGAGCAGTATCGCCGACGTTTCTGGAATGCCGTGCTGTGATACCTGCTAGTTCTCCAGGAACAGGTCCTGTTCGCGCTCAGCACGCTCACTGGACACATTATCAACGACTGTCAGGTTCAGCGTATACAGGCCGATGTCCTGCCTTGATGCGTCCAGAATCTGATAGAGACCTTCGTCCGGGTTCGTACCGGCGCCGTGGAACGTTACAGACACGCCCGTACGCCTCACCCCCAGCAGGTTGCCAACGATGCGCCCCACGCCTCTACGCTCATCTTTCGGAGTAAGCGTGATCTCCACATCGTAGTCCGTCAGACCATCCGTGCCCAGCGCCAGATTGTATAACTCAAAGTACAGGTATATCGGCCAGTCAGAGCCATAGACACTCCAAGGCGCAGGCTTAATGGACAAGCTTCCCCGTACGATCTCATTGGGACCGAGCGGCGCATTGTTGCGGGTTTCCTCCACACCGTAGGCAAGCATGATGTCGCTGAGTGCAATGGATGCGGTGTTGAAATCCGGCACATCCACGCCGCGACGCTGCACAGCCACCGTCAGCCCGCTGGCCGTAGCAAACTCTACTGAGACCTCGTGTGAGCCTGGCGGCGACTGCATGACCTGCGAATCAACCCACAGCTCCTGATCCTCAAACTGGACGACCTGATCGACAGGCAGCCCATAAATCGTACGACGCCGCTCCACCAGAATGTCCCGCTGCTCACTGACAAGGAACGTGCCCGCGTTGGCGGTGATCTCAACGAACTCCTTATCACGGTCGTAGTCATTCAGCGGAATCCCATAGTGCACATAGAGGTCCGTGCGCTGCTCGTCACCTTTGAAGGCCGTAGCAAGGAAGGGGATCTCTATCTGGCGGCCTGGCGCTTCATACTCATAGCGTTCCGGTACTCGCGCAATCGTCTCCTTGGTGAGCTCCACATAGTCGTTGCGCCACGAGGATATTTCCGTAAAGAGCTCATCGGCTGGCGGACTGTACATGCGGAACTCACCATTCTTGAACGGGTCCTCAAAAACGAAGCGGAAGTCGCCGTAGTCCCAGATGTTGTAGGTGTTGTTCTCCTCAAAGGCGGCCGCAGCCGTAGACTGCAGGACACCAAATGAAGTCGCGCCGGCTACCGAACGGCCGGCTGTCTCGACACCCTCCTCATTGCTGCCTATGATGGTCTCCACGACGGCGCCGGTCACCAGCTGCCTGGCATTGAACACGCCGTCCACAGTGGGCCGCAGCATCACATCACGGGGCGGTGGGCCGTAGCGCACCATGATCTGGCCACGCTGTGTCTCCCAGCCTCGCAGATCCAGCGGCGGTGCGCTATACAACAGATCGGCATAGGTGAGCCGGTAGTAGTGCTCGAGCTTGCGCTCGTTGTAGGTAGTGAGATACCGCGGATCCTGGCTGGTCCAGTAGCGCGCATTGAAGGCCACCGGGTCCTCCTCCCTGAGCGCCCTCTCTTCACGCGTCAGAAAAAGTTCCAAGTCCTCATATGCCCGCTTTTCATTCCCGGGCATAAACTCAAATGCCGTAGCAAACGAGCGGTCCGCATCGGCCATGTTGCCCAGCTTGTAATGGGCCAGCCCGAAATACCGCCACAGGTCAGGATCCTCCGGAAAGAACGCGTACATGTCTTCCAGCATCACCAGCGCATCCTCGTACTCCCCCTTGAGCGCAAAGACCTGCATCATCTCATCATAAATCGGGCGGCGCCTCGGGTCAACCTCCAGCGCTTTTCCAAGATGCGCAACAGCACGCTGATAGGCTTTTTCCGCCCTCTGGCTGATGTCCAGCACGTTCACACCCTGCCCCTCGAGCGCCTCAAGGTCAAACTTGTCGCTCAGAAAAACCTGATTTATGTCAATATAGGTGTCATCGGCTGCCTCGGGCGGCGCATTAAACCCCGGATCCGTCAGCAGCCCGTCCAAGGTCAGATCCTCGGGCGTGAGCAGCTCACGCTCGCGGTCAACCTCAGTACGCTGCATTCCGGCATATCCGTAGTTCAAACCTGGCATCATGATCGCGTTACGGTACTTCCAGAACTCGCGGATATTGACCAGGCCCAGCTCTTCATGTGCATACGGGTTGTCCGGATCAAACTTGAGTATCACACGTGAGATCTCGAGACGCCTGGCCTCCTTGATGCGATCACTCAAAAAGCCCCACGAGTCCGTGCGATACTGCATCAGGCGTGCTACGAGGTACTCAACATTTTCCGGTTCCAGATCCAGTGCCTTGCCTATCGCCCTCCGAGCCCTGCCCTCGTCACGCAACGGCGTCTCAAAGTAGACACGCGCCAGCAGAAACTGCACTTCCGCATTCTGCGGATCGTTTGCAGCAACCTGCAGAAAGATTCTCTCCGCCTCAGCATAGCGCTCCTCACGAAACGCCTCCTTGCCTGGCTCCAGGGGATCCGCAGAGTTGGCCTGTGCCCATACCAGCTGCGGTGCTGCCAGCAGCAGAAGGAAGAAAGTCAGCCGAATCATCGCTCTGATATTGCCGATCAAGCTGTTATACGTATCTGTGATACCATGAAGTTACACCCGGAACCCAACGTGCGCTCCTACCAGACTATGCGTGCAAAGCGGCGCTTGCCCGCACGCACGACAAAAGGCGCCCGGTCCGCGAGGTCAATCACGAGCCGGCTGTTCGCCACGCGCTCACCATCAAGGCTTACAGCACCTTGCACCACCAGGCGACGGGCCTCCCCGTTGGACGCCGTAAGCCCCGCCTGTGTGAGCAGTGTCAGCAGCCCGATCTCGCTGCCATCCGTCAGCTCGGGACGGTGAGAAGGAATATCGTCCGGCACTTCTTTGCGAATCACCGTGCGCTCAAAGTGCTCCTGTGCTCTGCGTGCAGCTGCCCTGCCGTGGTACATACGTGTAATAACAGCTGCCAGGTGGTGCTTCGTATCACGTGGCTGCGCAGCAGACTGCCGCTTAAGGCTGGGCAGATCATGCGTATCCGTATCAGTTGCCAGCTCAAAGTAGCGGTAGATCAGTGAATCCGGGATAGAGAGCACCTTCCCGTACATATCCTCGGGCGCCTCAGCGATCCCAATGTAGTTGTCGAGCGACTTCGACATCTTCTCCTTACCGTCCAGCCCCTCCAGTATCGGCAAGGTGATGCAGACCTGCGGAGACTGTCCCGCAGCTTTCTGGATGGCACGGCCCATCAGAAGGTTGAACTTCTGGTCCGTTCCGCCAAGCTCAATGTCGGCTTCGATAGCAACAGAGTCCTGTGCCTGCGCCAGCGGGTAAAGCAGTTCATGCAGCCCGATGGGTTCGTCCTGGGCATAACGTGTCGCAAAATCATCGCGATTAAGCATTCGCGCCACGGTAGTCTTCATGGCCAGACGCACCACATCGCCGAACGACATCGCTCCAAGCCACTCGGAGTTGTAGACTATGCGCGTGCGCTCCTTGTTGAGCACCTTCGACGCCTGCTCAAAGTAGGATGCTCCGTTCTGGCGTGTCTCTTCAAGTGACAGGGCCGGCCGCATCTTCGAGCGTCCGCTCGCGTCACCGATCATGCCTGTGAAGTCTCCCACGATGAGCACCGCCCGGTGCCCAAGATCCTGAAACTGCCGCAGCTTGCGCAGCACAACAGCATGGCCAAGATGGAGGTCAGGACGACTGGGGTCGCAGCCGAGCTTGACCACCAGCGGCCTGCCACTGGCACGCGAAGCCTCAAGCTTGCTGATAAGCTCCTCTTTGGGGATGATCTCGTCCGTACCCCTCTGAATATGCAGGAGCTGTTCAGATACCGGTGGAAACGTCATCATCGTCGGGTATATTGCCTTAGTGTCCGGTCCAGCTGCCGCCTGGTGTCACGCTCGGCCATGTCTGCCCGTTTGTCATAGAGGTGCTTGCCGCGGGCAAGGCCAATCTCGATCTTTATCCTGCCTGTGCGCAGGTACAGTCTGAGCGGAATGATGGTGAACCCCTTCTGCTCTGTACGCTTCTTAAGTCTCCGTATCTCACGACGATGTAAAAGAAGTTTCCGGTCACGCAAAGGGTCATGATTGTTCAGGTTGCCGTGCGAGTACGGCGCGATGTGCGCCCCCACCAGAAACACCTCCATACCGCGCACTCGGCAGTAGGCATCCGCCAGGCTCACGTGTCCATCGCGCACAGACTTCACCTCGGTCCCCAGCAGCACAACCCCCGCTTCCAGCGTTTCCGTAACATGATACTCACGGCGGGCGTGCCGATTTGATGCCAGTGTTGCACTGCGCTGGGACATAGCTGTGCCTAAGATGCAGCCCACCACGGGGCATTGTTTTCCCGACCCTCTGTCATGAAGATCGGGAGCTCGCCCAGCTCACTGGTTACCTTGTAATAATACAGGTACTCACGTATCCTGGAAAGGCTGGCGATGACCACATCGTCCATGCGCAGCCTCAGGCTGTCCGCATAAAACGAAGGATCCACAGGCCATGCGCCGGCAAGCACTTCCGCTTCCCGCACCACCGCCTTCACCTGCTTTGCTATCCCTGGTGTAGCAGCATCGGCCAGTGTGACAAACAAACCCCACACCATCGGATATTGAGCAAGTTCATACCACTCCTGCCCCAAATCAAGCATCGTGCCAAGTGTGCTGTCCCCCGGCAACTCGGGACCAATGAGCAGGCAGCCGTCGTCTGCCGCATGCCTCAGTTCCGCCTCCGGGCGCGCAACAAACACCGGGCGCCTGCCATAGTGCTCCTGCAGGATTATGCGGGCCATGAGCGCCTCCTGTGCACTGGGTTCAGGACAGGCCACCGATTTGATCTGCTCGACGCCACGCGACAGCGCGATGCGCGCATAGGGGTATGACCAGGACGACACAGCGGCTTCGGGAAGGATCCGCAACGTGTCACCACCCAGCAGCACAGCGGTGGTGGGTATCAGCGCCACATCGACCTGCCGTTCCTGGAGCAGCCTGGCACAGGTCATGGCATCATGACACTCAACCAGCAGACCCTGGTCTTCTGCAGCCCGACGCAGACAGTCTGACGGTGGCCGGTCCCAAAGAGCCAGGTGCATGGACCCTAGGACACGTCGCGACGGCGCTCCTTGATGCGCGCCGCTTTACCGCGCAGCTTGCGCAGGTAGTAAAGCTTCGTCCGGCGGACACGCCCATAACGCTTCACCTCTATCGCAGCGATGCTCGGCGAATGGTATGGAAAGATGCGCTCAACACCTACGCCGTTGGAGATCTTGCGAACCATGAACGTCTTCCGGGCGCCACCGCCGCGGACACTGATCACGACACCCTGAAAGATCTGTATGCGCTCCTTCTGCCCCTCCACCACACGCACATGCACGGCTATGGTGTCCCCGGGGTCAAACGCTGGCAAGGCCGTCTCTCTGTATTGCGTGGCCTCCACGATACTCAGCAGGTCTTTCGGCATATCACACCTCCGGTTCAAGGTACTTCTTGGAATTTGTTCAACAGGTCGGGACGCCGCTTGAGCGTCTTCCCTATACGCTTTTCTTCTCGCCAGCGTGCGATGCGCTCATGGTCACCTGAACGCAGCACGGCCGGCACCTCCAGCCCACGATAAACCGCCGGGCGCGTGTACGTTGGTGCACCAAGCAAACCGTCCTGGAACGAATCCGACAGCGCTGAGGTCGCATCGCCGAGAATACCGGGCGTCAGACGAGCGACAGCATCCAGGAGCACCAGTGCTGGCAGCTCTCCGCCGCTGACCACATAGTCACCAATCGAGACCTCCCGTGTTACCAGCGCATCCCTGACGCGCTGATCCACACCCTTGTAGTGCCCCGCAATCAGAACCAGGTGGTTTGTGAGCGACAGCGCGTTGGCCATCTGCTGCGTGAGCAGCTCGCCATCCGGGCTCAGAAAGATCACTTCATCCGGCTCACTGTCCAACGCATCCAGGCATGCGAAGATCGGCTCAGGCTTTAGCACCATGCCAGCGCCACCCCCATACGGATAGCCGTCGATCTGCCGGTGCCTGCCTGGCGCATGCAGACGCAGGTCATGCACGCGTACATCAATGCGTGCCTTGGCACGCCGTGCCACGCTCAGGCCAAGCGTGCCCTCCACCAGGGCGGGAATGGCAGTCAGGATGTCTATGCGCATCGCTACCCACCCCGCTTAGTCCAGAAGCCCTTCAATGGGTACCACCACAAGGCTCCGGTTCTCCAAGTCTACTGTCCGCACAAACTCCGGTACTGCCGGAATGAGCGCGTCCGCCTGGCCTGGCCGCTCAACGACATAGATGTTGCTGGACGGCATCTCCCAGACTTCTCGGACTGCGCCAACCACATCACCGCCTGCGGTTGTCACAGTCATGCCTGGCAGATCATGCAGGAAGAACTCCCCAGGCGCCAGCGGAGGCAGATCCTGCTTCCTGGCGTACATGTTGAGCTTAGCGTAGCCTGCCGCCTCCTCACTTGTCCGGGCACCTGCCAAACGCACCAACGCCCTTACGCCCTGCCGGGTATGCTGCAGACGTGCAGCATCCACGGTCACCGCACTGGCTCCATCGGGCGTAGGGCCCACCCAGACCCGATCCAGATCCAGCAAACGCAGAGGATCGTCGCTCTCAGGAATCACCTTGCACTCTCCCCTGAGTCCATGGGCCCGCGCTACGCGGCCCACCAAGAGCAGGTCTGCAGCCTGCATGACCGTACTGTTATACTTCGTTCTTGGCTGACGCCGCAGCTTCCTTTTTCTCGGCCAGCGCCTTCTGGCGCCTTTTCGCCGCCTCGGCCTCCCGCTTCTCAGCAGCCTCCGTTTCCGCCTTCATAGCCAATTTGCGGCGATCGGCGGAGGTCACCTTTGTGTTGGCTGCCGCCTTGGCGGCGTGATGCTCCCGGTGCTCTTTTACAGCCTTGCTGATCTCTTCCTCTGCCTTCCTCTTTCGCTGCAGATGAAGATTGAGCAGGAGACCTTCCTTGCTGAGCAGGCTGCGCACGGTGGCAGTAGGCTGCGCCCCGACATTCAGCCAGTACAACACGCGCTCGTCTTTAAGCTCCACGCGTGCCGGCTCCTCCAAAGGATAATACCGGCCAAGGTCTTCGATATAGCGCCCGTCACGCGGGCTTCTTACATCGGCCACCACCACAGCCCAAACGGGCAGCTTCTTGCGGCCCATGCGACGTAGTCTGATTTTTACTGCCACCCTCGTTACCTATTGATTTGGGGTTATTGCATCATCTGCATCATCTGTGAAACGCTGACCCTTCTGCCCCTGCCCTTCAGCTTCATGACCCTCTTCATCAGCTTGCGCATGGTCTGGAACTCCTTCAGCACATCATTGACATCACGCACCTCCAGGCCGCTGCCCCTGGCGATGCGCCGCCTGCGGCTGCTGTTGAGTACCTCCGGGCGTCGCCGCTCCAGCGGCGTCATTGAAAGGATGACCGCTTCGAGGCGCTTCATCCCCTTCTCCTCTTCGTGCCCGTCCCTGCTGAAACGCCTGGCGGCGGGTACCATCTCCATCATCTGGGACATCGTCCCCATGGACTGCACTTTCCTCATCTGATCCAGCATATCCTGGAGGTTGAACTGCTCCTTGTGGATCTTGCTGCGAAGTCTCGCAGCCTCGCGGTGGTCTATGCGCTCCTGCGCTTTTTCCACGAGCGATACCACATCGCCCATACCCAGGATCCGCTGTGCCATGCGGTCCGGATAGAACGGAGAAAGCTGGTCCAGCTTTTCCCCTGTGGACGCAAACTTTATCGGCTTCCGTACAACTGACCGGATGGACAGCGCTGCACCGCCACGCGTATCACCATCCAGCTTCGTCAGCACAACACCATGGAAGCCGAGCCGCTCGTTAAACTCCTGTGCTGTGTTGACAGCGTCCTGGCCGGTCATGCTGTCAACAACGAAGAGTATCTCCGATGGTCTGGCAATCCGCTTGATGCCCAAAACCTCCTCCATCATCGCCTCATCCACATGGAGGCGGCCCGCGGTATCAATGATGACCACGTCACGGGCGCCCTTGCGTGCCGCAATCACAGCTTCCCGTGCAACGCGCGGCGCATCCTGAACAATGGCGCCTGTGTCGTCTGCAACCGAAAACACCGGCACACCAATCTCTTCCGCAAGCACCTGTAGCTGATCCACCGCAGCCGGACGGTACACGTCCGCAGCAGCAAGAAGGGGCGCCCTGCCCTGGCCCTTCAGATGCAAAGCCAGCTTACCGCAAAAGGTGGTCTTGCCTGAACCCTGCAGACCCGCCACCAGTATCACTGTGGGCGGGCGCGAGCTGTACCGTATACCTTTGGATTCGCCGCCAAGGAGCGTGACAAGCTCATCGTAGACAATCTTGACCAGCATCTGGCCAGGGGCCACGGAGCGGAGCACCTCTTGACCGAGCGCCTTTTCCTTGATGCGGTTGGTAAAACTGCGGGCCACCTGGTAGTTGACATCCGCCTCGAGCAGCGCCCGCCGGACCTCGCCCATGGTCTGGGCAACATTGACCTCGGTGATGCGTCCTTTACCGGAAAGGCGCTTGAGCGCTCCTTCCAGCCTTTCCGTCAGATTGTCAAACATCGGAACGTTAGCACAAGCTGCACAAAACAGCTGGATTACCACCTGCAATCCGCTTCAACAACCGTGACACCGTTTTGATCAGGCTTCAACCCGTCTGTACTGAATCTTCACGCCAGTGTGTGCATCTGTGACCTGCCGCAAGCGGATGTTGCGCACGGCTTGCAGAGCGCACAGGGAGTCGCTACAGCCAGCTGAGTATACGCTGAGAAGCCGTCGGATATGTGCGCGCGCCGCAGATCTGGACGCGCTGCGCAAAGCACAGCGGATTCACGCCTACTGGCCTACCACAGATCGGCGGGAGGTTGACGTGCGCCCGCTGATCATGTTTCTGCGTGCGCTTGGGAAAGAAATACTGCTGCCCGTTGTCGACTTTGCTGCCGCGACACCAACATTGCGCTGCGCGCCTTTCTTGTCCGAGGCGAGCCTGAAACCCAACCGGTGGGGCATCCTTGAGCCTGCAGGAGGCCGCATCGTGGACCGCTCCCTGATAGATGCAGTAATCGTCCCGGCACTGGCCGCGGATCAGCGCGGCATGAGGCTTGGATACGGCGGCGGGTACTACGACGCGTTTCTCGCGGACCTGGAGGTGGTTACCGTGTGCCCTGTCTTTGACGCCTGCGTATACAACTGCCTGCAGGTGGAGCCTCACGATATCCCGGTCAGCATACTGGTCACTGAGACACGTACCGTGCGCTGCGGCTCGGACAACGCCCCACCGCACCCGGACACCCTCTCCTGAACCTATGAGACCTTCAAAGGTAAGGTTGCCACCAACACGGGCTTTCGCCGTAGAGTTTGATGCAAGGACCTGTTTGACTCACCATGAAGAAGCGCGTTGCACAACGCAGCCTTGAAGAGAGGCCCCTGGTTGTTGAGCAGCAAGAGTCCGGCCTCGATCTTCTCTCGGACCAGGAGCTGGAGGCAGTACTGTTTGAAGAAGCCGACAAAGCCGCCTCCGGGCCGCTCAACCTGCCGACTATAGCCGGTGTTGGTCTGATCACTGTCGCGCTCCTGTATGTGCTGCAATCGACCGGCCTGACTTCATGGAACCTGGGGTGGCTGATGGCCATCCTGCCGTGGCTTGCCTGCGCTCTGATCGTTTCACTGGTGTTTGGAACCAGGCGACAGTGGTCGCCTTTACGACGCAAGCGCAGGCGCAGGGCAAAAACCAGACAGGAGCCCCTTGCGTTTACCGGTGAAACGCCTGAACCCCAGCAGGTTGCCAAGAAGATCTCACAAGCGCTGAAGAAGCCGCTGCGCAAAACCGACAAGAGATTGATTCTGGGAGTTTCCGGTGGCATTGCGGAGTACTTTGGAATTGATCCCACGCTTGTGCGCGTTATCACGGTGCTGCTCGCTGCTGCCACCAGCGGCTTTTTCATTCTGATCTACTTGATCTTGGCCATGGTGATGGGCACGCCTGACAGGCAAGGGCAGGGCAAACCGCCTGGATCGGGTTCTTTTCTGGAAAAATAGACCGCATCTGCACAGTTGCGGCCCGGACCACCAGGCAGCACCGCTTTCCTGACGACCTGATCCGGATCGCAGCCACGTGCGAAGCCAGCATGTGCGCACGCGCCTTGCGCTCTGGTTCATGAAGCGCAGTGCTTACATGCGCGTTAAACGATTTTTTGCTTCCACTCATTTCTATGGTTCACGGCCACGAGCCGAAACGCGTACTCATCACCGGTGGCGCAGGCTTTATAGGGTCTAACTTCCTGCTGCGTATGGTGCCCCGCTACCCCAGCATCCAGTTTGTAAACCTGGACAAGCTTACGTACGCAGGCAACCTGACCAACCTGCGTGGGATAGAGCGCGCAGACAATTATATGTTTGTCAGGGGCGACGTAGCCGATCCGGCGCTGGTTGCCTCACTCTTTTCGACACACAAATTCACCAGCGTCGTCCATTTTGCTGCGGAAAGCCATGTGGACCGGTCCATCATGGCTCCGCTGGCCTTTACCCGCTCAAACACTCTGGGAACCGTGACGCTCCTGGAAGCTGCACGACAGGTATGGGCTGGCAAAGCGGCAGGTGCCAGGAGGTTTCTGCACGTGTCTACTGATGAGGTGTTCGGATCGCTCGGGCACGACTCACTCTTCACCGAAGAGACGCCGTACAACCCACGCTCGCCTTATTCTGCCTCCAAGGCTGCGGCAGATCACTTTGTGCGGGCCTACGCACACACATACAAGCTGCCCGTCAGCATCTCCAACTGCTCCAACAACTACGGACCATACCAATTCCCGGAAAAACTCATCCCGCTCGTGATCATGCGCGCGGCACACGGTCAGCCTGTGCCCGTGTACGGACAAGGGGACAATGTCCGCGACTGGTTGCATGTGGCCGATCACTGCGAGGCCCTGGACCTCATCCTGCACATGGGCGCACCCGGAGAAACGTACCTTGTCGGGGGCAGCAATGAATGCACCAACCTGAACCTGGTCACAACGCTCCTGGACCTCGTTGACGAGCAGCTGGGCCACCCGAAAGGACACTCACGCAGCCTCATCCAGTTCGTTCCGGACCGTCCTGGCCACGACTTCCGCTACGCCATCTGCGCGGACCACCTGCGGCAGTCGCTAGGATGGCAGCCCCGGTACACACTGGAGTCCGGACTGCGCCAGACTGTGGCATGGTATCTCAGCCACATGGACTGGCTCCAGAGCGTGACAGACCGCTCCTACATGGACTACTTTCAGTCGCAATATGGGATGGCGTAGGCTGCTGTTGTTCGATATTGACGGGACGATCCTGCTCTCCAGCGGCATTGGTAGGCGCCTGATGGATGAGTCGCTTGGCGCGCTCTTCGGACCGCAGGTGAGCAGCCGGGAGGTGAGCTTTTCCGGCAGAACAGATATTGATATCATGACGGAGATACTGCAGAATAACGGTTTTTTATCCGAAGATCTCCCGCTACTGGTGAAACGCGCATTAGACCACTACGACGCACATGCCCGTGACGGTATCCTGCCGTCGGATGTAACGTTGCTGCCCGGTGTGGGTCTGCTGCTCGAGCATCTTCAGGCAGACGATGCAGTGCAGCTTGGGCTGGTGACCGGCAATCTAAAGTCCACAGCCTACGCCAAGCTGCGAGCTGCCGGCGTCGCGTCCAAGTTCCCGTTCGGAGCTTTTGGCAGCGATCATGCCGACCGCAACGAGCTGCCAGCACTGGCCATCGAGCGTGCTTACCACCACACTGGCACCCGTTTCAGGCCAGAGCACGTGGTGATTGTCGGAGATTCCGTTCTCGACATCCGCTGCGGCCGGCACGTGGGGGCTTATTGCGTAGCTGTTTCCACAGGCTATACTAGTGCCGCCCGACTGGCTGCAGAAGGTCCGGACCTTCTGATGGAGGACTTGGCGGATACTAAGACTTTTTTGCGCAGCATCCTGGCTTAACCTACGTTGCAGGCACCAGCCGGTATTGCCGCACCAGTGCTTCCAGGATGGCCCGGCACGTGCGGTCAACGATCGTGTAGACCGCTTCGAAGTTGTCGCTGAAGTATGGGTCCGGCACTTCGAACGTATGAGGATCCGGATCATACCTGCTGAACCGGACCACTTTGTCCTCGCATCCCTTCCGTCTGGCCATCAGCAGGGCATCGCGCTCGACGCTCCGATCCATTGCATAAATGTAATCGTAGTAAACGAAGTCCTCATCGGAAAGCTGCTGCGCCCGCTGCGATTCGAGGCTGATACCGTGGTGCTTCGCCGTCTTTCGCATGCGCGCATCGGGTTTTTCTCCCACATGCCAGCCGCCCACGCCTGATGAAGCCACTTCAATGTGCTCGTCCAGCCCTGCCTTGTGCACGAGCTCTGCGAAGATTCCTTGCGCCAGCGGGCTCCTGCAGATGTTGCCCAGGCACACAAACATTACCCGAATTGACGCCAAGCTGTTACCTCGGTTTTTACGCTGAAAGCCGCCACAAACCATGCGCGGCTGCCTGACCGGTGCCGGAGAGGTAAGATAGCGACCTCGTGCCAATCGCACCTGCCCTCACCAAGCAGCGACAGCAGGGAATTCCACCGGTTGACCCCACCCTGAACGTTATGGCGCCCACACTCCCGGCATGGCCCTGTACCCAGGGGGATGCTGGCAGGCGAAAGGTCATGCTGACCACAGCACCTCATGACCCTGGTGAGCCGCGCACTGGAAAGCCCGAAGCAGGGCGTCTGACAGATGCCGGCCCGCGGGCTGTCCTGAGGCCTGAACAAGGGAAACGGCACAGCGCGTGCGAACGCACCTATGCATAAAGGCAACAGCACAGCTTGGGAGAAACCGGAGTCATTACCGGGCTTTGCATGACAGCGCACTGCCCGCAATCCGATCTGCATTACAGGAGGCATTGCTGAAAGGGAAGGCGGATGCTTCATGTTCTACACCGCCGATGCGCACCTGCGCTGCCGGGCCTCAACCGGAGAGGTGCTTCGCCCGCGACCCGGAGCCCGGACAAGCCTGGTCAGCAGCATGCACTTGCGCAAGGCAACCCTCGCAGCCGGGAAATCATTGCGCAGTCAGCTTCTCACAGGCATAGGGCCGGAGACCATGCCGTATCTTGCGGGTTAACGAGCACTTTCCAGACACAATTAGAGGCAGCGCATGCCGCGAACTGTTATCACCGGTGGCGCCGGGTTTTTGGGATCACATCTGTGTGACCGGTTCCTTGGCGAAGGCCATGAAGTAATCTGCATTGACAACCTCCTGACAGGCTCCCCGAAAAACATCAGCCACCTGATGGGCAGGCCGGGGTTCCGCTTTATCAAGCACGATGTCACCAACTACATCCATGTCGACGGCACGGTTGACTATGTGCTCCACTTTGCAAGCCCCGCCTCGCCCATGGACTACCTGCGCCTTCCCATACAGACACTCAAGGTTGGCGCGTTGGGCACGCACAAAGCGCTGGGCCTGACCAAAGAAAAGAAGGCGCGGTTTCTGCTTGCATCAACCAGTGAAGTCTACGGTGATCCCCAGGTTCACCCCCAGGATGAGACCTACTGGGGCAATGTCAACCCCGTGGGGCTGCGCGGCGTGTACGATGAAGCCAAGCGTTTTGCGGAGGCCTTGACCATGGCGTACCACCGCTACCACAGCGTGGAGACCCGGATCGCGCGCATCTTCAACACGTACGGGCCGCGTATGCGGCTGGACGACGGGCGGGCATTACCCACCTTCATGCGGCAGGCGATTACCGGTGAGCCGATCACGGTCTACGGCAGCGGGCAGCAGACACGCTCCTTTGCCTTTGTAAACGATACCGTGGAAGGCATCTTTCGCCTGCTGGTCAGCGACATCTCACAGCCTATCAACATCGGCAGCCGCGAGGAGATCACCATTTACGCATTCGCTCAGGAAATCCTGCAGCTGACCGGCAGCAAAAGCGCCATTATCAGCAAGCCCCTCCCCAAGGACGATCCCAAAAACCGGCAGCCTGACACCACCGTAGCAGAGACCCTCTTGGGATGGCGTCCGCAGTTCACACGCGCACAAGGTCTGGAGCTGACCCTGGCCTACGTACGGGACATGCTTGACCAACGTGCGTAAAAGGTCAAGCGCCCTGTGTACCGTATGCATCTCGATTCCAAACACGCACGAATCTATGTGGCTGGGCACCGCGGGCTGCTGGGCTCCGCCATAGTGCGGAGATTCACGCGGGACGGGTACCGCAATCTTCTTTTCCGTGACCGATGCGCACTGGATTTGCGTGACCAGGCAGCAGTAAACGGATTCTTTGCAGAGCACAAGCCGGAGTTTGTAATCCTGGCCGCCGCCCGTGTTGGTGGCATTCTTGCCAACGATACCTACCCTGCCGACTTCATTGGAGATAACCTGGCGATTCAGACCAATGTGCTGTCAGCCGCCTTCCGCACTGGCGTGAAGCGTCTCGTGTTCCTGGGAAGCACCTGCATCTATCCGCGGGAGGCACCCCAGCCGCTAAAAGAGTCATACCTGCTCACGGGACCGCTGGAACCTACCAACGAATGGTATGCTGTTGCAAAGATTGCCGGCGTCAAATACTGTCAGGCACTGCGTCGACAGCACGGCTGCGACTTCGTGTCGCTGATGTCAACGAACCTCTACGGGCCGGGGGACAACTTTGACCTCAAGACGAGCCATGTCCTGCCTGCACTGTTGCGCAAGGTGGGCGAAGCCAAGCGCACGGGGGCACGGCATATCACAGTATGGGGGACAGGGACGCCGCGGCGTGAGTTTCTATACAGCGAAGACATTGCTGATGCATGCCTCTTCGTGCTGCGTCAACCGGAAAAGGCACTCTACAAGGCGGCACCTGACGGTCTGCTGAACGTCGGAATCGGCCACGATGTGACGATAAACGAACTGGTGGAGCTTATACAAGGGGTTGTGGGAACATCGTGCACCGTGAGGCACGACACCACCAAACCCGATGGCACACCGCGCAAGCTTGTAGACACTTCCCGTATTCAGCGCCTGGGATGGAAAGCGCCTACTACGCTTAGAGAAGGCATCCGGCACACCTATGCCTGGATGCGGCAGCAGGAGAGTCTATGAAGCCACGCGTTGCCCTCATCACGGGCATTACTGGGCAGGACGGCGCATATCTGGCGGAGTTTCTGCTTGGCAAAGGCTACATCGTACATGGTGTGAAGCGGCGCTCAAGCCTGTTCAACACGCAGCGCATTGATCATCTCTACCAGGATCCTTTCGAAAAAGACGTGCGCTTCGCTCTGCACTACGGTGACCTCACGGACTCCACCAATCTCATCCGAATCGTTCAGGAAGTGCAGCCGGATGAAATCTACAACCTTGGCGCCCAGAGCCACGTGCAGGTCAGCTTCGATACACCGGAGTACACCGCCAACGCTGATGCGGTTGGCGTCTTGCGCCTGCTGGAAGCCATCCGCATCCTGGAGATGATGCAGTCCGTCCGCTTCTACCAGGCCTCCACAAGCGAGTTGTACGGCAACACAGATGAGGTCCCGCAGAACGAGCACACTCCATTCAGGCCTCGCAGCCCGTATGGTGCGGCCAAGCTCTATGCCTACTGGATCACGGTAAACTACCGCAAGGCGTACGAACTCTACGCCTGTAATGGCATACTCTTCAACCACGAAAGCCCGCTGCGCGGCGAAACGTTTGTCACTCGCAAGATTACGCGGGCGGCAGCACGCATCAAGCTTGGCATGGAGCAGTGCCTGTACCTCGGCAATCTCAATGCCTCCCGCGACTGGGGTCATGCCAAGGACTATGTTGAAGGGATGTGGCTCATGCTTCAGCAGGAAAAACCTGATGACTTTGTGCTGGCCACTGGTCAGGAAGCCACTGTCCGCGACTTTTGTGACAAGGCCTTTACTGCACTCGACATGGACCTGGAATGGTGCGGGCAAGGTGCAAAGGAGCATGCAGTATGCACCAGGACAGGAAAGACCGTCGTGGCGGTTAATCCGCGGTACTACCGCCCGGCAGAGGTGAACCGCCTACTGGGTGATTCCACGAAGGCACGCGAGCGCTTGGGGTGGATACCCCGCTATACGCTGGATTCCTTGATTGAAGAGATGGTAACCGCAGACCTGAGTGCTGCCCAGGCGAACCATGAGTAAACCACTGAAAGGGGTGGTGCTGGCCGGAGGCACGGGAAGCCGGCTCTATCCGCTGACCAAGGTCACAAACAAGCACCTGCTGCCTGTGGGGCGATACCCCATGATCTTTCATCCACTGCTGCGACTACAGGAGGCCGGTGTCACGCAGATCGCTATCGTAACGAGTCCTGAGCACATGGGCGACGTGGTGAACCTTCTGGGAAGCGGGCGCGAGCTGGGAGTGGATCTGACTTATCGGGTGCAGGATCAACCCCTTGGTATCGCACAGGCTCTGGGATTGTGTGAGAACTTCGCGGGGAACAACCCGCTCGTCACGGTCTTGGGGGACAATATTCTGGAGGACAGCCTTGCGCCCCAAGCGGAAGCATATCACAAACAGGATGGAGGCGCGCGCATCCTGCTGAAGAAGGTTCCTGATCCTGAGCGCTACGGCGTGCCCCGGATGGAAGGCGACCAGATTGTGGAAATCATCGAAAAGCCCGCAGATCCGCCGAGCTCCTTCGCCGTAACGGGAATCTATTTTTACGACACACAGGTGTTCGACTTCATACGGCAGCTTTCTCCCAGCCGCCGCGGAGAGTTTGAGGTAAGCGATGTCAATTCGTGCTATGTGCGGAACAGCAGACTGACCTACGGGACCCTCGATGGATGGTGGGGGGACGCAGGGACTATCCAGGGTTGGCACGAGGCGAACGCCTTGGCGCGGAACCTGGTCTACGAATCGTATCCGAGCGGAGAGCGGAGATGACCTGGAACAAGGGCCCTGTGCATGGTTGCACCGTCAGACCACTGAAAAAGCACGTCGACGGGCGCGGATGGCTGGCGGAGCTCTTTCGGCAGGACGAGCTGGAGACGCACCATCACCCGATCATGGGCTATCTCTCAATGACCCGTCCGGGCGTCTCCCGCGGCCCGCACGAGCACAGAGCGCAAACAGACCTGTTCATATTCTTTAGCGGGCGGTTCCGGCTGTACCTCTGGGATGCGCGGGCTGATTCGCCTTCCTGTGGACACCGCGACATCCTCGAGCTGGGTGCAGCGCACCCAGCCTCTGTCCTGGTGCCGCCTGGCGTGGTTCACGCTTACCGCAACGTTGGCTGCACCGAGGCACTGATCCTTAACTGCCCCAATGCGCTGTACGCGGGGCCAGGCAAGACAGAGCCTGTAGACGAAATCCGCCATGAGGATGCGGCGGGCCACATCTTCATAATGGATTAGATGAAACTGATCATCCCCATGGCGGGGCGCGGCAAGCGTCTGCGCCCGCAGTCATCTGTGACACCCAAGCCGCTGCTCAGCGTTCGCGGTCGCAGCATGGTCGAGCGTATTGTGGCAGGCTTCACGGGTACACTGCCCCGGCCTGTAACTGAATGCGTGTTCATACTGGGTCCCAGCTTCTCACGTGAAGCAGAGCCACTGCTGACTGATATCTGTGCACGCCACAGCATCCTGCCGCACTTTGCAGTACAGCATGAGGCCTTGGGCACGGCGCACGCGGTAGCTGTGGCGGAAGATCACCTGAACGGTGAAGGTATTGTCGCTTACGCCGATACGGTATTTGATATGGGAGAGCCGGCAAACCTCGCTGATTGTGATGTCATGGTCTGGGTCAAGCATGTGGAAGATCCAAGCCGTTTTGGAGTCGCAGTCCGGGAAGATGAGCGTGTCGTGGCCTTCGTGGAGAAGTCGCAGGAGCTTATCTCTCACGAGGCGCTTATCGGTATCTATTATGTAAGGGACCTGTCTGTTCTGCGCAGCTGCATTCAGCACCTGTTTGATCACAACATCCGCGGAAAAGGGGGCGAGTACTACCTGACCGATGCTTTTGACCTCATGCTAAGAAATGGGAGTGCTGTCAGAACAACCTCCGTCCGTCACTGGCTGGACTGCGGCACGCTGGACGCTTTCATGGATACCACCCGCCACCTTATGCGCACAGAAGTGACGGCGCATCCTCATGGGGCTCTCGATCGCAGTGTGGTGATCGAACCAGTGTACATCGGACCTGGAGCACGTGTCACCGATTCGGTGGTGGGCCCTTACGCCTGCATAGAACAGGATGCCCAAGTGACGCGTGCAGTGGTCCGGGACAGCATCCTTTTCGAAGGCGCACATGTGTCCGGTGTTGTACTCCAAAGCTCCTTTGTTGGCGCGCACGCCACGGTGGCCCCGCCTTCTGCCACGGTTAATGTCGGCGACTACGCTGAGGTGCACTGAACGCGGCTGGTGGCTACGCTCAGGGTCCATCCGCGAGACAATGTCCTTGTATCGCTCAGCACGCTCGTCAAAGGCACCCAGGTGGTCACGGGCATCCGGACACAGTCCCGCATCCCGGCAAAGCACAAGATCACAACGCACGCCCTGGAAGCAGGAGACGCTGTCATCATGTATGGCGTGTGTGTCGGGCGGGCTACAGCAGCCATACCTGCAGGCGGGCTGCTGACCATACGCAATGTGGCGCACGATGCTGTGCCTTACGCCATACGGAAGAGCAACTACCGCTGGGATCCGCCTGATGTCACCCAGTGGCGTGACAGGGAGTTTCTCGGATACCGCCGAAGCGATGGTCAGGTTGGCACGGCCAACCACTGGCTTGTGCTGCCGCTTGTCTTCTGCGAGAACCACAACGTTGAAGTTCTCAGGTCCGCCTTTGAGCACGAGCTGGGATATGGTACGGCTGCACCGTACCGCCAGTAGCTGGCAGCCCTGATCGAGCAGTATCGCCATGGTGCCACACCTGAAGCGCTTCGCACGGCTGCACCGCATGGACAGGTGGAACCGCAGTCATCACGGGTGTTTTCCAGCGTTGACGGTATTCACTTTCTCACGCACACTTTGGGGTGCGGTGGCACGCGCCAGGATGCCCGGGTCCTCTGCGGCCTCTTTGCCGGATACCTGCATCACCCCAATGTCGCTGGCGGAACGGTGCTCAGCCTGGGATGCGAAAACGCCCAGATCAGCATACTCAGACAGGAGCTCTGTCAGCGCAACCCGCGCTTTGACAAGCCGCTGTTGATCTACCAGCAGCAGCGGTACGCCTCGGCTGACGCGATGCTCCGCGCTGCGACGCAGGACACCTTTGCAGCCCTGGCGGAGGCCAACACACTTATACGGCAGCCTGCGAATATTTCCAGGCTTACGGTGGGACTGGAGTGCGGAGGGTCGGATGGGTTTTCGGGGCTCAGTGCCAACCCGGCCATTGGGTATGCTGCGGACCTGTTGGCAGCCTTGGGCGGGCGCGTGATCCTGGCGGAGTTTCCGGAGCTCTGCGGCGTGGAGCAAAACCTGATAGACCGCTGCGAACATCTGGCGGACGCGCAGCGGTTCGCGGATCTTATGCAGCGTTATGCCGCAGCTGCTGAATCGGCAGGAGCGGGCTTCGACATGAACCCCTCCACGGGCAATATCCGCGATGGCCTGCTGACGGACGCCATGAAGAGCGCCGGCGCAGCGAAAAAGGGGGGCACGGCTCCCGTGACCGGCGTGCTTGACTACCCCGAGTACGCTGCAGAACCCGGTCTCAACCTTCTCTGCACCCCAGGCGGTGACGTTGAATCCACGACCGCGCTGGCCGGTGCCGGTGCACAGGTCATCCTCTTCTCTACGGGCATGGGGACGCCGACCGGCAACGCCATTGAATCCGTGGTAAAGATCTCCTCCAGCACCGCCCTCTTTGAGCGACTCCCCGACCTGATTGACCTGGATGCGGGGAGCATCATCACCGGCCGGGAGTCCGTGGAAGAAGTAGCTGAGCGAATCCTGGAACTCGTCATCGCGCTTGCCAGCGGCACATACACAGCCAAGTCCGACAGGCTGGGCCAGCACGACTTTATTCCCTGGAAGCGCGGTATATCGCTCTAGAAGGAAGGCTGTCGCACATCCCGGCAGGAACGACCTCCCTTGACACACATGCGGTTTAGCCGTACTTTGTTCGGTAAACGAACAAAGTACGACAACTCCACCGCCCAGGAGGTCATTATGGCAAGAGCTTACTTCCACCCAATCTGCCGCATACCCCTGCACTGGCTTGCGTTCACGGCAGTGCTGACCCTGGCTGTTCATCCATGGGACGCCGCCGCCCAGGTAGAGCAGGTTGACATCATAGAAGATGAGTCGGGCCTGAGACTGCAGGTGGACGGGCGCAGCTTCATGGTTATGGGGATGAACTGGGATTATTTCCCCATTGGCACGACATACAACTACAGCCTGTGGACGCAGCCGGATGATGTGATTATCCCCGCACTCGAGCGAGAGATGATCCTGCTCAAAAACATGGGGATCAACACCATTCGGCAGTATGTTGGGGTGACCCCTCGTTGGGTCAAGTACATCTACGAGCGTTTCGGCATCTATACCGCGCTCAACCACGCGCTGGGTCGCTACGGTGTCACTATAGACGGCGTGTTTGTCCAGTCCACAGACTACTCTGATCCGGCAACACGGGCCTCCATCATTGCCGAGGTGGTGGACATGGTCGAAACGTTCAGGGACACGCCGGGTATTGTGATGTGGCTTCTGGGCAATGAAAACAACTACGGCCTAGCATGGAGCTCTGCAGAAACCGAGGCCCTGCCTGCGGGAGAACGTGATGCAGCGCGGGCAACCCACCTGTATTCGCTCTTCGGCGAAGTTGCTCGTGCCATCAAAGATATTGACTCCAAACGTCCGGTTGCCATGGTCAACGGTGACCTGCAATACATCGACATTATAGCGAAGCAGTCAAAAGACGTAGATATCTTTGGCACCAACACCTACCGGGGCATCTCTTTCAGTGGCCTTTTTGAGGAGGTGAAAGAGAAGCTGGGTATGCCCGTGGTGTTCACCGAGTTTGGGGCGGACGCCTTTGATGCCCGGAGGATGCGCGAAGACCAGGTTACGCAGGCGCGCTACCTCGTGAGGCAGTGGAAAGAAATCTACGAGGCAGCGGCTGGACAGAAGGGCACAGGCAACGCGGTCGGGGGCATGACTTTTCAGTGGTCGGATGGGTGGTGGAAATACCTTCAGGAAAGCAACCTGGATGTGCAGGACATTAACGCCTCCTGGCCTAATGATGCCTACCCGGAAGACTACAGGGAGGGAGACAACAACATGAATGAGGAATGGTGGGGCGTCGTTGCCAAGGGGCCCCCGGATGCCAATCAGCAGTTTGACCTGTACCCGCGGGCAGCCTACTATGCTTTAAGACGGGTGCACAGTCTGAATCCCTACGCGCCAGACACTGATCAGGAGAAGATTGATGAGTTTTTCGGGAGCATCAACCCGACCTCTCTGCAGCTGGAGGCACGCGGCGATCGCGCCGCGCTTGTGTCGGACGCACTTCAGCGTGTCAGGATCAGCGGCGTGCGCATTGAGCTAGAGACCTTTCAAACCGGGGGACAGGGCGTGAGCACACCCGCCGAGCCCATCCCAGGCGCCAATGCACGCCCCGCATCACTGGGCTTTGACCATATGCAGTCCTACTATGCGCAGGTTGAGGCGCACCCCTCGGACAATGTGTTGAGTACACTTACAGTCAATTACCTGGGCCATGTCCCTGACAATCCCATTGACGAGCTCTACTACGAAAACCGCGGCCGCGTGAGAGCTGTCCAAGGCGATGAGGGTGAGTTCCAGCTGACCTCTATTGAACGCCTGAAGGTATACGAGGCCAGCCTGTCATGGGACAGTCACTGGTTCCTCTTAAATGGCTTCTATCGTACAGGGCATTATCACTGGTCCTACGAAGGGGATTTTTTCGGGCTGTACCCCGAAGCCAACTACGGCCCCAACATCGACATATACAACGGAGACGCACCACTTGGATTTGAGTGGACGGGCAAGAGATCTTTTGACGGCCTCAAGGTTGCCTTTGGCCCCGAGCTTTGGTGGGGTGCTAACCCTGCGATACTGGTCAAGTACTCCCGGAATGTCGGTCCCTTTGAGGCGACCGGCATTTTCCAGGAAGATCTCGATGAGCAGGCGCCGGCTATAAGCTCCTTTGCCATTCCGCAGCCGCCCACCAGAAAGGCCACGCTCCATCTGGCAACCGAGGCGGGACTGCTTGGCATTGATATCGGTGGCATCTGGTCAGGCAGCACCAAGGTGGACGATCTGTATCAGATCGCGAAAGGCTCGCCTGGCAACTACACCATGTATCAGGACTACATAAAACCGTCTGATGCTTTCGGAGGCAAAGCAAAGCTCACGCTGACCAAGGGACGGTGGAACTGGTATATCCAGAGCACCATGCAGGGTCTCGTTGCAGCCGGTGGTCCCAGTGGCGCACTAACGTTTACCGGGTGGAGACTCAAAGACAGCGGCAGCGGGAACCAGGTCAACGTTCTATCCGGTCTGGCTGTTAATCTGGGCAACTGGCAGGTTGCTCCCAACTTCATGTGGCAAAAGCCGATCGAAGGGCCCGTACCTTTCGATGTGCCAGCACCTGGTCGCCCCCGCAACATTCTTGACGATCCGTTTGCTGTCCGGTACAACAGGGAAACCACTGCTGGTGAGCTCCTCATCACGTACGACCCCACGCCTGCCACCTGGATGTATTCGTGGGACAGCGACATGCGTGAAGACGCACCGCTGGCCGCCAGCGTAGGCTTCGCATACCGCAGGCACAACACGACACAAGATGCTGCTATCGGTATACTGGCAGACGGAAGAACGACCTTTCCTTTTCCCGGCGCTCCACCCGCGAACAACTTGTGGGAGTTGAATGCACGTATTGTTTCCAAGGTGCGCGCCGACGCGGGCATGATAGCAAACGCTTACGCTGGCAAGGCCGAGGCACGAGGCAGTGATGACCGCATCATCAACCGCTTTGGTGCCACCATTCGCGCTGTGCGGGGAGCGATGAAGCTTACTGTGTCAGCAAAGCGCAACGACTGGGGACCGTATGACTATCATCGCGACTTCAACCTCACCTACCCGATGCAGGTCATGGCTGACCTGTCTACCGTCCTCGGCGTGCCGCAGTGGTTCGATGTCCCTCAAACCCACCTTGGCGTACGCTTATCGTGGCGGGCTTTGGATCAGTATTCCCCCCGCTTTTGTCCAGTACGCGAAGTGGATGTCCGTGGCGACATGGTATGCAACCCGACGGCACCCGGCGCCGACAACGGCAGTGAGTGGGAGCTCCGCACCTATCTGCACATGAACATCGGCAAGTAGAGCCAGGCCCCGCCTGTGTCTGCTGGTGCGAAAGACAGCAGGAGCTCGACGTGGCATGCACCCATCGCGAGGTCCATCATCCCCGCCTCGCGCTACAGTACCCACCAGGCATCATGCTGCGCAACCGGCGCTCCGGGGGCAGGTCGCCGCGTCCGGCCCCCTCCAGCAGGTTGGCTGTCCTCGTGCCGCAGGCTTCGGCAATCTCCGTGAACACCTCCTTGCTGCGGCTGCCCGGCGCCCAAAGTCAGGGAATCGGGCATGAGACTCTCAACGTACCCGGCCCTTCCTGTGCAACCGTCCAGAACGGCTTGTCCCTGGCAGCACAAAAAGGCGTGGATCAGGGCAACCTCAAGCCCGCTCTCTTCGCGAATCCGTCCTTCAGCGACTTCATTAAGGCGACGGCAAGCACCATGAGCCCAGAGCGCCGTCTCATTGCTCCATCGCCGACCGGAACTGCTGCAGCCAACGCAGGCCGCCAGCGGCAAAAAACGCACGGCGCACGTGTTCACGGTATGCCTGCTCCAGCTGCGGCAAGTCGTCCGGATTGGCTGTGACTACCTGCAGCGTAACGCTGGCCATCTCGTCGGTGGACTGCTCTCCCCAAGTCACGCGAATCGGCGGTGAAGACGGATTTTTCAGATTCTCAGCCGAGTTGTCGTAACTGAAGTGCACCTCGAGCTGCGTACCCGCAGGCAGCTCGACATAGTCGGCGAACTGGTACAGCTCCTGCCAGGCAAAGTCCCACTCTTCAATCCACAGAAGGGTTCTTGCCTCGCCGCCTGGCAGTGTCGCTGTAAGCTTTATCTCTTTGCCCAGGTAGTGCGCATGCGCCCCCACATTGAAGGCCTTGATGTCCACCGGCAGAACGAACGTGTCTGCTATCGAATAGTCAGACTCGCCGGCGGGGATGTCAATACCCTCGAACACGCCAAACACCGAGGGCAGCTGAATGTAAGTGAAAGCCTGCTTCGGCGGCCCGTCTGCGAAGTACAAGCCAAGGGACGAAGTCTCGCTTGCAGGCTCTCCTGAAGGACGAAAATGCGTTGATAAGATCAGGTCGGCCCCCTTGGGCACGAGGTATGCTAGACCTTCGGGCAATTCCCGCGCCCGGCCACCGATAGCCCAGCCTCCCAGGCCGCCTGCCCGTCGCGAATTTGCGATGCCAGCATCAGTCTGGGTGTTGCCTTCGCGGGCGGCCTCGCCGCGCGAGGAAAAGCCGCCAACCCGCACACCCATGCCACTGCTGTATCCCGGCAAGCCGTCCTTTCCGTCTTGCTCACGGGCCGACCCCGTGTTATCGAGAAAGAACAAGCTGTGGTGAACGACAGAACGTGCCGAAGGACGGAAGTCCACGGCACGGACCCAAACATCCTCATCAAGATCGAGCGACACAACAAAGTTCCGATACACGTCGGGACCGTCTGCCGGCACAGGAAATGATTCGGGCATGGTTGCCACCAGATCAGGCGGTCCGAGCTGCCAGCCTTCCGTAAATGTCGGCGTCGGGGGCAGCAGCGACGGATCACCCTCGGGCATGCCAATCTCCACCCACCGGGCAAGTGTTGCGATCTGCTCCGGCGTGATATGCCGTTCGTTCTTGAAGGCATAGTCGCCAGGACCCGCCTTCCACGGCGGCATCAGCCCTTCCCCGGTCATGTACACCATGAGGGGGCCACGTATACGGGTATCCTCGTACGTCAAGAGCGAAAACGGCGCGACTTCACCAGGCCGGTGACACTCAACGCAGTTAGCATACAAAATGGGCGCGACATGCTCCGCATAGGTGACTGAATCAGCCATCGAATCGGCAGACTCCGAGCCTTGGCCACAGGCCTGAAGCAGCACGGCCCCAAGCACGATACAGCAGCGTAACCAAGTTGCTCCTCGAACTTCCGTGCACAATCTGCTGACCGAATCGTCGCGCATCGTAATGCTTCTCATTTCTACGCTGTCGGTATTGTTTGTTAGACAGTTCACGGGGTATGCCATATTCTCAACACCCCGGAGCAGGCTTTCGCAGCACGCCACCGCGGGCTCGGCATGCTCCTGCATATAACGCGCGGGCACTGAAAACGGTTCGCCAGCACCTGCAGTGTTCCAGCACCCCAATGAGCAAACCGAAGGAAAGCCCCATCCGGAGCGCTCACCGCCACACCTCTTAAGCGCAGCAGCAGCCGGCGGTTTGAAGCCTCCACCTGCATGGCGGCTCCGGGGGCCAACCCATAAGCGCTGGTGTAGCATGACATGTTCCGGGGGCGGGGGCGATATGTTGTCTGGCGTTACAAGGTCTTGCGGGCATGATTATGGAGAAGGGAACCTTAACATTGGCGACGGCTGATCAATCGGGTGTTCGCATGCTGGGCCAAGGGCCGTAATGCTTGGTATCTAATGCGTCGGAGCGGCTATCATCTAGTTACTCGGGCTCACCCG
>JAAXGV010000102.1 GCA_012271185.1 Rhodothermales bacterium
ACAGCACGATTGGGACTTGACTCCGGTTGCGTCACTCCCGAGCAAGCACCGGCCTGGTGGCAAGAGGCCGGTGCCGCCTGCGTTCCAGGTGAATAAGACACAGGCTTTCGAACCAGCAGGGAGCATGATTGTAAGCCCGCTTGTTGCATTGCAAAGGTGCAATGGGCCGTGTACCTTGAGATGCCGTGATGGCGGGAGCATTCGGCGTGAATCAGAAAAGTAAAAGGCCGGCACCTGTGATGCAGACCGAAACACATGCGGCTCATGGCAGGCCAGTGACGCCCCGGTGCATTGTGTGTATGCCACGGGCTTCCCAAGAGGTGCCAGAGCGTATACGCAAACGTGGTCCGAGGCACTCAGTGCAGGAGGAATGTATGCCGCGCGTAGCAAGAGGCTGGTAAGACAGTTGTGACATGGCGCATCGCGCAGACATTGACGAGGTAAAAGTTTTCGGCAAAGTTTACACGCCTGCCGGGATCGTCCGGCATATGCTGAAGCCTTTGTTTGCGGGCTCGCTCAAAGACGTGCGTGTCTGTGATCCGGCGTGTGGGTCCGGCGATTTTTTGGTACCGGTTGCGCAAGAGGTCAGCAGGCGGGCGCGAGCGTATTCAGGCAAAGAGCAGCAGGCCCACATTCGGACGCTGCGCCAGCTTACAGGCTACGAAATCGATTTGGAAGCAGCCCGAAGCTGCCGGCGCCGGCTGTCAGAGGCGGTAGAGCAGGTCCTTGGCAGGCGCTATCCGCTTGACTTCTGGCAGGTCAGGCGGGTCGATGGCTTGGATGCGTGGGTACAGGATGCCGGAGCTTTTGACTGGGTGGTGGGCAACCCCCCCTATGTACGCATACAGAATCTTGAGAATGACCGGAGAGACAAGATAAAGGGGGGAGGATGGGCGTACTTTCGCGGTTCGAGTGACTTGTATCTGGTGTTTTTCGAGCTGGGGCTGCGGCTGCTGGCGGAGGGAGGCAATCTGATTTACATTTCGCCTAGCGGATGGCTTCGCAACCGGGCAGGACAGGCGATGCGTGAGGACATCGCAAAGAACCATCGGATTGTTTCCCTATACGACTACCGGGACCATCAGGTATTTCCTGGTGTAAGTACATATACATGCATAACACACATTCAAAATCATATTTCATCTGACCCGGGGAGGGTGTACTACTGGAGAAACGGGGCGTTTACAGACTCTTGCACCTTGTCCATGAGCAAGTTCCGGTGGGCGATTGTGCCGTCGGAACTGGTAGAGGCGGAACGCTCCGGCGTTCCGCTAGGTGAAATCGCTGACATTCACGTAGGCATTCAGACATTAGCGGACAGGGTATTCATTCTGGAGGTGGCGGAGTGGCGCAGCGAACAGGTGATCTGTCGTGCGGGGGACAAGGAGGTAAAACTGGAAATTGAGTCGGCGCGGAAAATTACGAAGGCATCAGTCCTGAAGAACGGGCGTGACAGGGTCGAACGGGTGATCATATACCCCTACGATGAAGCCGGAAAGCTGATGCCGGAACGTACCCTTAAGGTGCGATTTCCGCTGGCGTACGCGTGGCTCATCCGGAACAAGGAGCGACTCCTGGCTCGTGACAAGGGTGCGTTCAGCAGGACCAAGTGGTATGCCTATGGGCGCGAAGTAGGAATAAGAAGTGCGTTTGGCCGCAAGATCCTTACCTCCGGCATGAACGCACAGCCCAATTTCCAGATATGCAATGATCCGGAAGCGCTGTTCTACGCTGGGTACTGCGTAAAGCCACGCATTGACATTGATCTGGAAGACCTGAAGGAGTGGCTCAACAGCCCGACAATGGCGCAGCATGTGCGCAGCTATTCGCAGCCGTACCGCGGAGGCTGGTTCAGCTACGCAAAACAGTATATCAAGGATTTTCCCGTTCCAGCTCACCTGGTCAGGGCCAATGGATGAGGACTTCAGGTTGCGCTTGGAATCTGCGGTAAAGGCGTCCCGCGACCAGTATCTGTTGCACGGAGCGCGTTCTGACGCAAAGCTCAAGCCGCTGCATGGCTGGGTTATCGAGGAGCTTCGGGAAGGGCTGGGGAAAAACTACACGTTGGCGGGAAAGACCTTGCACGGAGGCGCAGAGATGAAGGTCGGCGGCAGGTATTATCCCAAGAACGTGGATGTTGCCATTAGCCGGGATGGTATGGTGATCGGCGTGGTGAGCGTCAAGTTTGTGCAGAGCAATTACCGGCAGAACAAGAACAACTACTTCGAGCAGCAACTTGGTGAGACGGCAAACCTGAGAAGCAGCGATATCGTGTTTGGGCAGATCATGCTTTTTCCTGAGCCGATTCCTTATTTCAGCAGGAACAGTGAAACGCGGCACACAGAGCACGTTACTGACGATGTTATAGAGCGCTACGCAAAGCTTGCGCAAGACCATTCGCAACACCATGTTCCGGAAGCCCAGTGCATGGCCATATTCCTGCTGGATGAAGAGCGTAGGCGGGTTCTTCGGATATGCAAAAGAAGCGATTTGCCAAAAGTGTCGGCTGAGTCATTCAGCCTTCTGACGGGTAAGCTTGGTATCTACCGGTTTTTTGAAGAGATGACTGCCGCAGTCAAGGCCAAGTACATGAAGCGGAGATCATGAGACGAGGAGGCAGGTGCGCGCCATTTGGGACCGGGATGGTGGCTCACCTGTGCGATGATAACACATGCAGGGTGCATTGGCAGCCAAGCCGATGAACACGCTGAGTTCCAGGCTGGTATTTACGGCGTAACAACGCCTGATCTGTGACGGCATACGATGTAATCGTTGTTGGTGGCGGGCATGCGGGCACCGAGGCGGCCGCCGCGGCCGCACGTATGGGTGCACGCACGCTTTTGATCACCATGAGCTTGGAGGCGCTGGGGCGCATGTCGTGCAACCCGGCTATCGGTGGCATAGGGAAGGGGCACATAGCTCGTGAGATTGATGCGCTTGGCGGCATCATGGGGCTTGCTACCGACAGGGCGGGAATACAGTTTCGCATGCTGAACCGGCGGAAAGGTCCAGCGGTATGGGGGCCCCGGGCACAGTGCGACCGCGTCGTGTATGCCAGTGCGGTACGGGAGGCGTTGGAAGCCGAAGAGCGGCTGTGCTTTCGCGCGGATGTTGTTACGCGTGTCATCACGGGATCGGGATGTGTCACAGGTGTGGAAACGCAGTTAGGCGCCAGGTTTCAGTCCTCTGCGGTTATCCTGACCAGCGGCACGTTTATGAACGGCATCGTGCACGTCGGTGAAAAGCAGTTTGGCGGAGGCCGTATGGGTGAGCGGGCCACACGCGGTTTGACCGGCTGTTTGCACGGCTTGGGATTCGTATCAGGCCGGCTCAAGACTGGCACGCCGCCAAGGATTGACGGGCGCTCAATTAATTATGGCAGGTTGACAGAGCAGGAGGGGGACAAGGACCCCAGTCCGTTCTCCTATATGACAGACAAACTGACAGATGAGCAGCTCAGCTGCTGGCTGACGTACACGTCGCCCGCGGTACACGACACGCTGCGTGCCGGCTTTGATCGGAGTCCCATGTTCACGGGGCGCATTGAGGGACGTGGTCCGCGGTATTGCCCGTCCATAGAAGATAAGATTGACCGCTTCGCGGACAGAGACCGCCACCAGCTGTTTCTGGAGCCCGAGGGTCGCAGCACCTACGAGGTGTATGTGAATGGGTTCTCCACGAGTCTGCCTGAGGCGGTGCAGTACGCGGCGTTGCGACAGGTGCCAGGCTTGGAGGAAGTCCATATGCTGCGTCCGGGCTACGCGATAGAGTATGACTATTTCCCGCCATACCAGTTGCGGTACTCTCTGGAAACCAAGCTTGTACCGGGCCTCTTCTTCGCAGGCCAGATCAATGGTACGACGGGGTACGAGGAAGCCGCAGCACAAGGGCTGGTTGCGGGTATCAACGCTGTGCGGCACCTGGATGCACTGGACCCGGTGGTGCTCGGGCGTGCTCAGGCCTATACCGGCGTGCTCATTGACGACCTCATTGCCAAGGGCACGGACGAGCCGTACCGCATGTTTACTTCGCGAGCGGAGCATCGCATATTGCTTCGTCAGGATAATGCGGACCTTAGACTTACGGATCTGGGGCGTTCGCTGGGCCTGGTCAGCGAGGCGCGGCATGCTCGCATGCGCGCGAAGCGGGAGGCGATAGCCAGGACGATGGCGGCCCTGCAGAAGGTCACAGCCCGGCCAGAGCGCGTAAATGATTACCTGGTGTCTGCCGGTACAAAGCCGCTGACACAGCCGACGCGCCTGGTCAAGGTGGCGCGCCGGACCGGTGTGTCGCTGAAGGGGCTGCTGCGGGCCGCGGGTCTTGCGGTGGCGATGGAGGCACCCGGAATGGAAAGCGTGGAAGAGCTGGTGGAAAATGACCTGAAGTACGCAGGCTATGTGCGCCGCCAGGAGGATGAGGTGCGAAAGCTGGAGCGCCTCGAGTCGCGGAGGATCCCGCCCGCATTCGATTATGCCTCTGCCTCCAGTCTGAGCAACGAGGCGCGTGAAAAGCTTGGCCTGATCCAGCCCGCAACGCTGGGGCAGGCCTCCCGCATCAGTGGTGTCAGCCCTGCCGATCTTTCCGTGCTGATGGTGTTGCTCAGAGCCGGGGCGTGAGGTGGCGGATACGCTTACGACGCAGAAGCTGAAGGCGTTTGAGGCCGCCTTCCTTGAGCTGAACCGGCACCACAACCTGGTAGCACGCGGTGACGGACCACACTTCTGGGAGCGGCATATCATGCACTGTCTGGCACTTACCAGGCGTGCTTTCCCCGAGGGTGCGCAAGTAGTGGACTGGGGCACTGGTGGCGGGCTGCCTGCCATCCCATTGGCGATAGCGTTGCCGTGGCTTCATATCACCGCGGTGGACTCGATGCAGAAGAAGATTATGGCAGTGCACAGGCTGACGCGAGAACTGAAGGTGGCGAACGTGAGCACCTGGTGCGGGCGTGCACATGCATGGCCGGGAAAGGCCACACACAGCGTGAGTCGTGCCACAGCGCCATTGGAAGTACTCTGGGGATGGCACAAGCGTGTGGCAGGTCCGTGCAGGGCCGAACAAAAGGGGGTGTGGGCGCCAGGATTGCTGTGCCTGAAGGGTGGTGACTTATCTTTGGAGCTAGGCGCGCTGCACAGTGCTCACGGAGATGTCACCGCCGAGGTGATTCCCCTGGATGACTTAGGTGCGTGGTTTGACGAAAAAGTTATCGTACACGTCTGGCATGAGTAACAAAAAACGGCTCTATAAGCGAACAGAGCGGCTCTTGTCCATTGCGATGAAGATGCAGGGCCGCAAGAAGGTTTCGGCCAGGACACTGGCAGAGGAGTTCCAAGTCAGTGAGCGAACCATATACCGGGACCTCGGAATTCTTTCCGGGGCCGGTATCCCGTATGAGTATTCCCGGGATTACGGTTACAGGATTCTTCCGGGCTATTACCTGCCGCCCCTTATGTTCACCACACAGCAGGCAGCTGCGCTGCTGATGGGCGCGGAGTTTATCAAGTTGCGCTCCGACGCCTCAATAAACAGGGAAGCCAACGAGGCTGCGGACAAGATTAGGGCTGTCCTGCCCGAAACCGTTCTCCAGCACATTGACGAGCTTATTGACCGGACATCCTTGGACCCGTACTGGTTGCACCAAGTGCCGACAAATGAGTACTTCAGCAAGCTCTCCGACGCGATAGTCCAGCGCCGGACGGTGTGGATCGAGTACTTTGTCGGAAGCCGCAAGGAGGTGACCAGGAGGCAGGTAGACCCGCTAGGCCTGGTGTTTTACACGGATCACTGGAACCTCGTCGCTTTTGACCACCTTCGGCGCGACATACGCCAGTTTGCTCTGGAGTATATCCAAGAGATGGACGTGCTCACACGGCGGTTTACGTCGCCGGAGGGGTTTGTGCTGAAAAGCTACCTGCAGGAGCATGGTGCAAGCTTCGGCAGCGCGCGCATTGTCCTGCGCTTCGCGGCGTCCACCTATAAAGCGGCCCGGTCCAGCATTCCCGCGCTGCTGGAGGATGAAAAACACGAGGAGGAATATGTGACTGTATCCTTCAGGTTCGATAACATGGCTTATCTGTCCCGGTATGTGCTGCGTTTTGGTGATAAAATTGAGGTGCTGAAGCCACGGGTGCTACAGGAATACGTACGTGCGCTTGCCCTCAGAGTGGCTGGACATTATGCACTACCCCAGTCAGTTAAGTCCTGAGTGCGCTATGCTTCGGAATCTGACTGTAAGGGATGATTTTGCCGTGTATTTTTAGGGAATTACATGCCAAACTAACATGGAATCTGGGGCTGTAAGCAGGGTTGGCGTTCTGGTTTGCAGCTTAGCGCGTGTCGGTGCGAATCCAGGCAAGCGCGTTATAGTCTAGGAGTCTGCGCTGCGGAAATTCCGGGAGGTGCTGTTGAAGGGTGCATATCCAGTAATTATGCCCTCTCGGGAAGGATAACGGGCAGATTGCGAACCATCGGGGTTATAATGCCCCATATAGCGGCCATAAAGCCGGAAAAAGGGCCCGACTCCT
>JAAXGV010000099.1 GCA_012271185.1 Rhodothermales bacterium
CAGTCCGCGATCTCCCACCATAACCCCATGGCTGAACCCGAAGGTCGTGCGAAGCTTGGTCACCTGAACGGAGAGCGTTTGCGGGTCCGCCGTGTTGCCGGAAAACACCTCCACGGCCACCGGACAGCCGTCGCTGTCGGTCACAAGACCAAAGACGATCTGCTTCTTGCCCTTTTTTCCATCCCGGTTGTAGCCGTAGTTGGCGAGTTCAATCGAATCCCCCTTGACGTAGATGGAGGTGATATCGCAGAGGACCAGGGCGCTTTCGCTGAGGTGGCGCCGGGCCAGACGGCGCTCAATGGCATGCTTGTGGTGTACCAGGTAGTCCATGGCTTCATACAGGTCGTCGGCATCGACGCGCCTGAGCTGAAGCTCTTCATTGAGCGTATCGGAGGCGGTCCTGGCATCCAGCGCTTCGCTGGTGGCCAGCTTGGTGGCGGGGTAGAGCACGCGGGCGGCCACCAGCCCCGTGGCCAGCCGGCGCCGCCGGGTGTTTGTGCGGTGCAACAGAGCTGGGAAGCCCAGCTGTCGCATGACGCCCAGGACCGCGGCCACATGGCCATGGGGCCTGCTGCTGATGAGGGAGAACGCGTCCTCTATTTTCTCTACGGGTATGCCCCCGCGGAGTATGACGCGTATCTGCTCAATGACCTCCAGGGGCAGTTTGGAGATATTGGCGAGGGTGGTTTTTCTGATGGATTGTCCGACGCGTTTGGAGTGTCGGATGAGGTAGCAGGGTGGGCTGTTCCGGTTGGGGATTTTGGCGACGTACATGGGTACTATATCGAGGCGATTGTGACGGCATCAAGATAGGGATACGCAGCGATAAATATCAAATTAATGTCAAAATCTGATCATTCTTTCGGAGAGAAAGGAAGAAATCATCAAACAATTACATGGGTACACATATTATCAGTCAGAACAAGACGGATTAGCCCCAATCCTGGCTAAATCAGGCCATATGGGGGTGGAATTCCCCACATTGGCCCGTATTTGGTCGTGTTTGACGGTCAAATTCCCCACCTGTACACCACCCGGTGCGTTCGTCGGACACGAAAAGGGGGGTAACTTCAGCATAAGCGTACCGACGCCACGTATCCCGGGCGCAGTGAAATCGAGTCCACGTACGGCCATGCTATCTCGTGCTCCGAGCCGACTCCTTCAGATACTCCACCGCCATCATCCGGAAGCATATTTCCGGTTTCCCGCATGGAGCTTGTGGCACGTCTCCGTTGCAAGGCGCCAAACCAGTGCCGGACAGAACGAGTGGCCTGACGCGCGAATCTTGCTGGCCACCAAAAACAATGCCTGCTGCTGTCCCTTATACTGTCCGCCCGTTGCCAGTGCTGAGCGCGACTTTATCCACGGGTTGCTATGGCTGCCGGGGATCGCGCCTGAACACTATCCCGTCCTTCATGACGAACATGACCTCACGCAGAGCGCCAAGGTCATCGAGGGGATTCGCTGGCATGGCGATGATGTCTGCAGCGTAACCTGGCCTGATGGCACCACGCACTCCGGCAAGCCCCATCGCTTCGGCAGCATTGGAGGTCATCATCTTCAGGGCGTATGCGGGCGGTATGCCCGCTTCCGCAAAGTTTTCCAGGTAGGTCAGCGTAAGGGTGCCGCGGTCGTGGCCCTCGTATGTGAAGACAACGTCGGAACCGAAAGCCATCGGTACGCCCAGGTTGTAGGCGCGGCGCAGCCTGTCAATAAACTGGGCATGCAGTGCGCGCCCTTCCTCGGCGCTGGTGCCAAAGAAGGTGACCTGAATCGCGAGCTCAGTAAACTCCGTGCCAACAAGGTAGACCCCGCGGTCTCTGGCCAGCATGAGCAGCGAATCACTCATGCTGGTGCCGTGCTCAATGGTGGCCACGCCGGCTTCGATGGCATTGGCGGCGCCCTGCTCCGTCCAGACATGCGCGGCAACCTTCAGTCCGGCCAGTGCCGCTTCGTTTACAACTAGGCGGATATCATCGACCGAGTAGAGATACGGCTGATCATCCACGACAAGCTTGATGAGTGTGGCACCGAAGTGGATGTTTTCGCGAACGGCCTTCCTGAGCTCATCATGCGTGTCAGCAAAAAAGTACTCGGGATTTCCCAGGCCCGGCTTTTCCGGCTGCAGGTGGAACTGACCGCCGAAAGGCGCAATGATCCGTCCGGCATTCTGCATGGTAGGGCCAGGCACAAGGGCTTCCTCAATGGCTTGCCGCAGGGCAGTGTCTCCGTAGTTGCCGGCATTTCCCACATCGCGGACCGTCGTGAACCCTGCGTTCAGCATTGCGCGTGCATTGGCTACGCCCTGTATAGTGCGATAGGGAGTGGTGTTGAGAAGGCTCGTGAAGTAGTAGTGGCCCGCATCTTTGGCTGGATCAACGGTCAGGCACAGGTGCGTGTGCGCGTCAAAGAGGCCGGGCATGACTGTGGCATCCGACAGATCAATGATGTCAGCCTCTGCAGGAGCTTCCGCGCCGTCAAGGATGGCCACGATCACGCCGTCATCGACCAGAATCATCTGATTGTCTGACACGGATCCGTGCGAAGGATCCACCAGGCGGCCGGCAAGGATGGCCGTCTGCTGCGCCTGCACACCAGACGCTGTCAGGCAGAGGAAAAGCCAGCATGCTGTTGTGCGCATGGCTACGACAGCAACAGGTGAAGCGCAGCGGCACCGAGCCCGCCCAGGAGGGGGCCAAGGACAGGGATCCACGCGTAAGACCAGTCGCTGTCCCGCTTGCCAGCGATCGGCAGAACCGCATGCATGATGCGCGGGCTAAGATCCCGGGCAGGGTTGATGGCGTATCCGGTGGTGCCGCCCAGGCACAGCCCGATAGCAAGAACCACAAGGCCTACCGGAAGCGCGTCAAGTGGGCCGAGGCCCACGTCCGGTTCAACCATGTAAAGGATTGCAAAGACGAGTACGAACGTGGCAATGATCTCACAGAACAGGTTGCGCGCGTTGTTGCGGATGGCAGGCCCCGTGCAAAACGTGCCCAGCTTGGCATCTTGGTCACTGGTGGCGTCGAGGTGGTCTCTGTACTGATACCACACAAGAAAGGCGCCTATAGCTCCGCCTGTGAATTGCGCCGCGAGATACGTTGGCACCTCGCCCCATGCGAGCTTTCCGGCCAGTGCCAGGCCCACAGTGACCGCAGGGTTGATGTGTGCGCCGCTAAAGGCGGCGACAACGAAGACGGCGACAAACACAGCCAGACCCCACCCGACCGTGATGGCAACCCAGCCTGAGCCGGTGCCCTTCGTGCGCTTGAGCAGCACATTGGCCACTACGCCGTCACCAAGCAGAAGAAGCAGACCTGTGCCTATCAGCTCTGCAAGAAAAATCGTCATAGAAGTGTGTTGTTTATTCCGGTGTTTTCCAGCGCATGGCACGAGCCACCGCCCTCTGCCAGTCTTCGGTCAGCCGGTCCGCGACGCCTTCTTTCATCTCAGGTTCAAACGTACGGTCAACTTGCCAAAGAGAGGCGATTTCCCGGGTACTCTTCCAGTAGCCGGTGGCCAGACCTGCCAGGTAGGCGGCGCCAAGAGCGGTTGTCTCCTTGATGGTCGGGCGCACCACCGGAGCACCCAGGATATCCGCCTGAAACTGCATAAGCAGGTCATTGGCAGTAGCACCGCCATCCACCCTGAGTTCCGTGAGGCGGATACCGGCATCAGCTTCCATGGCCCGGATGACATCCTTGCTCTGGTAGGCGATGCTTTCCAGAGCGGCGCGTGCAAGATGGCTCGGACTGGTTCCCCGGGTCATGCCCACGATCGTGCCGCGCGCGTAGGGATCCCAGTGCGGAGCGCCCAACCCTGTAAAGGCGGGGACCAGAAAGACCCCGCCTGTGTCTTCGCACCCGGCGGCGAGCGCTTCCACGTCAGCAGAGGTCCGGATGAGGCCAAGGCTGTCACGAAGCCATTGCACCACCGCTCCGCCCATGAAGACGCTGCCTTCCAGCGCGTACTGCCGATCCTGTCCGCGATCCCATGCCACGGTGGTAAGCAGGCTGTTCCTTGAAGCAACAGGCTCTTTCCCTGTGTTCATAAGCAGAAAGCAGCCTGTTCCATAGGTGTTCTTGGCCATCCCGGGCCGCGTACAGACCTGCCCGAAAAGGGCAGCCTGCTGATCACCTCCGATACCGGCAATGGGAGTGGATCCTCCCAGGATGCCTGTTTCACCCGTGACAGCGCTGGAGGCCGTCACGGTTGGCAGAACAGATCGCGGCACGTGAAGGACCTCCAGCAACTCGTCATCCCAGTCTCCGGTGTGGATGTTGTACAGCAGTGTACGGGATGCATTGGAGGCGTCGGTTGCATGCACACGTCCGCCGGTAAGGTTCCAGATGAGCCAGGTGTCCACGGTGCCAAAAGCCAGCTCACCACGCTCAGCGCGCAGGCGGGCTCCGTCAACGTTGTTAAGGATCCAGCGAAGCTTGGTGCCGGAGAAGTATGGGTCAAGAATCAGACCGGTCTTCGCCTGAAACAGGTCGGCATAACCGTCATGCCTGAGTCTGTCGCAAGAGGCTGCCGTCCGGCGGTCCTGCCAGACAATCGCATTGTGTATGCAGATGCCGGTGCACCGGTCCCAGACAAGCGTGGTTTCACGCTGGTTGGTTATGCCAATGGCTGCAATGTCCTCGCTGCGCAGGCCGCAGTCGCGGACCGCCTCCACGATGGAGGCGGACTGGGTGGTCCAGATATCCGCGGGATCGTGTTCAACCCAGCCCGGCTGCGGGTAAATCTGGCGAATCTCATCCTGAACGATGTTGACCGGTGTTCCCTCGCGGTCAAACACAACAGCGCGTGAGCTTGTCGTGCCCTGATCAACAGCAAGGATGTAGGACATACGGAAAGAGGCCTGCAAGGCGCTCAATATAAGCTTCGGGTGTCTGGTATCCTGAATCTGTGCAACTTGCGGCTGTACCCGTCGTACTTTCAGCAACAGCCTCTCTTGCCTCGGATGGATATTCTCACAGCTGTTACAGCGGCAGGGCTGCTTCTCATTGCGGTAGGAATCTCCGGCCGCCGGTACAGTCCGCTGACCATACTGGCCGGGTTGGGCGTGCTGGGAGTCAGTATCGTCGGCCGCCTGGTCTATGGGGGCGGACTCTTCGAGGTTGGTGTTGAGCTGTTCCGCGATGCAGGGCTGGCACTGCTGGTGGCCGCTGTATGGCTGGTGATTCGCAAGCCTCATCCGGGTGCGAAGCCGTTCTTTTTTCTGGGCCTCCTGGCGCTGCTGCTGTCCGGTGTGCTGTACCTGGCGGGTCGCACCGTTGGCTTGCTGGTGCAGGAAGAGATGGCGTCTGTTCTGGTGGAGCTTGGACCAGACGATGAAATAGACGAGATCGGGACGGCCTTGCAGCGCTTTGGTGCAGTGGCGGAGCAGGCATTTCCAACGGTTGATCTGTCAGCCGACGAGGACCTGGCGCAGGTATATCTGGTGCACGTTGCTGCAGACGCTGTCAGGGAGCTGGTGGCGGTGCTGCGTGCCGATGGCGAGAACGTTGACTTTGCAGAGATCAACACCGAGGTGGCGTTGCCGCCCATTGTCGCTGGAGGGACGACAGCGGGTGCTGCACGCAGATACCTGGAAAACGACCCGCGGGTCGGCGAGCAGTGGGCCCTGGAAGCCATACACGGCCACGAGATGCACTCCATGCTGCAGGAATTGCAGCCGGTGCGTAAGGCGCGCGTTGCCATCCTGGATACTGGCGTTGATGGCAGCCACGAGGACCTGGCGGATGTGATGTCAACAAGCGGTCTCACTGATGTTCACGGTCATGGCACACACTGCGCAGGCATAGCCGGAGCCGTGACAAACAACGGGCTGGGCATTGCATCGCTGAACTGGGAGGGCCGGTTTATCGAGCTGCTTGCTTTTGAGGCGCTCGGCGATGCGGGTCGGGGCTCACTCGAGCAGATTGCACAGGCGATCATTGATGCTACGCAAGCGGAGGCGGACATTATCTCCATGTCCTTGGGAGCTATGGCACCTGTGCGGCCCAGGGTGCTGCAGACTGCTATCGCGTTTGCACAGCGCAACAACGTGATTGTGGCGGCCTCAGCAGGAAACAGTAATGAGGATGCCGCAGACCACTTTCCGTCCAATATCGACGGAGTAATTGCGGTAGCGGCCGTGGATCACAGCCTTGAGAAGGCCGAGTTTTCCAACACCGTAGGCAGCCTGTCGAGGCCGATTGCTGCACCAGGCGTGGATATCCTTTCCTCTTATCCGGATAACGACTACAAGCCTTTGAACGGCACTTCCATGGCCACCCCGGCCGTCACCGGCCTTCTGGGTGTTATGCGCTCACTGCGTCCGGACCTCGCGGCAGCCGACGCATATGACATCCTGCACGAGACGGGCACCGCGGTAGACGCCACACCGCTTGTTGGCCGCGTCGTCAACGCGGAGGCTGCGATCGAAGCGCTTCTGACCCGTTAGTCCCTGACTTCAATGATGGCTTCGATCTCCACGGCAATGCCGATGGGAAGGGAAGCCATGCCGACAGCGGCCCGTGCATGTTTGCCTACCTCGGGTCCAAAAACCTCAACGAACAGGTCTGAGCATCCGTTGATGACGTTCGGGTGCTCGGTAAAGTCGGCCGTGGCGTTGACCATGCCGGTAACCTTGACGACACGCGAGACCTTGTTCAGGTCACCAATCTCTGCTCGCAGCGATGCAAGAAGGGCCAGGCCCGTCAGCCTTGCGGCCTCATAGCCTTCCTCTACGGTGAGGTCTTGCCCGACCTTGCCTGTGATGTACGTGCCATCGGATTGTGCCGGGCCGTGACCTGCCAGAAAGACCAGGTTGCTACTGCGCACAGCGCGTACGTAATTGGCCATAGGTGCACGCAGTACAGGCAGTGTGATGCCCAGCTCCTGCAGCCGGGCTTCAGCATCCTGACCCATCGAGGGATAAGACAGCAGAAGCAGCAGTCCAAGAAGAAAAACGGGTTTCATGTTGATGCCAGAATAGATGAGAATGTGTCCGGATCTACGTTGCCTCCACACAATACGATTGCGGCACGACAATTGGCAAAGTGCCGCGTGTGTTTCAGCAGGCCAGCCACTGCGACGGCTGCCGCGCCTTCCACCGTGAGAGCGTGGTGATCATACAGCCTGCGCATGGCGATGGCGATTTCACGTTCGCTGATAAGGAGCCAGTCATCTACGATTTCCCTGCAGAGCTCAAGAGTCACGGTACTGTCTTCAAGCCCGCCTGCGGTGCCGTCGGAAAGCGTGGGTTTGGAAGGCTTGCTAACGACCCGGTTTGCGAGGACGGATTCATACATCACACAAGATGCGGCTGGCGAACATCCAACGATCCGGGTTTTCCGGCAGTGTTCTTTGAGTGTCACGCCGATGCCGCTGACAAGCCCGCCGCCACCCACGGCAACAAGGACGCAGTCCGCGTACGGGGCCTGCTCCAGTATCTCCGTTCCTACCGTGCCCTGGCCGCCGATTACGGCCACATCGTTGTAGGGCGAGACAAACACCTGCTGTTGCTCTTCGGCCATGCGGCGCGCCTCGTGCTCGGCATTGACTGCATCGCCTCCAACAAAGCACAGCTCAACAGGGTACCCCCGAAGGACGGCAACCTTGTGCCTGTTGGCAGACTCAGGCAGGAACAGCGTGCAATCCAGGCCCAGAGTCGTACAGGCATGGGCAACCGCCAGTGCATGATTGCCGGTCGAGGCGGCCACGATGTGCCGGCGTGAACCCTTGAGTGGTATCAGCTTGTTCAGGGCGCCGCGCACCTTGAAAGAGCCCGTTACCTGCAGATGCTCAAGCTTCAGATAAACCTCACCATCGATGGCTTCGCTAAGGAAGCGCGAGTGGCGGACAGGCGTCATCCGCACGTGTCCGCTCAGCCGTTCGGCTGCAGCAGTGAGTTCGTTGAAGACAGTGGACACGGTGCGACGCACGCTGTCCGGCTTCCTGCTGTCGGTCGGCGTCATAAAGGCCAAAGATACGCGTCACTTCGGCCGCGAAAGTGTGACGCCGCAACCAGCTGTTCGCGGGCGAAGGTACCATGACTGGCGGGTGTGTTACGGCTCGCAAGGCACGGTTCCCTTGAGGTAGGCCTGGCGAAGCTCTTCAGGGTAACGCTCGATCGCATAGCGAAGCATGACGCGCGGCATGGTTCTGTAGTATTTGCGCATAAAGCTGTCCTGAGCTTTAAAAGTTCTCTTGCCGACCTCGCGCAGCATCCACCCCACGGCCTTGTGAATAAGGTCGTGAGGGTCCGACAGCAGCAGCGCAGCGATTCTGAGCGTGTCGCCAAAGTCATTGCTACGGATGAAGTGCAATGTGGCCATGATGGCGATGCGACGCTCCCAGAGCAGGTCCGATTCTGCGAGTGCGTAGAGGGGAGCACGGTTGCGATGGGTCAGGTACGGCCCCACGATCTTGTGTGCACTGGTGTCTACCAGATCCCAGCTGTTGACCCATCGTGTGTGGTGCAGGTATGCCCTGTAGATCACACCCTGCTGCGTATCATCGCCCCGCTGAAAGCCGTGCACCATGATGCACAGTGCGACAAACCGGTCTTCGTGATATGGTGACTGGAGCAGGAGCAGCGTTTCGGTCAGCGGCAGCTTCCTGCTGGCCCAGGCTACGCGTCGCAGCGCGGGTACCCGGATCCCGCGAAACACATCCCCATCTCCGTACTGGCCGGCGCCTGTCTTGAAGAAGCGCTGCGAGTGTGCGGCTATGGTGGCATTACCCAAGGTTGCCAGGTCAGACTGTATAGTGCTGGCGGTCATCGGTCAGAGTCGAACAATTGGCAGTTCCAAATCGTTTTCAAGGGCTAGGTTTCAACTGAAAACAATCCGCATGAAGACCGACTTGGCAGCACAGGCAGAGATGCACATCCCCAAGGGTTACGACCCGCGGCTGTTCAAGGTCCGACACTCGGCTGCACATGTGATGGCACAGGCCGTGGTAGAGCGTTTCCCGGGAGCCAGACCGACGATCGGGCCACCCATAGAAGATCGCTTCTACTACGACTTTGATCTTCCGCGCCCGCCGAAAGAAGAGGACTTGGCGTGGATTGAGCAGCGCATGAAGGAGATTATCAAGGGTCGGCACGCATTTTCCGTGCGGGAGGTATCTCCGGGCGAGGCGCGGGAGCTCTTCAAAGATAATCCGTACAAGATCGAGCTCATCAGCGAGCTGGTCAACGGCAGCGGTAACGCGCAACCTATCACCGTCTATCAGCACGACACGTTTGTTGACCTTTGTCGCGGTCCACACGTTCCGCACACGGGCTATATCAAAGCCAATGGAGTTAAGCTCCTGGCGACCGCCGGTGCTTACTGGCGTGGTGATGCCTCACGGCAGCAGCTGACGCGCATCTACGGTACGGCCTGGAAGAACCGCACGGAGCTGGAGGCCTACCTGACAAGGCTTGAAGAAGCACGCCAGCGCGATCACCGGAGCCTTGGCAGGCGGCTGGAGCTGTTCACCTTCAGTGACAAGGTGGGTCCGGGCCTGCCCCTGTGGCTGCCCAAGGGTGCTGCGCTTCGCGAAGCTTTGGTCTCGTTTCTCAAGAAGGAACAGTTGCGCCGCAACTACCAGCCGGTGATCACGCCGCATATCGGAAGGCTGGACCTGTACCGCACAAGCGGTCATTACCCTTATTACAAGGAGAGCCAGTTTCCGCCTATGGAAGAGTCGGAGGGTGAAGGGTACCTGCTCAAGCCCATGAACTGTCCGCACCATATACAGGTCTACACACACAGGCGTCGCAGCTACCGTGAGCTGCCCATCCGGTTGGCCGAGTTCGGGCAGGTCTACCGCTATGAACAGACCGGCGAGCTGGGCGGCCTGACCCGGGTGCGCGGCTTCACCGTTGATGATGCACACATCTTCTGCCGGCACAGCCAGGTGAAAGCGGAGATCAAGGATACCATAGACCTTACGCTTAAAGTCCTCAGCAGCTTGAGCTTTGAGGATTACAGTGTGCAGCTTTCTCTGCGGGATCCGGAAGACACCGGAAAGTACACGGGCCGCGCGGCTGTGTGGGACGAGGCCGAGTCAGCTATCCGGGAAGCTGTGCAGGAGACGGGTCTCAGATACGTTGAGGCGCTAGGAGAGGCGGCGTTCTACGGCCCGAAGGTGGACTTCATGGTACGCGATGCGCTCGGGCGCGAGTGGCAGCTGGGCACGGTGCAGCTGGACTACAACCTGCCTGAGCGGTTTGACCTTTCGTACATAGGGCCAGACGATCAGCGACATAGGCCCGCCATGATTCATCGTGCGCCGTTTGGTTCTCTCGAACGCTTTGTGGGTGTGCTGATCGAACACTGTGGCGGGGCGTTTCCGGTATGGATTGCGCCGGAGCAGGCACGGGTGCTGTCCATATCCGAACGGTTCGAGGGCTATGCTACCAGTGTTTATCAGCAGCTTCTAAGCCATGAGATGCGTGTGCGGCTGGATGTGCGCAGCGAAAAAGTGGGATACAAGATCCGCGAGGCACAGAGCGAAAAGATTCCGTACATGCTTGTTGTTGGCGCCAGGGAGGCCGACAGTGGCACAGTGCGTGTCCGGGCCCGCTCCGGCCAGGATGTGGGAGCCATGTCCGTTCCGGCGTTCGTGAACCGCATCAAGGAGGAGAGTGCGCAGGCGCGCTAGGAGCCTGCGTCACAGGATTTTCCGAGAGGTGCTGATGAAGGGTGCATATCCAGTAATTATGCCCTCTCGGGAAGGATCACGGGCAGATTGCGAACCATCGGGGTTATAATGCCCCATATAGCGGCGATAAAGCCGGAAAAAGGGCCTGATTCCTGCCCTTTGGGGTGCTTAAAGGGCCATTTGCAGC
>JAAXGV010000181.1 GCA_012271185.1 Rhodothermales bacterium
GCGGTGCTGTGGCCAGCTACTGCTGCCGCACGGTTGTGGTCCCGCTGATGGTCAGGCCCCGGCAGGAATAGCTGACCTGGGTGCTCTCTCCGGCGGTCCACTTCTGCACGTAGAAAATGTCTTCTGCTGTCGGAAATGCGGTTCGCATGCGCCTGGCTCCCGCGGGATCGCCTGCCCGCGTATACGCATCAGCGATCAGCCAGAACACCGCTGCCTCCTCACGTCCATCTATGCCACAGGTCGAAGCTGCTGTGGCGTAGAGGTTGGCGATAGCCAGCCTGGCTGCACTGTACTCGGGGTCGGTATTGAGTGCCTGCCGGTAGAAAGAGGCCGATTCGCCGAAGCGCTCCTGATCCTGGTGCGCGATGCCCATGTTGTGATAGTCTTCGGCTTTGATCTCTACGCCGGGCAGCGCCTGCAGCTGCGCAAATATCTCCATAGCCTGTGCCGCGTCTCCATCCTCCAGGTACATTCGCAACAGGAGCCGCAGAACGTCCGCCGTAGGATCCAGTGCCAGCACCTGGGGGGCCAGCTCCATCATCTGGTCATGGTACGCTTCCTGCTGGTAGAGCTCGAAGAGCTGGAGGATGAGTTCCGTGTCTCCGGGCTTGTTCTCGAGCTGCTCCTCGAGGAACGCTATCTGCTCTTCCGGCGGAATCACCGTAAAGTACTTCGTCACGATACCCTTGACCCCGACCTCTTCTCCGCGCGTATCCTGAAGCTCCCGCAGGAAGTTCAGCGCACGCCCGAGGTCGCCGCGGGTGTACAGGTCGCCCACTAGGACATCCAGGTAGTACGGATCCAGTTTTGCCGGGTCAAGATCATAGCATTCCCAGTACGCTGCCACAGCCTGGTCCTTGATATCCTCAAGGATGTCAACCCGCACCTGGATGAAGCGTCCCTTGCTCAGCTTCCATTCAAAGGCATCAATTTCGCCTCCTGCTGCCTGTGTCACCGGGATGGCGCGGTCAAGAAGGACCAGGGCGCTGTCCAGGTATTCGCGCTTTTTCACCGGATCTGTTTCGGCGTCTGCGAGCGCACCATAGATTTCAACACCGCGCTTGAAGTTCACGTCGGTGTTGCGATAGAACGTGGGAGCGTTTTGCAGAATCCAGTGCAGGTTCTGCAGCGCGTCCAGGTAGTTCTTGGCCTTGTAGTTCTCGTAGTAGAGGGTATAGTGGGTAAGGGACTCCTGGTCGAGCTGGTGCACCGCCTGGGCGCTTGCAGACCGGGGTGTAGCGAGTACCAAGCCGCATACAGCCGCAACAAAGACGATACCGGTACGATGCATAGGATCAAGGTGAAGATGTGCCATGTAAGCTACAAAAAGGAGAGATAACTATCCGAGTCTGCGCTTTACGAACCAGCGCTCCCCGATGTTCAGCGTAGCGGAGATTGTAACAAACCGTTCCCGGACCAGTATGCCTGACGCGCTTCCACGCTGCCCAACCTGCACGTTCAGGTCCAGGCGCGTACCGCCAAAGAGTGTTGGCAGGCTTGCACCGGCTGTAACTGCCTGTGTCGTGATGCTCTGTCCTTCCGCGGGGCGGATGTAGGCATCATCCACGAAGAAGCCAAGGCGGTAGGCGATACGCTGGTGATACGGCTCAATGATGCTGCTGCCGGCAGGCAGATACTCAACACCTGCAGAGATCCGGGTGCGGTCCTGCATGGCGCTGGGCGCGTATCCGGTCAGGGGCAGTGTACTTGTGAAGTCAGTCCAGGGCTCGTAGCGCACATCGGCGGTGAAAGTCCAGCGGCTGTGCGACGTGAACGAGGCACCTGCGCCGGCACTGACGGGGAGTTCGATGTCACCAGTCATTGTGGCACCCAGCGTATCGAGGTCCAGGCTTTCACCGAGCGTGCGGGCATAGTTGCCATGCAGGGTGGCCGGCAGCGTGATGGTTCCCGCCACCGACAGCTCGCGATCTTCTCCAGCAGGAATGGCAACAATTGCACCGCCTGTTATGGTGAATCCCCGCATGCGGGTGCTGGCTGCCACATTGGTGGCCCTGAGCCTGATCGAATCAAATGTTGTCCGCTTGGACTCTTCGGTTATCCCGAACAGATAGTCTACACTTGCGCCCACGCTCAGGGCAGCCACAGGGTTCACACCAACACCCACGCGGAGCTGCTGCAGGCCGCCGGTACCCTGTGTAATCACTGTGAACGGCGTTGCGTCTCTGGAAGGGTCAACATCGAGATCGCCAGTTGTGACCACCTTGTAGTTTACGCGGGAATAGGGTTCAAACGCAAAGCCCAGACCCAGCCTGTTGCTTATCAGCGGCAAGCCAAACTGGACCGCGCTGAAGGAGCCTGCCATCAGGTCCTTGTCCTTGCTCAACGCGTCCACCGTGCTGATGTTGTCCAGGCGCATGCCCGCCGAGGCCCGAACCAGAAACTGGCGGCTTAGTGCGGCCGGGTTGGCATAGTTTGCGTAGTTGAGCGACCACAGCGCGATGCCGCCGCCGCCCATCGCTTGCGCCCGCGAAGACGGAAACGAGCGCAGCTCCCCCAATACGTACCGGGAATAGAGCGAGCCATCGTCCCGCCCCTGGCCGGCCGCCGGCGCGGCTGCAAGCACAAGAAGGCCAATGGCAGCAAAAAGTCGGTGTTTGGACATCATGCTATGCACCGAGAATAATGCGCAGCTCAGGTGCGGCGTCCTCGCTTGTCCCGTCATACAGCAGCAGTCCGTTGATGCCGTTCCCCAGCACAGGCACACGCAGCTCCAGGTGCTGGAATTCCTCATGGCCAAACAGGACACGGTGGAAAAATGCGCCCATGTCGCTGCCGGAAAAGCTGAAGATGCCTTCCTCGGTTATTCTTGTCTGCGCCACAAGAAGGGCAGGCTGATCATCGTCCCTTACGGCAACGAGCTGCAGCTCCTCAATCGTCGGTCGCACGAAATTTTCCGGTGCTTCCTGCATCGTCAGTGTGTCCGCATGAATCACGAACACCGCCCCGTTCGTGGGCTTGTTGGCCAGCTCTTTGAGATCAAACTCTATACGCACGCCTGGGCCGGCCCCGTCTTGCGTCGCTACGCGTCCTTCCGGAGTCACCGGTTCCAGCTGCCGCGTCAAAGCTGTGAACGACTGATCAAACGGAAAGTCCGTCGTATCGTTGGCGCTGTGCAGCTGGAGGCTTGTTCCTTCGTGGACAAATCCCACCACTGCCTGGCCGTCCACCGGTGCCAGTGCCAGACCATGGAAGAGGGTGTTGAACTCGCTGCTGCGCAGGGTGTCTTCGTAGGTGCTCACCCACGTGTCGGGCATAGGGATCACCACCACGGTGTCGATGCTGAGGAAGGTGTGCGTGGTGACTTCGGGGCCGAGCATCAGTGCGGAGTCCGCCTTGACTCCTGGCGCTTCCCAAGACTCCACGATATCATGCACAGCCACGGTCAGCATGCTCGTGGTATCCCCGTATACGTAGGAGCGTCTGAGACGCAGTGCTGCACCCGTAATCTGCGGAGCCGTGCCAGCAAACCCCGATTCAAAATCCATATGTCCCACCGCAGTCACTGACCCCAGCAGCGGGTCTTCAACGGAACCTGACAGCACGCGGAGCGCCTGCCCTGTGATGTCTGCAAAGGGTACCGCCGCAAAAACTGAGGGTGCAACCGGGTAGACTGCCGGTTCCAGGCCAGCACCCAGCAGATCGGACCCTATGTCGGACGCCGGGTCGTTGCAGGCGACTATTGTCAGCAGAAACAGCAGACAGAAGCGGTGCATGAGTTGCAACCAGAACGTGAGGGGAGTCGTACGTGCCGGGCCCTGTAATGAATCAGGCTCCTGTTGGTTCAGCGCCGCCCTACGTTGCGGCAACTATTGTGCCAAACCCTGCACTAGGCTGAGTACAGTTCAATCGCCTGCGCCACCATCGATTCGCGTTCCGCGCTGAACTGCACATGCCTGTCTGTTTCGGGGGTCACTGATGAGGGAAACGCTGTGACATGTGCATGTCTGATGCCGATGTCGCGCAGGCTCAGGCCTGCGGCCTCACCGTTAGGTGACAGGTTCATTGTGCTGATGAGGTCGCTGGTCAGGGTAGCCTGCGCTTCGATATCGTCGGGCGTATAGACCACCTTGGCGCCCTGGAGCAGCTCGTCTCCCTGCAGCTCGTCCGATACCAGCAGGGGCACCATGCCGCTGATCCAGCCAAAGGCATGCACCACATCGGGCTTCCAGCGCAGCTTCCGGACCGTTTCCAGTACCGCTCGCGCAAAGAACAGGCTTCGCGCGGCGTTGTCTTCGAAGACGACGCCCTGCTTGTCCTTGTGCAGGCCCTTGCGCTTGAAAAAATGATTGTTGTCCATGAAGTAGACCTGCATCCGGATGCCCGGGATGGAGGCCACTTTGACCTTGAGGATCTCAGTCCTGCTGCCCATCTTCACGGGCGTGCCGCAGAGGCGGATTACTTCGTGCAGGCGGTTGCGGCGTTCGCTGATGGTTCCGTACCGCGGCACCATGATGCGCACCTCAAAGCTTCCGCTTTCGTGAAGATGCTGTGGCAGGTACCGGGCGATCGTGGCTATTTCGCTGGCCGAGACAAAGGGCTCAATTTCTCCGCTGACGAAGAGTACTCTTGTGGTCTTTTCCATATTTTCGATTGCGGCGCTAAATCTTACCGTCACGCGTGTTGTCCACCGCATGAAGCAGGGGGCGACACGCCCTACGATAGTCTATCAGACCCGATTTGGATGGCACGGTTGAATTTACTTCATCAGGACCATTTTGTCAAGGCATCGCGGAGCCGGGGGTTGTTGGGTTTATGTGAAGACGGCGCGGCACGATGGGTTATTGTCCCGGGACTTGCGTAGAAACATGACAGCGCCGGTGGCACAACGGCGTGGAGTCCGACACCCAGGCATCATGAGTCAGTCCCGCAGCATGCAGAAGGGAACGCAGCACGAACGCATCCCGGTCCACATCTTTGAGGGCCCTGACGAGGTTGCCCGGAAGGTTGCGCGCCGGGTCAGCGACCTCATCCGCATGCGTGCGGCCGCCGGGCTGCAGACGGCGCTGGGACTGCCCACGGGCTCCACGACCATTGGCGTCTACAAGGAGCTTATCCGCCTGCACCGGAAAGAGCAGTTGGACTTTTCCACGGTGGTCGCCTTCAATCTGGATGAATACTACCCGATCAGCCCGGACAGCCTGCAGAGCTACCACCGCTTTATCCGCGAGAACCTCTTCGACCACATCAACCTGCCGCCGGAGCAGATCCACATCCCCCGGGGCGACCTGCCACGGAAAGCGCTGGATGCCTTCTGCATGGACTACGAGGCGCAGATCAGCGCGCATGGAGGCCTGGACCTGGTTCTTCTGGGCATTGGACGCAGTGGACATATCGGATTCAACGAGCCGGGCTCCCGGCGCACCACCCGGACGCGTGTCGTAATCCTCACGGAGCTGACTCGCAAAGACGCGGCCAGCAGTTTTTTCGGCGCTTCGAGCGTGCCGCGGCAAGCCGTCACCATCGGCGTGGGCACCATCCTCGATGCGCACGAAATCATCCTGATGGCCACCGGTGAGCACAAGGCCGGCATTATCCGGCGATCGGTGGAGGGGCCTATCTCGGAGGAGGTCGTGGCTTCGTTCCTGCAGGAGCACCCGCGGGTGGCCATCTACGTGGATCGTCCCGCCGCAAGCGCCCTGACACGGGAAGAGAAGCCGTGGCTGGTTCGCGACCTGGAGTGGAACTATGCCATGGCCAAGCGAGCGGTCCTCTGGCTGTCCGAAAACCTTGGCAAGGCGCTCTTGCGCCTTGAGGCGGCGGACTTCCACAACAACAACCTCCATACGCTGGTCTATGCGTATCCGGACACTGATGCGCTGTGTATCCGTGTCTTTGACGACCTGCGGCAGCGCATCCTCTACACGGACAGCCTGCCCAAGAACGAGCGCGTGATTCTTTTCAGTCCGCACCCGGATGATGATGTGATTTCCATGGGTGGGATGCTGGACAAGCTCGTCCGCAACGGCAACGACATCATTGTAGCCTATATGACCAACGGGTCCGTGGCGGTCTTCGATGAGGATGTTGTGCGCTATCTGCGTTTTGTTGAAATGTGCATGCAGGGGCTGGCGCTGCCGGAGGGCGCCATCCGGCAGTTCCAAAGCCACAAGGCGCGGATTCAGCGCTTCCTTCAGTCCAAGAAGGCCGGAGAAGTGGACCTGGAGGAGGTGCAGCACCTGAAAGCCAGCATACGCTACTCGGAGGCCATTGCGGGCATCAAGGTCATGGGGTTGTCAGACGAGCATGCGCGTTTTCTGGACCTCCCGTTCTACCAGACCGGACGCATCAAGAAGAAGCCGATCACCAGTGCGGATATAGATATTGTCCTGAACCTCCTGCATGAGCGGCGTCCGCACCACATATTTGTGGCTGGGGACCTGTCCGATCCGCACGGCACACACCGCATGTGTTACGTGGCTGTACAGGGTGCGCTGGCTCGGTATGACAGGCGCGAGGCGCCCAAGATCTGGCTGTACCGGGGGGCGTGGCAAGAGTGGGAGATCCACAAAGCTGATGTCTTCATGCCGATGTCACAAGCCGAGATGGCCCGCAAGATTGAAGCCATTTTCAAGCACGAGAGCCAGAAGGACCGGGCAATGTTTCCTGGTGCTCACGACGATCGCGAGTTCTGGCAGCGCGCCCGCGACCGCAACACGACCACAGCCACAGCGATCAACCGCCTGGGCCTGCCGGAGTTCTATGCTGCGGAGGCTTTTGTGACTTCACACACGCTATAGCCTGGCCCAGCCGCGAGACACCGCTATTAGAGGTGGCAGTGTGCCAGACCGCGCTTTTCCAGGTAGCGCTGGTGGTATTCTTCTGCGGGGTAAAATGGTGCTGCCGGCACTATCTCCGTCACAATGGGCCGGCTGAACCGCGATGCATGGCGTGCCACGGCCACTCTTGCCAGCGCCTCCTGGTCTGGCGTGTGGCAGAATATCACGGAGCGGTATTGCGTTCCGAAGTCCGGGCCCTGACGGTTCCGTGTGGTGGGGTCGTGATTTTCGAAGAACAGGTCCAGCAGCTGGTCATACGTGATGCGGTCCGGCTCAAAGGTGAGCTCGACCACTTCGGCATGGCCTGTCCGGTCTGTACAGACGTCCCGGTAGGTCGGGTTTTCCGTCTTTCCGCCTGCGTACCCGACCCGTGTGTCAAGGACTCCGCCCGTACGCCGAAACAGCGCTTCAACACCCCAGAAGCATCCTGCACCAAAGGTGGCTTTATCCATACCCGTGTGTGTTGGCCTACCGGTTCAACCCCGGCCTTCCGGGCCAGGATTCCATACGGGGCACATAAAACCGCGTTTTGATATATTGCTCCCCAACCTGCCAGTACTGACAGTCATGAAACGAAGCCTCTGTGTTTTTGCCGGCCTGGCGCTTATGCTGCCCGTGGCGGCACCTGCGCTTGCCCAGCTCGGTGTCGGCGCTGCTGCGCCTGAGGGTTCCACGATCCTGTTTGATGGCACCCGTGCGAGGCTGGACACCAACTGGACCTACTGGGAGGGGCCGCGTTTTGCTGCGGAGCTGCCCATCAAGTGGCAGATCGTAGACGACCCTACGGGCAGCGGCACTGTTGTGAGCAGTTATGATTCTGCTGCTGTTGGCGGTCTTTACGGGGCAGCAGACATCGTCACCAAGCAGGCGTTCCGCGACTTCCGCCTGCATGTGGAGTTTCTTGTCATGCAGGAGGGAGGCAACAGCGGCGTGTATCTGCAGAACCGCTACGAGATTCAGGTGCTGGATGGTGACTCCTCAGCTCATGGCATGGCGGCGGTCATCAATGAGGCGGCCGCACCCTACCACCCGTATAACGGCGTCAGGACCTGGAACGCGTACGATATAGTGTTTCGGGCGGCCCGCTTTGAGGACGGAGAGCGCACCGAGCCTGCACATGTGACCCTGTACTTTAACGGAGTCAAGGTGCACCAGAACCAGCCTATTGAGAAGGTGTGGGGCGGCCCGAATTCCGGCCTGGACGGCGGCAATGATGGAGGCAGGGGCATTACGGATACGCCAGGAGGCCTCAAGCTTCAGGCCGAGGGGCATGATGTGCGCTACCGCAACATCTGGATCCAGGAGCTCGAACTGACCACACCGGATACGGACTTCTAGGAGTCTGCGCTGCGGAATTTCCGGGAGGTGCTGTTGAAGGGTGCATATCCAGTAATTATGCCCTCTCGGGAAGGATCACGGGCAGATTGCGAACCATCGGGGTTATAATGCCCCATATAGCGGCCATAAAGCCGGAAAAAGGGCCCGACTCCTGTCCTTCAGGGTGCTTAAAGGGC
>JAAXGV010000135.1 GCA_012271185.1 Rhodothermales bacterium
CATTATCGATCATGGCCGAGCATTTCTGAATCAGCCACAGATCATGTTAGTTTGGCATGTAATTCCCTAAAAAAGGCCGCCAGCCCTTCAACAGAGCTGGTGACCCGTGTGGTGGAGATGCCGGGAGTCGAACCCGGGTCCGCATGGATGTACACGTCAGGTTTCTACGTGTGTAGGCCATTTGTGAAAGCTTACCCGCGCCACGCATGCCAATGGCCAAGGCCAGAACGCAGGCAAAGGCTGGTTGTCAACCGCTACCAGTCATACAGCCGGAATGAAGAGTAGGGCGCTCATCTTCGGTGATGCCTCCCAGTGCGTCGATGAGCAGGCACACTCGGAGACAGATGGGGCGTTTATGCCGCCATCGCGTACGTGTAGTCGTTCGCAGTTCTGTGATTCCTGGCCTGATTTACGAGAAGTGCCAGGCGAACTCGACACGCCACCTGCTGCACGAAACCATCCGTCGAAGCCGTGTCATCCCCAAGATGTAAAAGAACCCAGCGGTCATACGCACAAACGCCGCTCTAGTTGAGTACACACGAGGACGTGCAGATGACGAATGATCTACTGCGTCTTGCCACGATCACGAGACACGCCGGTGCCTGCGGCGATCAGCTCCTGTGCCGCCATGGCTGCATCAAAGTCGCGCAGAACGGACCGCCGGATTGTGCTGTTCAAGAAGGGCACCTTGCTGCGTGTGCCCCAGATATAGTGGCGGTACGGGTGCACCAGTAAACGCACATAACCGTCCCCAACAGGGACAGCTTCCAGCGATACTACCACAGAATACACGCCCCAGCTTCTGACACGCCGCTCGTTCGTGGCGATCACATTGGGGGCTGGGCCGGGGACAGAATGCCAGCCGGAAGAGGCCAAGGCCCTCTCTATGCGCGCTTCTACAACGTCTGTATGGGGTGCGACCTTGTAGTCTCGATACAGCGGGTGAAGGGCGGGCGAACAAGCAGATAACACCCCAATACAAGTCACCAAACCACCGATGCGCGAAAAAGAAGCGACACCAACACAAGAGAGCGGGTGATTCACGAGGGGTACAGCACCCCGTTGCCGATGACCCTGTGGAGGAATTGCACAATATGCCAGCTAAAGGCTTCTGGCCGCTCAATCATCGGCGCATGCCCGCACTCGCTGATAAAGTGAAGCTCTGCATTCGGGATGTGGCTTACGAACATCTCCGCTACGTCGGGCGGCGTAATCCTGTCTTCCTTACCCCATACGAGCGCCGTAGGCGCAAGGATCTCCCCCAAACGCGCTTGGAGCACCTGCCTCTGGGAGTCGCGGGCCAAGCGAACGATGCGCAGCGCGTGGCTGCGGTTGTTGGCTGTGTTGTAGAGCCGCTCTATCAGGGCATCGTTGGCATGCGTCGGGTCGAAGAAGGTTGCCGCAGCACTCTGCCTCAGATACTCACGGTCTTCACGCTTGACTTGCGATGTACCCAGCGGCACCTCGTACATGCCGGCAGAGCCGGCCAGCACAAGACCGGTAACCGATACGGGGTAATCCAGCACATAGCGCAGGGCGATCTGACCACCCAAAGAGTTGCCTATCAGTACCGCCGGATCCAGCTGCAGCGATTCCACAAAGCCACGAACGTAGTTGGTGACACCCGTGACGTTGGATTCCCGAAGCGGAAGCTTATCGAACGGTATCGATGGCACCAGGACACGATATCCGCTGGATGCCACGCACTCCACTGTGGGTCCCCATTCGTCGGCGGTACCCAGAATGCCGTGGAGGCACACCACGGGGATATTACCCTCGCTGCCGCCGGCCTCAATGAACCGGTACCCGGACTGCTCACGAAATCGATCTGTCAAAACGCTGCGCTGACTGCGGAAGCGGAGTTACGCTACCGCAATTTAATGTCCTGCGATGAAAAAAGCTGCGAGCCAAGCCTGCAGCAGGGAAACAAATTGGTGTGCAGTTTGTTGCGTGAGGAGTACGACAGACCCGTGATCATCAAAGGAGCACCATATGCCCTGCGGCAGAAAGAGGAAGCGGCATAAGATAGCCACACATAAGCGGAAAAAGCGGCTGCGCAAGAACCGGCACAAGAAGCGTGCAAGGTAGCGCCTACGGATTTCGCCGGGCTGTGTCTCGCGCGAACAGCCTTCCATATACATGAAGCAAGACAGCCAGGGCAGTTTTGTTCGTGCCCTTGGGATGGGGGTGCTCCTCGGGGCCAGTGCCGGCATCGTACTGGGGCTGCTCTTTGCTCCCGAAGAAGGCAGCCGTATGCGAAGGCGCATCAGCTATCACTTGGAAGGTGTGTGCAAGCAGATGACCGACTTCCTGGAAACCACCTCCCGAGATCCCAGGCTGGACAATGAGGCGAGACGCCACGGCCAGGCACTGGTATCAGAAGTGCATGAACGCGCGCAGGAGATCAGCGACAAGATCGATGCCGTTCTCGGGGACGTGCAGGCCCGCAGCCAGAGCTAGTTATGTTAGAGTTGGCTATCCTGCTGCCGCCGTCTGAGCAGCAGAATAAGCACGGCAACAAGTTCGCTCCCGATGTCTTTGACTACAGAGAAAGGACGACCTTCAATCAGTTCCATGAGCTTATCCCTGAGCGCCGCAGGCTGATTGATACGCTGCACCGCGCCATCGATGTCGATGGCGAAGATACCGTGGCCAAAGCGCTTGGCGGTGTCCGCGGCGTTCGGCTCATGAAGAACGTCTACTCAGCAGAGCTCATGGCTGCGCGCAGGCGTTACGAGGCGGGAGCGCTCTACGCCGGGCTGGATTTTCCAAGACTGCCGACAGGAGCGCAGCGACGGTTTCTGGAGAGCAGCATCATCATTTCCGGGTTGTTCGGGCTATTGCGCCCGGACGATCTGATGCCGGAGTACCTCCTGCCGGTCACTGCCACAGTTCCAGGCCTGGGCCCGGTCAAGGACTACTGGCGTCCTGTCATCAGCCCGCTGCTGAACAAGGCCGTGCAGGACTGCATGGTGTGGGACCTGCTCTCGGAAGAACACCGTGACGTGTGGGACGATGGCCGGACTTACAAGATGTACGTGCGGGTCAAGTTCTATGACCGCAACGAAAGCGAGGTGACAGATACGCTGGCGCTGCGCGGAAAGCTTGCCGCCCACCTGGTTCATCAGAACAAGGTCACCCTCGAGACCATCACGTCCTGGAAAGGCAAAGCCTCCCAGGGCTACCGGTTCAGCGAACGCCGCTCACAGCTGGACGAGGATATGAGCGTGGTCTTGGCAATGATCAGGCGATAACACATCAGCGGGCACAGTCATGCCCGATGCAGCCCAGCTCGCGATACTCTTTGCTGTTGGCAGCCTGGCCGGCGTCTTCAATGTTATGGCGGGGGGCGGAAGCACGCTGACCCTTCCCGCGCTGATCTTTCTTGGACTGGATGCCGGCACGGCCAATGGCACCAACCGCGTCGCGATACTGATCCAGAACATTTCCGCTACAGCCTCCTTCAGGGCGGAAGGTGTCAGCGAGCTGCAAACAAGCCTGGTGCTTGCGCTGTGGACGCTGCCCGGGGCGGTGGCAGGAGCACTGGCAGCCACCCGGGTCAGTGACGCCTGGTTTGAGCGTATCTTGGGCATAGCGATGATTGGGATCGTGCTGTCTATGGTTGTGCCGCGCCCCCTCAAACCCGAGGGTGTGGCAGGCAGGCGGTCGGCCTGGATGTATCCGGCGCTGTTCGGCATAGGCTTCTATGGCGGCTTTATCCAGATGGGGGTCGGCCTTCTGTTTATGGCGGCGTTCTTTCACCTGATGCGGACGGATCTGGTAAGGGCCACGGTGCACAAGGTCTTGATCATCCTGATATACACGCTGCCCACGCTTGTGATATTCGCATTCGCAGGCCACGTGGACTGGCTCATGGGGCTGGGGCTGGCCGCAGGCAATGCCACTGGTGGCTGGTTTGCCGCGCGTATTGCCGTCCGCAAAGGCGAAAAAGCTGTTCGTGCTGTCCTCATAGCAGCCATCCTTGTCATGGCCGTCAAAATCCTGGGTCTGCTTTAGTTTGAATCATACGCCGCAGGACTTGCGTAAAGACTGGCAGGTTATGATCTTCAGGAACATGGACACGGCTAAGGCACACATAGTTGTAATCCTGACGTTGCTCACTGTGCAGGCAGCACAAGCGCAGGAGCGGAGCCCAAAGCCCCTCGCGTTTGAGGGCGGACTCAGCAGCGGCCCCGTATTCGTCGTGCCGGTGGAGGGCATGATTGACAACGGGCTTGCAACCTACATCGGCAGGGCTTTGAGTGATGCCGGCAAGGAAGACGCGTCCCTGGTGCTGCTCCACATAGACACCTTTGGCGGACTCGTGAATGCCGCAGACAAGATCCGCAAGGACCTGCTAGACGCGGAGATGCCCACAGTGGCCTTCATCGATAAGAACGCAGCCTCGGCGGGGGCACTCATCTCGTATGCAGCCGACCGCATTGTCATGGTACCGGGCGCATCTATCGGCGCGGCCACAGTTGTGGAAGGCGTGGGCGGCGAAGCCGCCCCAGACAAGTATCAGAGCTATATGCGCGGCCTGATGCGGGCTACAGCGGAAGCCAACGGGCGCGATCCGCAGATCGCGGAGTCCATGGTGGACCCGGCCCTGGAGGTGGCAGGCGTCACAGCAAAAGGCCAGGTGCTCACGCTCTCCGCTCAGGAAGCGCTGGGCCTGGGTGTGGCGGACAGCATACTCGACAACCCCGATGCGGTTATCAGCGCGTTTGGGGTCGCCAGCGCGGCTGTTGTGGCGCACCGCGAAACCATCCCCGAACGCATCCTGCGCTTTCTCGGATCACCCGTGCTGCAATCCATACTGATGCTGATGATGCTGGGAGGGCTGTACTTTGAGCTGCAGACGCCAGGCGTCGGCTTCGCCGGGCTGATTGCACTCGTCGGGGCCATGCTGTTCTTTGCGCCACTCTACCTCTTGGGGCTGGTACAGGCATGGGAGCTCGTGATCTTTGCAGTTGGTATTGCGCTTATTCTGATAGAGCTTTTCGTGTTGCCTGGCTTCGGGATTGCCGGCATCACGGGTATCATCCTGGCACTGCTGGCTCTTGTAGTATCGCTGGTAGGAAACGTGGGACTGTCGTTTCCACCGATCATGCGGTTCACGTCCGCTATCGTCACAGTAGCAGCCACGCTGGCGATGCTGGTTATTCTGACAATCACTGTCGGGCGCATGCTGCCTGCCTCCGGGCGACTGAACACCCTGATACTTAGCCCGGAGCTGGCGAGTGCTGAAGGCTATACCTCCGCGGAAACCCACCGCGAGTACCTGGGCAAGACTGGTGTCACGCTTACTCCGCTGCGCCCCTCAGGCGCCATAATGATGGGGGAAAAGCGTGTTGACGTTATCACAGCGGGTGACTTTATTGACGAAGGCGTGACAGTCAAGGTGGTCGACGTGCGGGGGAGCAGGGTGGAGGTGCGGTCCGTATCCTAACGCTGTGGAACTGCTTATTCCCATACTGCTGATCGTTGCAGGGTTTCTGCTGATACTGGTAGAGGTCTACATTATTCCGGGCTTCAATGTGGTGGGCATCCTGGGTTTCCTGCTGATCGTGTTTGCGGTCGGGTATGTCTACCTAGAATCCGGCATGGTAGGCGGCACGGTTGCCCTGGTGGGGTCCATACTGGTTGGGGTGTTTTTCTTCTGGGCCTTGTGGCGGTCCGGCGCCTGGGAGCGGTTTGTCCTGTCAGTCAGCCTGAGCAGCGACCGTGAGTCCGCCGTGCGTGAGCACGAGCAGCGCAAGCACTTCCTCGGCCGCACAGGCAAAGCTGTTACGCCGCTCCGGCCCGCAGGCACAGCCGAGATTGACGGAGTCCGCATCGAGGTGACGACGGGGGGCGAGTATATAGCTGCAGGCAGCGAGGTGTGCGTGGTGGCTATGAAGCGTCGTGCCCACGTGGTGCGGCTGGCATCCGAGTAGCGCTCGCTACCAGCGCAGTCGCAACGAAAATGATAGCACGCGCTCAATAAGATTCTGGCTCTCTATGAGCAGATCAGGCGCTTCCTCGAAATCATCCGAAGGGCCTGTGCCTGGCACATGGGTCACTTCCCGCAAGAAGAGGTCGGCCTGGTTCTCCCTGTTGAGGGCGTTGAGCACATCCGCACGGATCTGCAGCCTGGAGCCGCCAACAGTGGTGTTGTAGGTAAGCCCCAGGTCCAGCTGCTTCAACGGGGTGAGCCTGTGCTGGTCAGAAACGGGCTGCCTGAAGTCCACCCCGCCAAACATCAGGCCCTGATCCGTGTCCGTAGCCAGGTAGTCATAGTATGGCTGCCTGAAGCCCCATACGCGACCCCACACGCCACGCCAGCGTGCGGTGGCACGCCACCGCCCAAAGACGGTGGCTTCGGCGCTGAGGTGGAGCCGCTGCGGCTCACTCCAGGGAACAGGTACCATGCGGATATCACCACCCCTGAATCCATACTCGCGCTCCGCAATGTTATGCTCATAGCGGGCATGCAGACTGAGGCGCTTTGATGTGCGCTCCATGACGAGCGCTGTGCCATAGGCAAAGCCTTCGGCCAGCGCGACAAAGTCCGCCTGGGACGTAAGGTCGGTGGTCTCGCTGTCGACCGTGTCATCGTCATCGGGCTGCCATAGCCGCGGGTAGTCAATGCGAAAAACCCGCGGCTGTCTCTTGTAATACCATTCCACGCGCAGCGACCAGAAGTCGAGGAACTTCATGCCTGCATCGGCTGCCAGGTGATAGCTCTTCGGGGGGGGCAGCGTCTCGTCGACAGACAGCCATACGCGTGTGGATGGTATCAGTGTGCTTGGGCTGATGGTTGACACGTCAAACTGGTTCAGATACTGGTAATACAGGCCCCCTGCAAGGCGCGACACAAAAACCCCCCGATCTCCGGTGCGCAAGCGCAGTGTCATACTGAGTCGAGGTTCAACGTACACTTCATTACGGGTCCGAAGGTAGGTAAGCCGCGTGCCAGCGGTAACCTCGATGCCCGGGATGGCGTTCATGACTTCCTCCACATACAGCGCAAGGCTCGCAGACGTGCGCTCATGAAGGATACCGAGCGGGAAGATGTCCCGTACGATGAAGCGGTGATCTCGGAGCGTATACTCCAGCGAGGTGGCGAGTGAGCCACCCCCATGAAAGAGCTCCATGGTCTGCTCCAAGCCGATCTCTCTGACCTTGTTGCCGTCCTCTGCCGGTGTAAGCTCTATGAAAAGGCGCTCGCCAAACGGCAGCACGCGTGCATCATCACGGTCCAGCCCCGCATATTTGTGGCTGAGCCGGTAGTTGCTGCCCCGCAGCCTGGTGCTGAGGAGCAAGCTTGGCAGTGCCGAAACAGTCCAGGACACTTGGGCTGCTTCGTTAACCCAGTCGTATGCATCAGGCCTGGGGATTGACTCGTCGTCTTCCAGAAATACAGCAATAAGGCGTCGCCCGTGCAGTTTGTTACCGCCCCGGTAGTAGGATGCGCGCAGCCAGTGGTTGCCCTGCAACAGCTGACCGGCCATGTGGATGTCGTTAAAAGCAATGTCGGGCAACGCTGGTGGCGGTATATCCGCCAGGCGGTCGGTATAGGCCTTGTAAAGGTCGGGGCGAGGCTTCTTGATAGGATACAGGCTGGCCCGGAAGAGAAAAACATCCGGCTCATTCAAGTTCAACAGGTGCCTGTCCACACTGGTGCTCCTGATACCAGACCACCAGCCGTTCCAGACGCTGGTGCGATAGGCTGCCATAAGTGTCAGCCGTGTGGAGGCCCCAAGGCTTATGCGCATGTTGGACAGCCCATTAAAGCTGATAGGATCAATGTGCACGTCCAGGAACGTATTTGCCGTATCCGCAAGGGCGTGTTCCGCACGAATCACGCCAGAGAGGTTGCTGCCCTGTGATGCCCCAAAGCCAGCCTTATAGACCATCACCCTGTTCAATGCGGGCGGACTCAAGGCCCCGACAAGACCAAAGCTGTGAACTGGGTTATAGAGTCTGCTGCCTTCCAGGTAAAATTGGTGCTCACCCAGGCTGCCACCTTGGATATGGAAGCCTGCCGACTTCTCATCCAGCGCAACCCCGGATACGCTGCCAATGCTGCGAACAACGTCAGCGGTGCCTATGCCCCTCGTTGCGTCAAGGGCGCTTCCCTCTATGGTGTTCAGCTTCATGAGCTGCGGCGCAAAGTCCACGTCCATACCCCAGACTTCGATGGGCGCATGCTCAATGTGGATGGGCGCAAGGCCAGCCTCGATTATCTCGTGGTCGCCTGGGATAAGAAGCAGCGTATGGCGCTTCTCTTCGTATCCGACATGACGGATGGAAAGCGAAACCGGGCCGGCCTGGACATTGCTGATCGTGAACCAGCCTTGCCGATCGGTTGCCGCACCGAAGGGCGTACCTTCAACGGAGACCGAGGCATTATGCAGTGGCTTATGCGTTGAGGCGTCGGTGATCGTGCCGGAGATCACCCCCCGCCGCGTTCGGGCAGGCCTCAGGCTGTATGTTCCACTCGCAAGACGATAGGCGACGATCCCTGTGCCGCTTAACAGAACCGCGAGGTCGTCATCAGCGTTGCGCTGCTCGGGCTTGGACCATGTTGTCCACCTGTTCTCGACCAGGCTGGCGTCATATGCCAGATCAACGCCCCAAGCGTTCTGAAAATCCACCAGCGCATCGTGCAGGGAAGTGTAGTAGCTGGTTTGTGCTTGTGCCTGTGAGCATGCGGCAAGCGCTATGCCCAGCGCAACCACCCGAAGCACATCCGATCGCGAAAACACTGACAAAAAAGCCTGGTACGAAAGCCGGAGTCCCCAGACCAGATTCTTCCGGGTTAGCGCCTTGGCACTAGCTGAAACGTCCTGCCGTCGGGGCCTGCGATATATGCGCACTGGTGTAACTCGCAAAGGTCGCTAAGGATCTGTTCTGGTCCTTCGGGGCTGTCCAGCAGGATGCCGCTGCGAGTCTTTTCCAGGTCTTCAACTTTGACCTCAACATTAATATCATATCTGCGCTCGAGCTCTTCAAGTATATCTCCTGTGCTGTGATCAGAAAACTTGAAGCCTTTTCGGCGCCAGGACAGCTGATTATCAGCATCTGTGATGCTCTGGGCTATGTCCATGCGGCCTCTTTTTCCAAGTCGTACGGCCTCCCCGGCTGCCAGTGTCACTTCCTGACCTGATCTTGAAGTAACGAGCACCGTGCCGGATGCTACCGCGACATCCGTTATGCTTTCGGAGTCAGAAGGCCAGTGCCGGACGTTAAAGGAGGTGCCCAGCACGCTGATCTCGCCGTGTAGGGTACGTACGATAAAGGGCAGGGGGCTCTCTTTAACCTCAAAGAATACCTCGCCGCGTTCAATGCGCAGCTCGCGCGAATCCTTGTTGTAGCCGGAGCCGATGTGTACACGGGTGCCACTGTTGATGTGCAGTGTGCTGCCATCTAAAAGGGTCTGAGTTACCTGCTCTCCGTAGGGCGCATTGATTTTAGCGCTGTTCAGGGCGATACCTACGGCCACCAGCACGATCACGCAGGCTGCTATGGCGGCATAGCTGCGCCATGCACTGGGAAGATGAAGGATGCGGGCACGCATCCTGGGAAGAATACGTGTCGCTGGCCTGCCAGCGGGCGGCAGCACCCCGCTGGCGGCAAGGTTTCCCAGCATCTGCACCCGGTACGCCGGGATCAGCGGCTCGATAGGCTCCGCAGGAAGCGGGTCTTCAATGTCTACGATGACGTATGAGGATTGCACCCAGATGTCTTCGACAGGTCTGACCTCTTCTGAGGACAGCTCTAGCCGGATCTCCGGCGGCAGCAGACTGCCAGGGTCTCTACTCTTCATGGCCGCCGATAGTCTGTAGCGCTTCGACACGGGACCGCAGGTAGCGCAGTGCAAGCACGATGTGTGTGTTGACGGTTCGAGGAGTCAGCTTCATCCTTACGGCTATCTCTCTGTGGCTAAGGCCGTCATACCGACTGAGCATGAACGCTTCCTTGCGACGGGGCGGCAGCTCCTCAATGAATTGTTTCAGATGCTCTTCCAGAATCGATCCGTCGAGTCTGAGGTCTGCGCCGGGCATGTCACTCTCCACACCGGACTCGGGAAGGCCATCCGAGACATGCCGTGCCGAACGCGTGTAGTTGAGAGACAGGTTGCGGACAATGGTGTACAGAAGCCCCTTCAGTGATCGCGACGGATCCACCGTTGCGCGCGCCTGCCACAGCTTTGCGAAAGCATCCTGCACAATATCACGCGCCGCCTCGGTATGCCCGGTGTAGCGGTATGAGTATCGTAGCAGCTTGGCATGCATGGCTTCAAAAAGCTCGGTAAAGGCCCGCTGGTCTGACGAGCGCAGGCGCATGCCCCAGTCGGCAAACACCTTGTCATCACGTTGTTGCAGCGGTCTTTGGTTCCTGTCTATGCGCTTCAACGGGTTGACCGTTCTGTAATCGTTACACTGTATCCGCAGTACATAGCGTACCACTTAAAGTGATGCGTTAGGTGAATCGTCTACGAAAACTGTCCCAGTACATTTCGGTCGCCGGGCCAGCTCTGGTGATGAGCTATGTTGCGAGGATGCCAGCGATGGTGGCTGTCATCAGATTCGCCAGCGTGCCGGCCAGGACCGCCTTCGGGCCAAGAGAAGCCAGTAGCGGCTTTTGCGAGGGGGCCAGGGGGCCAATACCGCCAATCATGATCGCGATAGACGAGAAGTTTGCGAATCCGCACAGTGCGAAGGTGGCCATCACGACGGTCTTGGGGTCCAGCGCGCCTGTGGACAGCATGCCGGCAAGCTGCATGTAGGCTACAAACTCATTGGCGACGATAGAGATTCCTACGAGCGAACCAAACGATGTGGCATCCGCCAGCGGTACGCCAATGCTCCAGGCCACCGGAGCGAACATCCAGCCTATCAGCTGCCCGAGCGACAGCTCGGCCCCGGCCAGGCTGCCGACCCATCCCAGAAAAAAATCCGCCATGGCAATCAGCGACAGGAACGCGATCAGCATGGCGGCGATGTTCAGTACCAGCTTAAGGCCATCTCCAGCGCCTGTGGCAGCTGCATCAAGGATGCCGGCCGACTCGGTAGCGGGTATCGTGGCGCTGGTGTCCCTGGTGGCCGGCTGGCCTGTTTCGGGAACCATGACCTTGGCAAGGACCAGTGCTGCCGGCGCTGCCATCAGGCTGGCACCCAGCAGGTGCTCCGCAAACCGCAGCTGAGCCACCTGAACCGCTATGCCTTCCGCTGCTGCATAGGACGCGCCAAGAAAAAGGATGTAAGCGGCCATCACACCGCCGGCAATGGTGGCCATGCCACCCGCCATGACTGCCATCATCTCAGAACGCGTCAACGCCTGCAGATACAGACGGATCACAAGTGGTGCTTCGGTTTGACCTATGAAGATGTTTGCCACTGCCGACAGCGACTCCGCACCGCTGGTGCCGAGCACCTTGCGAACAAGGTGCGCCATTGCACCGACGACGCGTTGCATCACGCCAAGGTGGTACAGCACAGCCATCAGTGATCCGAAGAAGATGATAGTGGGCAGCACCTGGAAGGCAAACACACTGCCCCAGCTCTGACCCGACACCAGTGGCGTTTCCGGCGCCATGCCACCCTCAGGCGTACGTGCGAGGTCGCCAAACACAAACACCGCGCCAGCCTCTGCAAAGCTCAGCATGTGCACGAACAGTGCGCTGATCCAGGCAAAGACCGCCTTGGGCCACCCCAGTGGTGCCCAGGCAGCTCCCATGGTCCCACCCTTGAGGATGAGTACCGCCAGAAGAATCTGGATGCCGACACCCCACAACACCATGCGCCATGGCACCTTGCGGCGGTTTTCAGAGACCAGGTAGGCAACTCCCAGAAGAACGGTCAGACCCAGCACAGCCCGTATCAGAGGCAGAACAAGGCTCATAGGTTTCTGCGACTCAATGAGTGCAATAATACGCACGCGGAGGATACCTTCAGAAGGCCGGGCTGCGCAACGAAACCAGACGCCATGCGTCCAACACACACGAACGCATTCACGCTATGAGCACACCATCAGGCAACATAGAGGCAGAGCGTATCCTGCTCGAACTTAATGACAAGCAGCAGGAGGCTGTTCAGTGCACGGCAGGTCCGCTTCTGGTGATTGCAGGGCCGGGCTCAGGCAAGACACGTGTCCTGACATCGCGCGTCGCATACCTCATCGCCACCGGTAAGGCGTGGCCCAGACAGATCCTTGCGCTGACCTTCACCAACAAGGCCGCAAGGGAGATGCAGCGCCGTGTCATCAACATGCTCCCGAAAGGTATCGGGGACGGAGTCACCATGGGAACCTTCCATTCGGTGATGGTGCGCGTGATGCGCGAAGAGCTGCGCGAAGGCTGGCTGCCGGGATTCACACACAGGTTCTCCATTTACGACACCGACGACACCGAGCGCGTGATACGGCAGCTGATGGAGCAGCATCGTATCAACAAGAAAACGATCACACCACGGGTGGTTCGCAGTGCGATTTCGCGTGCCAAGAACAGGATGATAACGCCGAGCCAGTATGCGCAGGCTGCCAAGACACCCAACCAGGAGCGCATCGCCAGGCTGTTCGGCCCGTACACGGAAGCGTTGCACGGTGCCAACGCCATGGACTTTGATGATCTCCTGCTAAAGCCGCTGGAGCTTTTCCGGGATCATCCTCAGGTGCTGGAGAAATACCAGCGCAGGTGGCAATATGTGCATATTGACGAGTACCAGGACACTAACCGTGTACAGTACCTGCTGTCGCGCCTTATTGCGAGTATTCATACGAATCTGTGCGTCGTAGGAGATGACGCACAGAGCATCTATGCGTTTCGTGGTGCGGATATGCGAAACATCCTGGACTTCCAGGAGGACTACCCCGATGCTGCTGTGGTGCGTCTGGAGCAGAACTACCGGTCGACAGGAAAGATTATCCGCCTTGCGGATTCCATTATCAAGCACAACAGGCGCCAGCTTAAGAAAGACCTGTGGACCCAGAATGACTCAGGCGATCATATCACGCTCATTGAAGCGCTCAATGGCAGGCAGGAGGCTGAGAAGGCCACGGACCGCATCCGGGTGCACCATGAGCGGCATGGATATGCTTACAGTGACTTTGCTGTTCTGTACCGGACGAATGCGCAGAGCAGAAACTTTGAGGACGCGCTGCGCGCCCGGCGTGTGCCGTACCGCGTGTACGGCGGCACGTCGTTTTACCAGCGCAAGGAGATCAAAGATGCTCTGGCGTACCTCAGGCTCCTGATCAACAAAGACGACCTGGCCAGCCTCATCCGCATCATCAACTACCCTTCGCGCGGCATTGGGCTGAAGACGCAGGAGAGGCTGGTGGATTATGCCCGGTTCAACGGGATCAGTGTTTGGGCTGCCATGGAGCAGAGCCGCCATCTGCAGCTGCACAGCAGAGCCAAGAAAGCGCTGATGGCGTTTCTCACCCTGACGGACAGACACCGGTCCCGGCTGTCCAGTGAAGAGCCGGATGTCGTGGCGCGCGAGCTGCTTACTGAAGCAGGTCTGTTTCCGGAGCTGGAGAAAGAGTCCACGCCACAGTCCGAGGCGCGCGTGCAAAACGTTCAGGAACTGATCAGCGCCATTGCGCAGCATACCGCTGATGATTCTGAAGCCACGCTCAGCACGTTTCTGCAGTCCGTTGCGCTACTCACAGATGCCGACGAGCGTGCTGACAGTCAGGATACTGTGACGCTCATGACGCTTCATGCCTCCAAGGGGCTGGAATTCAAGGTGGTTTTTATCGGGGGCCTGGAAGAAGAGCTGTTCCCGTCGTACCGTGCGGTTGAGGATGCACGCAAGAAAAACAGTGGCGGCCTTGAGGAGGAGCGCCGGCTGTTCTATGTGGGTGTGACGCGTGCAGAGCGGCACCTGTACCTTGCGCATGCGCGGTCACGTCTCAGGTTTGGATTTGTTCGTGACTGTACTCCCAGCAGGTTTCTTTCCGAAGTAGACCAAGGTGTAACGCGCCGTGAAGGAACCTCGCCCTTTGAGGGTGCGCCGAGTGCAGTCACTTTCGGGGGCGGCAGGCTGCGGCATTTTCATGCACCTTCGTCGTCCCGCAGCCTGGTGGACCCCAAGCGCACGGTAAGTCAGCTGCCGAAAACGGAAGCGAAGCCGATCAGCATAGAAGCCATAAGGCCGGGTTTACACGTGTTGCATGACCTGTTTGGTGCGGGACGTGTCGTGTCAGTCAGCGGGCATGGTGCACGGAAAACAGCCACGGTAAACTTTGCTGAGCGCGGGCAGATGAAGCTGATGCTGAGCTTTGCTAAGCTCCGCGTACTGTCGTAGGCTGCAACCGCGTGCGGGAGCAGCCGCGGCAGTGTTAGCGCTTCCTTGGAATTACCGGCGCCGATTGCGCAGCACGAATATGGTAGAGCGTCTGATCGAGGAGCTCTGGCTTCGTGAGCGCGTGATTCGCATCTTTCGAACGCAGCGCCTGATGAGCGCGCTACTGGTGGAATGAGCGGTGGATGGCGGGTCAGTGCTGTTTCACGATGGAGGAATACCACGAAGCGCTTCAAGCCCGCCGCGCTGCTCCAGCCTCCTTCCGCAGCGCGTTGATCCCCTGCTGCTTCCCCACACCAATAAAAACCAGTTTACAGCACGGTTGGGGCTTGACTCCTAACAAAGCACGGACCACACGGCAATGCGGGCCCGCTGCATGCGCGCTCTGATGCGCCTGGCAGATGCGGATTCAAGCCAGATCAACGATTGCCGTCCTCAGGGAGATATGCCTCGGGGATGGGCAGGTCCGGCCGCTCAGGCTGCCACGCTACCGAGTGAATCCACCAGCGGCCCCTGGTGAAAAGAACCTGGATGCTGTTGATGCCTCTCTGGAAAGGCGCATCGTCGTCCAGGCTGCGGTAGGATACGTAGGTGCTGAAGGCGTGGACCACATTGCCGAACCGCTCTTCCTTGCGCGCAACTTCAACCTCGTAGAAAGGGTTGCTGTCGAAGTATTGGCTGACAGCGGTGATGTATTCGTCGATGGTCCACGTCCTATGGGCAGCGGCACCTGTGGAATCCCGTCCTGTGGGCGTGAGCCGGCATGATGGTGTAGTCAGTGAGCGCAGACGATCCCAGTCCCGAGGCCCGGCAGGCCCGGAAATCACATCATAAAGCGCAGTAATGATGGCATCCACTGATGCCACGTCGGCTGAGTCTGGTTCTTCCTGCGCCTGAGCATTTCGGGCAAGGAAGGATACGCACAACAGCAGGCAGGCGATTCTCGGCATAACAACGGTAGCTAGTTTAGGAGGTGTCTGACGGCGTCAAGGTCGCCATCATTTTCCGCAGGTGCAACACCAAAGATGGCGCAGAGCATCTCATAGATGTGGATGCTGGCGAAGCCATCCACCACCACACCCTCTTTGAATGCTGGTCCGCGGGCAATAAAGATTCCGTGCATGGACGGGTCGGCGGGATCGTAGCCATGAGTGCCGCCATCGAAGCGTGCGGCATTTCTCCGGAAGTAGGGTCGGCTGGAGATGCGCCAGCCCGTCTCCGCGATGCCGATGACAGGTCTGATGCGATCGTGGCTTCGGTAGTGCAAGCGTGCAGGCATATGCTCTTTCTTGTAGAATGCCACGTGTGGCATGTCTGCGAGCTTAGCCATAAGGGCATCTGTGTCACCATCCTTCGGTGCCAGCGCAATGACAGGGTCCCAATCGGTTACTACAACCTCATCCAGGCTGACATAGTCATCCAGAAACACGACAGAGTTCCGGGAAGTCTTTGCCATTCCATGATCGCTGGTGATGATGAGGTTCACCTTGTCCAGCAGACCCCGGTCTGCAAGCAGCGCTACGAAGTGTTTCAGGTACCGGTCCACATCAGCTACTGCATCGCGGGTCTGGTCAGCAAGCGGCCCGTAGTTATGGCCGGCACGGTCCACTTTCGAAAAATACAATGAGAGCAAGTGTGGACGCTCCGCCTTGGGCAGGGCCAGCGCATCCATCACCCAACCAATACGGGTTTCCCAAGGTACATCCGGTGCATAGGCCGCATAATAGGCAGGGCGGACCCCAAGTATCTCAGCTTCTGAGCCGGGCCAGAAATACATTGCACTTTTCACTCCTGCCTTGTGCAGCGTCAGCCAGACAGGTTCGGCACCATCCCACCACCGCCCGTCACCAACTGCACGCCGGTTGCTGAGGCTAAAGTGACCCAGCTGAGCGTCGTACATCGTGTTGCTCACAATGCCATGGCTTTGCGGATACCTTCCCGTTGCTATGGTGTAGTGGTTGGGGAACGTCTTCGTCGGAAAGACAGGCTCCAGGTACTCGGCTCGGACACCTTCTGCGGCCAGCTGGTTAAGGGTCGGGGGGTTGTAGCGCGTCAGATAATCAGCCCGGATGCCATCCAGAGAGACCAGCACCACCGTAGGCACCTCTGCTTGCTGTGCGCAGGCACTATAGCCAGCCAGAAAAAGCGCCGCTGCTAGGAAGCGTCCGATGAGGATACCGGTCATTGAGAGCTGGCAGGATTGTACTCAGCGCAGCGACGGGCACGCTCTTTATGCTACCAGAGCATGGGTGCCACACCCGCAGCAGCCGGCTGATGCGGCATTACCAGTTGAGGTGCCTGCCGATAGGTAAAACTACTGGTTTTGCGCATCAGAAGGCTGTGTCAGCCGCCTCTACCCAAGGCAAGAGAACGCGACAATCTCTTCATGGGGACCGCGCCAGTCCAACACCGCGCAGGCTGGCGCGAGAATCATCCGCAGGCGGTGTGTACAGCATGAACAATGTTTCCGGTGCCTGCCGCCTGTCGGTATGCGGATCCTGAAAGCGATGCGCTCTGTGTGAATAGTACGCTGTCGACTCCAATCAGCCATGCCGCCTGGTCTGGCGGCTTGCAGCAACGTTAGGCGTCTCAAGGCATGTGCGTGACAATATCAGCTGCGGCCCATCATGTGTTTCGGGTCTTGCCAGTTGGGGCAACGTGCATCAGCGTCTTTTCTGCACGGTTGTTATTACTCGCGGGACGGTGCCCATGCGAAACGGCATGTCGCTGATGACGGCTGGCGGGCAGTGAAAGCATGCGCGTCTTGGCGCAGCTCCTACCGGCCTGCGAGATAGTAGATGAGAAGGCCGAGCAGTGGTGCACACAGAATCACAAGGATCCAAAGCAGCTTGCTGACCAGAATCCGTGTACTGCCTGCGATCTCGACAATGGCGATAAGTTGCAGCACGAGGTATATCAAGCCGCAGATACCGCCAGCTGCAACCTCTATCGGGCCAAAGCCGCCACAGCCTGCCAGGCCGACAGACAAGAGGGCAACTGCAGGCCACCGGAACATGTTGTTTTTCATGATCATATCGTTGTTTGCTGATGCGCAGAAATCTGCGCCAGGGTGCACAAAAAATCCGACTGGATACCTGCACGCATCGTCGCCATTGACCTCTGTGGATGTCGGCAGCTGCGGAGTCCCGTGTTTCACACTGTTGCCGCGGCCTGAGCGTGAAGACTGGTTTACAGGTGTTCGAATCCATACCAGTTGATTACCTCGGGCCTTGGGGTCGCATATTGACGGGCACTTGCATGGTTGAAAGCTGCTGCGAGTCCATAAGCTTCCGCCTTGTGACGAAATTGCCGGAGGCAGGCGCTGCGCGTGCCAGAATTTATTCGTGCCTGAGCAGGTTGTGCGTTCCTGCTTTGTTGTCATATTTTCACAGCAAAGCAGGGATACAATCGGGCGGAGCAGGAACATGACTCATGACAGTAATGATTAAGGAACTACTGATTAAGTCCGGGGTTCGATACTGACGCTGACGCAACCTATAAAAACCAACCACCATGCAGCTTAGTTTCGCAGACCTCGAATACGAAAACAGAAAAAAGAAAACCCGCAAGCAGCGACTGCTCGAAGAGATGGAGGCCGTGCTGCCATGGGCAGACTTCCTGGCCATCATCGAACCATACTATCCCAAGCGGGGCAATGGGCGCCCGCCCATCCCCCTGCCGGTTATGCTGCGGATCTACTTCATGCAGCAGTGGTTCGGGCTGTCCGACCCCGCCGCAGAGGAGTTTCTTATGGAC
>JAAXGV010000110.1 GCA_012271185.1 Rhodothermales bacterium
TGAAAAACGTGATGCTTTTACTGTTCACGCTGCTGCCTCCGATGGGCACGGTGGCGCAAGAGGTGGATATGCTGCCCCGGAAGGGCCGGGTCCTGGTCAATGGCGAGTGGCAGTTCCCCACGCCCGAGACGGCACTGCGTGACCTGCTCGCGAATGCGGCAGTGCTGGATGCGCGGGGCCCGGGGGAGAACATCCCCGAGGGTACCCCCAACGGGAAGGCTGCGGCAATAGCCGTACTGCGGCAGGTGTTCAACACACGCCCGGCGGCGGAGCTGGACGCCTTTGCTAATGAACTCGGACGGCTATTCCGTGACGGTACGGACTACCAGTCGTATAATGCTTTTCGGGCTTTGACAAATGCCGGGAACGAGCTCAGGGATGATGGAACGCGGTATGCTGGCGCAATGGACCTTTTCATACAGATCTATGAGTCGTGCGAGGTCCGTACACATCGTATCGCAAGAAAAGCCTTGTTCGGGATTTTCTTAACCGGCGACGTAGACTACGTCCGCCATGTATTCGAGACGAGCGAAAAGCCACCAGCCTGCCAACGGCGCCCAACTCGGCCAGGTTTTCCCGAGCCGGAGAACCCCTGTCCCAATGTATCGACCTGGTGTAATGCGGGGAGGCTGCTGATGACCTTCCTCAGTGAAGGGCCGCACCCCGATGAGTATTATCCGCTCTGCGAGTTGGCAATTAAAATCGATGGCGAGTGGTGGAACGTTGCCCATTAGCCTCTGGACAGAACCCGCTGGTTTATCAGCTGTGGAGTACGCTGACTGATCGACCATTACTGCAACCCCTGACATGATCTGGGACACCAGTTTGATAATGTTTGAACTGGCACCTCTTTCTGCGCTGGGGGAATGCGTCCACTTTTTTGGTCGCAGCAGGCTGATTCTGGGCATTTTGCGTGCCTGACTGGTCAGCAACAGCAGCGCAAGCCTGCTATGTTCATGTTGCCGCTACGGCTTGGCTGTCACGGGGGTACCGGCAACCACTTGACCACGACTACTACGGAAGACATTCGCATGACTTCCAGCCTGGCCGCTTCTTACATTTGTGAAACGGACCGTTCTTGCCCTTTCGCTTTATCATACCATTGCACCAGTTGGCGACACTCACGCCTGAAGCCGACATGCGCAAGCGGTACAGCGTTCGCTCGGATCAGACGCGATTGCAGCGTCACATGCGCGGGCGACTAAACACGCCCCAGTGCAAGCTGGTAGATTACGTGCTTCCGCTCGAAGCGCGTACCGGAAAAGCGAGCACTGATTATCCGCTTGAAGGAAGCCCAGCTCCAGAAATTGATGTGTCCCGGGTCCTGACAGAATCGCGTCGCGCGACCTAAGCTGTTGAGAACCTTGAAGTGCGGCTCACGCGGCACCGTGATGAGCACGTAATGCCTGGCCACACGCTTGAGCTCGGTGATCGCCTGCTCCCAATCGGGTATGTGCTCCAGAACCTCACTGCAAAGGACTGTGTCATAGGAAGCATCCCCAAAAGGCAGCGCCAAGACACTGCCAACCAAAAACGATGCATGCCCGAAGTTTTTCCTGGCATAGTCTATCGCTTCGGAGCTTACATCAATGCCTGTCAGCGCCAGGCTCGGGTCGCGCCTGGCCAGATAATCCGTGACAAAGCCTTCGCCGCACCCGGCATCCAGGACCGATCTCGCACCTGACTCTGACACCAGCTGGTAAATGGCTTCGTTGACGCTGCGCAGATGCCAGCGGGCAATAAAACCACTGCGCGTGTGCCGATCCCTGTTGGCGGTGTTGTAAACGCTGTCAGCTGCGCCCATGAACCCTGGGCTACTTCTGGATAATCACAGGGGTCCCCTCATGCACCCATCCCCAGAGCCGGTCCATCCGTGAATTTTCGACAGCCACACACCCTTGTGTCCAGTTGGTGGACAGCCCGGTACCCTCTCCGTGAATCTCTATCATACCGCCCAGACGCGTGTTCATCGGCGGAGCCTTGGAAGCTTTCTCTGCCGCCATGATATTGTCATACTCACGCTGAGAAACAAGCCCCGTCTGCAGGCCCCGCTCGGCGTCCTCAGCATTGGGATAGTTGAGCAGGAACGCCTTGTGGTACTGGCTGTTCGGATTCTTGCGAACGACATAGAAAGCTCCTTCCGGCGTGCGCCAGTGGTCACGCTCCGCCTCGCTCCCCCGCTTCTCCTTGTCTGCAAATGCATTGAATCCGAAGTCGGCCGGCACCTCCATCACAAGACGTGTGCCGTCATACAGGTAGAGTCGTTTCCGTGTCTTCGACACGCGTATCCACACCTTCGAGACCGCCTCATCGGGCACATAGCCGTAAGCACCATCCTGCGTATGCACGCGGCTCCAGCCATCGCTGGAAGACAGCACGAACACCGGCTCCCTGAAGCTCAGCTGAACGTAGGGGCGCCGCTTGTTCGGCTCAGCATACACAACGGCCTTCCGTACCACGACATAGTGCACAACATCACCCATGTCAACAGGGTCAGCAGGTGCAGACTGCGCATGCACCTCCAGTGCAACCAGGCCCGTTATCAGAAAAAGAAAGCGCATACAGCGCGACTGCTTCATGAAGGCCGTGGCAGCCACTGTCACAACCCGGCAGGAGTCAGCGCTGCAACGAGCTCGTCCGTGATACCCATGCTGCTGAAGCCGCCATCATGGTACAGCGTCTGCATGGTTACCATGCGCGTCAGGTCGCTCAGCAGTGTCACCGTATAATCAGCACAGCTTGCCGCGTCCGCGTTTCCCAAGGGCGAAAGCCGCTCCCCGTACTCAAACATCGAATCAAAACCTGTTATACCCTGGCCGGCCGTGGTTCGTGTCGGACTCTGAGAGATGGCATTGATACGAATCTTCCGCTTGCCCAGGCGGGCACCCCACGTCCGGACAATACTCTCCAGAAGCGCTTTGGCATCCCCCATCTCCTGGTACCTGGAGAACGACCTCTGGGCTCCGATGTACGACAGCGCCACAACAGAAGCTCCATCAGCGAGAGCGTCCGTATTCAGCGCATGGTGCACGATGCGGTGCAGGCTTATTGCGGAGATATCGATCGTCTTGGCGTACCAGCCGTAATTGAGCTTCTCATAGGGACGGCGCTTCCGCACGTTGACGCCCATTCCGATGGCGTGAACAATAAAATCAAGCGTGCCTAATGCTTCCTTGGCATCTGAAAACGCCGCACTCAAGTCCTCGTCCTTGGTGGCGTCCGCCCAAAAGAGCGGGCTGCCGGTCTTTTCCGCCAGCTGCTGAAGCGCCCCCAGGCGTCTGGCCACAGGTGCGTTGGACAGTGCAAACCGTGCGCCCTCCCGATACGCCGCCTCGGCAATAGCCCATGCAATGCTTTGCTCATTGAGCGCACCAAAAATGATACCCTTCTTGCCGGCCAGCAAGCCATGCCCTCCGTTGCCCATAGTGTGTTAGCGCGTATATGTGAATGTGTTAACGCTTCCCCGGCTTCAATCGTTCACACAGCCCGCTTGAGTGGTGTGAGGAGGAGGAGCATCTCCTCGTGCACCCACGAGTTTGAAGCCACAATCTGTCCGCCGCTCAGCACATTCGCATCGCCGGCAAAGTCGGTGACACGTCCTCCTGCTTCCCTGACAAGCAGTGTACCCGCAGCGACATCCCAGGCATGCAACCCCTTCTCAAAGAAACCATCAAACAGGCCGCACGCCACATAAGCCAGGTCGATGGATGCCACGCCAAAACGGCGCACCCCGCGCGTCTCCAGAAGAAAACGCTGCAGCACTTCCAGGTACTCCCTGACGCCCTCAAAGTCCTTGTATGGAAAACCCGTAGCCACGACAGATCCGGCCAGACGCGGCCGGCTGCTGACATGAACAGGCTCGCCGTTGCGCATGGCGCCCTGGCCGCGTATCGCAGTGAAGAGATGGCCAGACTGCACCTCCAGTACCACGCCTGCCTGGATCTGGCCGTCCACCTGCAGCGCAATGCTTACAGCATACGGTGGAAGACCATGGGCAAAATTCACCGTGCCATCGATCGGGTCAATGATCCAGCGGGGTACCGTTGGCGGCGCGCCCGCAGTGGATTCCTCAGCCAGGAACCCGTACTCGGGAAATGCGCCGCGCAAAGTGCGTATGATGATATCCTGTGCAGCCTCATCTGTGGTTGTGACCAGATCATTGAACCCCTTCTCACGAATGTCAGCACCTGACAGCCGTCCTGCTGCCGGACGAATCAGCGTCGCTGCTGTCTGCGCTGCCTGGACTGCCACCTCCAGTTCTCTGGCGTACGCCGCTGCCATATCACTCCTGGTCCTGCTGCTGGGTTGCGCGCCCCGGCCTGACCCGCCAACACAGCTTGAAGAGGCCGAAGCCAGCCACGCGCTGGCACGGCTCCATGCCACAGACAACACCGCCCTCGTGCAGGCCTTTGCACAAGTTACAGCACCTCAGCATACCCGTTATTCGCGCGTAGTACAGCAGCTTGGCCAGAGCCCGACAGCGATTGTCGAGCGCATTGTACGCCAGGCACCCCCACAGGATGCCCAGGTGGTTGCCCAGAGCGAGCGAGGCGCATTTGCTGGAGGCTTTTCCGGCCCGTCGCAGAACACCCTGACCATCGAAGATCTGGCTGAACATATCGTTGAGGAGGACCCTGCCCACCTCAGCACGCGGTTCTCGGAAGACTTCGTGTACCAAACCCTGCCAGATACTGTGCTGTGGAACAGGCCCGTGCAGGTGATCGCTATCAGGGCGCGGACCAATGCAGCACAACCCGTACAGTATGCGCGCTATTACCTGGATCAGGAAACGGTCGTTGCCATCTATATAGAACGGGTTCGCAGGACGCTGTTCTTTTCGGAGAACACCCGGTATTACTTGCAGATTCGCCCTCACAAGAGCGGCGCATGGGTTCCGTACCATGCACACGTTTATACGGAGCTTGCGCTGCCGCTGCGGCCGGTCCGCAGACTGGGCCGGACAACAACACTCTACGGGTACGGCGCCCTGACAACGGCAGGTGCGGCACCTTGACATGCATACGATGAGCAGGCTGGCACAGGAAGTCAAACCCCTCCTTGCCACACGCCGCTTTGGACAGGCGCTGCGCGCTTACGACACAGTAGACTCTACCAATACACTTGCCATGGCATGGGCTGACGTGGGGGCAGCAGAGGGCAGCACGGTGATGGCGGAGTTCCAGCGCATGGGGCGCGGACGCCAAGGCCGGCGCTGGAACGCTGCACCAGGCAAGAACCTGATGCTGTCTGTGATACTCAGACCCCGCCTGCAGCCCTTGCAGCTTGGACTGATCACACTGGCGGCAAGTCTGGCTGTTTTTGATGTGCTGCGCCACGTCGCGAGTCCGGTTGAAGCGTCAGTCAAGTGGCCCAACGATATCCTCCTTGCCGGACGCAAGTGCTGTGGCATGCTGCTGGAATCTTTGCTGTCGCCCGCGAAAGCACCTGTCGTCGTGCTGGGAATAGGCCTTAATGTTAATCAGAACACGTTTCCGCCCGAGCTGGAGCAGCGTGCCACTTCAATCCTTCTGGAGACGGGTCAGCAGACCCCACGGGGTATGCTGGCGGCCAGCCTCCTGGCTCGACTGGAGCACCGGTACGAGTCCTTGCACCTGCACAGCGCTGCAATCACGTCAGAATACACGTGTCACCTGCATGACCTGGGAAAAACTGTGAGCGTGAAAGGGCCGCCTCCGGTTACCGGGAAAGCATTGGGGGTGACAGAAACGGGAGCACTGCGGCTTCAGGCAGATGCCGGTGAGTATGTCGTGCATGCGGGTGATGCAACCTTGGCCAGGGCGTAGACGAGCATGCATCTGGCAGTGGACATCGGTAACAGCACGATCACGGTGGCAATTTTTCACGGGGGTGAGCTGATAACGTGCAGGTCAACGGCCGTTCATCAGGCATGGGAGAATCATCTGCGCGCCATCCTCGAGGCCTTCCACATAGATCGTGTCGGACTGTCAAGCGTCTCGCCTGTCACCCGTGAGCTCCTGCTGGATCTGCTAAAGAGTCATTCCAGCGCTCCGATCCTGGAGGTCAGGCACGGGCTGACACTGCCCTTTGCTGTGGCGTACCATCCGCCCGGTGCACTTGGCGCAGACCGGCTTGCTGCCGCAGCCGCAGCCTGGCACTGCTATGGAGAGGGGCACCCCACCATTGTCATCGACGCAGGAACTGCACTTACCGTGGATGTTATCCGGGATGGCACATTTCTGGGAGGAACCATAAGCGCTGGACCGGACCTGGAAAGCAGTGCCCTTGCCACGGGCACCGCAGCCTTGCCGAGGATCACGCTGGCAGGCAACCCCGAAGTCATAGGTACCTCCACCATAGAAGCGATGCGTGCGGGGGTCCTGCACGGCCTGACCGACCGCGTGCACGGAAGCCTGCATCGACTTTCGTCTGTGCTGGGATCGACCCGTGTCGTCGTTGCAACAGGCGGCTGGCATACTTACCTGGCGCAGCATGTTATGGGTATAGACCATGCTGATCCGCACCTTGTTGTGCGGGGCGTACAGCTTCTCATGGCGATGAATTCTGCCTGATGTCCGCCACTGTTCCCAGCCCAGCCAGGAAGTCGGGCGAACATGAAAACACCGCATGCGGCGTGCCTGCCGCCGCCCATACCCGATCGTACTGAAGCAGCTTCCGGTCCACGCAGGTCCTGAGCGGTGCAGGGTGCCCTACAGGCGCGACCCCGCCAATGGCATAGCTGCCCGTGGATAAAATCACTTTTTT
>JAAXGV010000170.1 GCA_012271185.1 Rhodothermales bacterium
GCGGCGATCAACCCGGGCAACTCCGGGGGCGCACTGGTCAACCTTCGGGGTGAGCTGATCGGAATCAATACCGCGATTGCTACGCATTCCGGGTACAGCGAGGGGTACGGATTTGCTATTCCGGTTGACCTCGTAGACCGTGTGGTGCGCGACCTCATAGCCTATGGAAGAGTTAAGCGTGGCTACCTGGGTGTGCAGCTGGAGCGTGTGGACGCCGATTTTGCCAGGGAGCTTAGCCTGGAGCGTGTGCAAGGCGTGTATCTTGATTATGTACGTCGTGACGGTGCTGCACACAAGGCGGGTCTCCGCGAAGGTGACGTTGTCTTGTCCATTGAGGGTCGTCCGGTAAATGAGCCCAATGAGCTGCAGAGCATCATCGCACAGTTCCGTCCGGGCGATCGTGTCACGATCCTGGCCTGGCGCCGCGGCAGTACCCGAAGCCATGTGGTTACGCTGGTGGGCGACGATGACCCCGGAACGGCGGAGTGGATCAGCAGGGTGAGCCATCAGCAGAATGAGGAGCTGTATTACCTTAATCGCTGGGGCCTGATTGTGCGTGCATTGCGCGAGGATGAAGCGGACAGCTTCGGCGTCTCCGCGGGCATGTATCTGTACGATGTGCAGAAAGGGTCTGTCGCCAGCCGCGCAGGTGTTCCCGACTTTGCCGTAGTAACAGCGATCAACGGGAAAGCCATCGGCTCAATGGCCGAGGCCCTGCGCATACTGGCAGATGCTGCAGACGTGCGCCTCACGATCCTGCACGATGGGGACGAGCCGACAGAGATCCGCATGACAGACGGATAAGAGGATGGGCGGACAGGAGCTGGAACACGGCCGGTATGCCAGCGCTTAGATATCTGACAGCTGGCGAATCGCACGGCGAAGCACTCATCGGTATTGTGGAAGGTATGCCGGCAGGTGTGCCGGTCACAGTGGATGAGATCAACTTCCAGCTTGCCCGGCGCTGGCTGGGGTTTGGACGCGGTGGGCGCGCCAAGATCGAAAGAGACCGGGTTCACATCTATTCCGGGGTGCGCTTTTCCAGGACTATCGCTGGCCCTGTCGCGCTGCGCCTGGACAACGCAGCCTATGCCAAGGACCGCGCCGGCTGGCCTGACGTGATGGCCGTGGACGGAACGGGCGAAGGTGTTGCACCCATAACGCTCCCCAGACCCGGGCATGCAGACCTTGTTGGTGTGCAGAAGTATGGCTTCGATGACATCCGGCCGGTCATCGACAGGGCCAGTGCGCGCGAAACCGCTATGCGCGTTGCCTGCTGTACGCTGGCACGGCTGCTTCTGAAACAGGTGGGCGTTGAAGTGGGCAGCCACGTCGTCCGTATTGGGAAGGTTGGATTCGATGCGGCTGGGAGCTGGCGCGCACGCATAGATGCTTTGGCCGAAGAGTCCGGCGCGGAAGCTGTAAGCCGCTTGGCGGACAGAAGCGAGGTGCGGATGACAGACGAGGACCTGACATCTCAGTGTGTGGATCACATCAGGGAGGCGAAGAAGCAGGGGGATTCACTCGGCGGTGTGTATGAGGTGCTCGTGACGGGGGTGCCCCCCGGGCTCGGTTCCTATGTGCACTGGGAGCACCGGCTGGGCGGACGGCTGGCACAGGCGGTCCTTTCCATACCCGCGCAAAAAGCCGTAGAGATTGGCAATGGCATAACGGGCTCGTTTACCCCCGGCTCCAAGGTGCACGACCCGATTTACCTGAAAGATGGCGTATACCGACGGCGCAGCAACAACGCTGGTGGCATAGAAGGCGGTATTTCCAACGGGATGCCGGTCATCCTGCGGGGATTCATGAAGCCCATCCCCACACTCATCAAGGCGCTCGAAACCGTTGACATAAAGTCAGGTGTGTCGCAACCGACCCGTTATGAGCGCAGCGATGTCACGAGTGTCCCGGCGGCTTCCACGGTGGCCGAAGCCATGGTGGCCTTCGTGATTGCCAGCGCGTTTCTGGAAAAGTATGGCGGAGACAGTCTGGAGGAAATCAAGACGCATTTTGCTGCAGTCCGCGCGCAGGCTGGTGCATAACAGTAACACCGGACACTGAGATGAGCGATACCCCGGCGCAGGTCAGTGCGGCCTACCGACCTGCTGAGATAGAGAAGAAGTGGTATCGGTTCTGGGAGGAGAACGGCTTTTTCCGGGCCGATCGTGACAGCGGCAAGGAGCCTTATGTCATCATGATGCCGCCCCCCAACGTCACGGGTGCGCTGCATATGGGGCATGCCCTTCAGGATACCATTCAGGATGTGCTCACCCGCATCCGGCGTATGCAGGGTCGCGAGGTGTTGTGGATGCCCGGGAAAGATCACGCTGGCATCGCTACGCAGAACGTTGTAGAGCGGACGCTGAAAGAAAGCGAGGGGCTGACGCGCCACGACCTGGGGCGTGATGCGTTCGTTTCTCGCGTGTGGGAGTGGGTGAACGAATACGGCGGGCGCATTCTGCAGCAGAAGCGGCGCCTTGGGGATTCCTGTGACTGGGAGCGTGAGCGTTTCACGATGGATGAGCGCTACGTCCGGAGTGTCCAGCGCATCTTCGTCAAGTTGTATGAAGACGGGCTGATTTATCGCGGGTACTACCTGGTCAACTGGTGCCCGGTCGACCGTACGGCTCTGTCTGATGAGGAGGTGGACAATGTGGAGCGCGACGGCTTTCTGTGGCACATCCGGTATCCGGTAGCCGGTGGTACCGGCCACATCACTGTGGCAACCACCCGGCCTGAAACCATGCTCGGTGATACCGCCGTGGCTGTCAACCCGCACGATGAGCGATACGCAGCGCTCATTGGCAAAAGCGTCCATCTGCCGCTGACAGGCCGTATCATACCTGTCATCGCGGATGCGTACGTGCAGCCGGAGTTTGGAACAGGAGCGCTGAAGGTTACGCCGGCTCATGACAAAAACGATTACGAGGTCGGCAGGCGCCACAACCTGGATCTTATCAACGTGATGGCGCCCGATGGCACCATCAACGAGGCAGGGGGCGCCTACCAGGGATTGGATCGCTTTGTGGCGCGCGACAGGATAGCCGCCGACCTGGAGGCCATGGGCCTTGTTGCAAAGGTTGAACCATAC
>JAAXGV010000101.1 GCA_012271185.1 Rhodothermales bacterium
AGCAGCTCACTCGTAATGAGCAGGTCGCCGGTTCGAGTCCGGCCGTTGGCTCCCTCCGTGCCGAACCTGCTATGGAGGCGGCAAGGCACGGCGACGCCGGGGCGGCAGCCTGCGTCTGTTGCGGAGCCGCATGCGCTCATCCCAGCGCTCCATCCGCTCTTCCAGCTGCACAATCTGCTCGTCGTTCAGTACCGCGTGAAGTACCTGCATGGCAGAATCGAGCAGGGCTTCAGACTCTTCATGATTCTGCCTGATATGTGCCGCCAGGCTCTGCGCCAAGGAGTCCAGCACCTCCTGGATTTCCTGATGCTGCGCCTCATCGACAGGCTCAATGAAGCGCTCGAAGGCCATCGTCAGGCCACGCTCAGACCGAAGCAGTGCCAGCCGTTCCAGCCGCTGCTCGGCCAGCCTCGCCTGGAGAAGGGCACCCAGCAGCATGCCGATCCCGACTGAGATCAGCAGCAGTATGGCCGATTTTGCCCGCACACTCAAAACCATTTCCTACAAGGCGCTATAAGACAACGCATCCGTGATGGAGGCTGACGGGAGCCCGAACAGCGTGTCCACCAAAGTAGTAACCACGCCCAGATCCTGGTAAGCAAGCACATTGATGATACAGAGTATCGCTGCCGCAGCGATACTCAGCGCACTTGTACGCAGAAACAGGCGACGCAAGGAGTCATAGAACGCATCCGCGCCGGCGGCGGCAGGGCTGGACAGCAGGCGCTTCATGACGCGATCGCTGAAGTACGGAGCAAACGAATCCCGCCGGCCGGCCGAGAGCAACCGCGTAAGCTCGCGGCAGGCTGCATCATCGTGGTTTTCACTCGTTCGCATTCGCATAGAGCTCATCGGTCAATAGTGGCTTGAGAATGGATTGAAGCACCGACATGGCACGCGATAAGCGCGACATGACGGTGCCTTGCGGAATGCCCAACATCTTCGCGGTCTCGCGGGTGCTGTAACCCTCCAGCATGCGGAGCACGACAACGGCGCGATGCTGCGGGCTGAGCCGGTCCAGCGACTGGTGCACGAGGCGGATACGTTCGTTTTGGTCGATAGTGTCCGCACCATCGACAAAGGGCTCGTCCGACCACCCCCCGTCGTTCTGCAATGTAAATCGCTGCCGCCATGTTGTTCGCTTCTTGAGCACTTTCAGTGACTGGTTGATCGCGATGCGTGTCAGGTAGGTCTTCAGGCTGGCATCGCCCCGGAAGCGGTGCAGCGACTGGTAAAAGCGTATGAAGGTTTCCTGTCCGGCATCGTCAGCTTCCGGTCCCCGTCCCAGCATGCCGATAACGGTTCCCGCCACAGCCCCTTCGTAGCGTTCAACAAGGAAACGGAACGCCTGCATGTTCCCCTCTCGTGCCTGCTGTAACAGCTGATCATCAGTGCTTCGCGGGTCAGCTTTCATGTACGCTCGCAGCCGGGTTGACTGCACGCCTGCTCTACACAGCTTTGATACGCCTCAAACCGTTTTTATTCCACCACAGTGTACCGCTGTGCATGCCACTGGCCCAGCCAACCTGGGGCGGATCGGACCAGGCATATGCCCGGATCGCTGCACGGGCCCTCCTCGCACGTAATCCGTCACGGCGGTCATGACCGGGAAACGCCCGCAAACGGGCTAAGCCCGCAGCCTGGATTTCAGCTCCTGACCATAGGCTTCCAGCTCGCTCAGGAGCTCCCGGGTCTCACCATCAGGATTTTTCAGACGCTGCACTCTGATGTCCATCCGATATTGCTCAAATGCCGTGATCCCCTTGTCATCTTTCTTCTCGAACAGCTTGTGTCTGCAATAGGCCACCCAGCGCTCCTTTTCTGTACCCGAACGAAGGGAGTCGGGGAAGTTTCGTGCACGGAACCGAAACACGAGCTCTGGCAGCCGATTGTCCTGGAATGGCTGATCTTCCCAGTGCGCACCCGGCGTCCCGCAGGAGTCCAGTATCGCATCCAACCGGGCCCGGTCACCAGAGCCAACAAAACCGTCATACAGGGCAGCGTCAACGTCCTGTCTCCCGGCCTCAGATTTCCGCTTCTTGTACGCAGCCCTTACACGCCAGGAAAAGTCGGGATTGTCCTGCAATGCCTGCCAGTGCAAGCGCACTGTGTTCAGATCGAGATTGAGTCTGTCCAGCACCGCCTGCACACGCTTTCCTGCCCCTCCGGTGATGTTGTAACTCTTTACAAACGGTGAAGCGTTCGCCTTGAACCAGTGCACAGCTCTGTTGCAGTAGCTGCCCTGTTCGGACAAAGACTGCTCCAAGGAGTCGAAACACTTTCTCGGGTCATACGCGAGATCGAAAGCCAGTATATACCCGTTCACAGTATCACGGCCCAGACGTGCCGCTATGGTGCCGGCCTGACGCCAGAACAGCACCTTACCTGACACATAGATGAATGTTTTTCTGATCTGTTCTTCTACCGCCTTCCTGCGCCGAAGGGACAGGTAGTAGTCGAACAGACGGGGCTGCTTTCTTTTGATCAGCCGTGCCATCTCCAGCATCACCTCAACGTCAATGCGCGCATCATGCAGCCTCGTGTCACCCTTGATTCCGTTTCTTTCCGCCAGCTCTTCCAGGCCAAACGCCACTTTGCCGTTCTCATTCCTTGCGGACCACTTGATGCCCTCGGGACGCAGTGCATAGGCTGCGCGGAACAGCTCAATAATATCCCACTTCGAATTGCCGTGCTTCCAATGCCAGGCATACGGGTCACGCAGATTCCGCCAAAACAGGAACTGTGTAAACACGTGGTCAAACTTCATCGCATTATAGCCCACCACGCATGTTTCCTCCACCGTCAGGAATTCGTGGACCCTGGTGGCGAACTCGTGCTCGGTAACGCCTTTTTCTTCGGCCACCTGCGGCGAAATTCTGTGAACCAGGCAGGCACCGACCTGGGGCAGGCTGTCCCACGCTGGCTGGCAGTACAGATTGACGTACGCATCCTTCCTGTTCAGCCGGCTATCGGTACGAACACCCGCCAGCTGGACCGGACGATCCTCCCTCAGCCTGCGCCCGGTCGTCTCATAGTCATACCAGAAAAAGTCCATACCTGATTACAGCCAGAAAAATCCGCTACCGCAGTGCGCGCTCAGCTTCGGCGGTAGCCTCCGCGACTGACACTTTCAAGCCCTCATCCATCAGAAGGTGCCCCAGCGCAGCCAGACATGCCATAACATTCTCCCGGCGACTGCTGTGGCCCATCAGCCCAATGCGCCACACCTTGCCTGCCAGTGCACCCAGACCGGCTCCTATCTCTATGTCGAAATCTTCCAAGAGCCTTTCCCGCACACGTGCTTCGTTTATCCCGGCGGGAACGCGCACCGTATTGAGCTGCGGAATCCGCTCTGCCGGGGGAACAAAAAAATCCACTCCCAGCGCCTCCAAGCCTGCACACAACACCGCATGGTTGCGCTGATGCCGCAACCATGCGGCTTCCATGCTTTCTTCGTGCAGCATGAGCAGCGCCTCGTCCAAGCCATACAAGGCGTTGACTGGTGCCGTGTGGTGGTAGACACGCCTAGCACTGCCGCCCCAATACCCTGCCACAAGCGTAACATCCATAAACCAGCTTTGCACCGGTTTGCGGCGCTGTCCGATTTTCTGCAGCGCCCGGGAGCTCATCGTCAGCGGGGAGAGCCCCGGCATGCACGACAGGCATTTCTGCGTGCCCGAATACACCGCGTCCAACCCCCACAAGTCCACCTCCAGTGGCGAACCTCCCAGGGAGGTTACCGCGTCCACAATCGTCAGGCAGTCATAGTCTTTCGCAATCCCGGCCAAGGCCGCGGCGTCCGACAATGCGCCTGTCGAAGTCTCGGCATGCACGAACGCCACCACGCGAGCCTGAGGAGTCCTGTCCAGCGTCGATGCCAGCTTCTCCGGGCTCACAGCCCGCCCCCACTCGTCTTTTACATCCACTACAGTGGCTCCGCAGCGCTCGGCCATGGCCTTCAGGCGCCCGCCAAACACGCCATTCTGGCATATGACGACCGTCTCTCCCGGCTCCAGGAGGTTCACGATGCAGGACTCCATGCCTGCGGATCCAGGCCCTGACACGGGCATGGTAAGCGGATTGTCTGTCCTGAACGCACGCTGGAGCTGCGCCTTGATACGGTCCATCAGGCTCACAAACTCCGGATCAAGGTGACCAATCACAGGGCGCGCCATAGCTTCCAGCACGCGCGGGGCAATGGCAGACGGACCCGGGCCCATCAGAATCCGCCGCGGCGGATGAAATGACTTGGCAGAATTCACTGGAAGGCGTGATGAATCAACGAAGGCTGCACACGAAAGCTTTAACACCACCGACCAGATCGCCGTTCGCGGCAGGAATGGACAGGCGCTTGTGGATTATTGCGGACCGGGTTCCTGCAGGACCGGAGAAATGACGCAAGCTTTCAGTTATGACGGGCTGTTCCATGACGGCAAAGAATGGCTCCAGTCAAGGCTGGCTGCCAGCTCGTTCAATGCATGAGGCCGTTGCGCTGCCAGATCGGCTCCTGCTCAGGTATGGGCGTCGGACCACGCTCCATGATTGTTGGATCGTACTGCGGGGGTGCCGGGGACAGGACGCCACTGGCATCGCGCTGAATCTTTACCGGAACAGTAAACGGCCGCGTCGCTGGCGGCAGGCAGATGCGCCTGCTGCACACCATAAAGGTGATCGTGCCATGCACGCTGCTCCTGCGCTCAGCCGCACCAGGCCCCACCTTCAGATCAGTCCACAGCAGCGCCTGGCGCTCAAAGTACACCACCGTAGTATCAAACCACTGGTCATACCCGCTCTCTGCTCCCCACTGCTCCACCAGCCCTGCCTGCTCAACGTCCGCCGGAAGGTCCGTCAGGGTGATGGCCACAGCGCGGCTGGGGAGCGGAGACCCCAAAGCATACATCTTCCACCACCTGTCGTCAGGCTCGCCCAGCTTCGCCTGAAAAACGAGCCGCACCACGCCACCTGGCCGCACGGACTCCGGCTCTGACCGCACATGCCAGGAAACGACATCGAGCGCGCGGCTGCGAACCTGTCCGTGTGCGGGAGGCAACCAGCACAGCAGGGCCGAAGTCAGGAAAGGGAGCTTTCGGAGCATCGTTGCCACGGTTTGGCAACATCAGGTTTACAGTCCCAGGGTACCCTCTGGCATCACCTGTACCTTGACCTTGGCCTGGACGTTGGGACCGACCTTGATCGTGACCGTGTAGACTCCCAGGGAGCGCACATCCTCGGCGAAGCTGATCGTGCGCCGGTCAATCTTGAAGCCCTGAATTGCAAGCCCCAGCGCGACCTGCTGCGGTGTCACCGTGCCAAAGATGCGATCCTCTTCGCCTACTTTGGCTTCCACCTTTACGACAACCTTCTCCAGCTCCTGCCTCAGCAGCTCTGCATTCCTGCGCTCCTGTGCGCGTTTGCGCACCTGCTGCCGCATCTCTTCCTGACGCGCACGTATCACACCAGGCGTGGCCAAGCGGGCATAGCCCTTCGGAATGAGGTAGTTGCGCCCGTAGCCGGCCTTGACCGTTACAACCGCGCCCTCCTCGCCGAGGCCCTTCAAATCTCTGAGTAGAATGACGTTCATTGTTTAGCGGATCAGAGACTACTTGACGGCATCTGCCACGTACGGGATAAGCGCCAGATGGCGCGCCCGCTTGATGGCACGGGTGATGGCACGCTGCCGCTTCGCTGAAACATCCGTTACCCTCCTCGGCATCATCTTGCCCTGCTCATTGATGTAGCGCTGCAGGTACTCGACCTCCTTGTAGTCGATATACCGCTGCCCACGCACCACAGGAAGCTCCACCGGAGCAGGTGAGTCCTCGCCCGCGTCGGCTGATGCCGCGCTCAGCCACTTTGTCTGATAAGCCGCGAGCATCTTCTTGTCCATTGCAAGCGTGAGATACCGCAAGACGTGGTCATCTATCGCCAGAAGTCGCTCAAGCCGCGCCACGACGGTGCCTGGGCCCTCGAAGTACATATTCACATAGTAGCCGTTGCGCTTCTTGGCTACCGGATAGGCCAGCCGCTTCATGCCCCACTGTTCCACCCGCTTGACGGTGCCGCCGGCATTCTCTACCGCAGCAGTAATCTTGGTTACGACATCGGAAATCTGATCCGATGACAGCACTGAAGTCAGGATGTACGTGAGCTCGTACATCCGTCTGATTCCTCTCATATCAACAGAGCCCTGTGGAATGACAAAAAGGTCATGCCCCCGCCCGGGGAGCAGGGTGTTCGGTCCCTTAACCCTTGCCTGTGCACTTTGATCCGCCGCTGCCGGTGAAAACAGTCCTTGAAGCAGCTACAGATGGGCGAGCCGCTCAGTGTTGTCCAGCGCCCGGAGGGCATCAAGGAGCCCGTCAAGCTCGCCGCCGATAACCTTGTGCAGCGGGTAGTTCTTGAACTTGCCACCCAGGCGGTGGTCGGTCACCCGGTCCTGGGGAAAATTGTATGTCCGGATCTTGGCCGACCTGTCCCCACTGCTCACCGCATAGCGCCGCGCCGCATCGCGCGCCGCATTGACCTCCTGCATCTTGAGATCATACAGCCTGGAGCGCAGCACGCGCAGCGCCTTGGCCTTGTTCTTGTGCTGGCTTTTTTCATCCTGGCAGGTCACCACCAGGCCCGTAGGGATATGCGTGATACGTACCGCTGAATCGGTCGTGTTAACACTCTGACCTCCTGGCCCGCTCGAACGATACACGTCGATCTTGATGTCCTGGGATCCTACAGCCACCTCCACCTCGTCTGCCTCCGGAAGGACGGCCACAGTAGCCGCAGAGGTGTGCAGACGTCCGCTGGACTCTGTTTCCGGCACGCGCTGTACGCGGTGAACACCGCTCTCGTACTTAAGCAGGCCATAAACCGCTCCACCGCTGACACCAAAGACGATCTCCTTGTAACCGCCCGCGCCGCCCTCGGAGACGTTCATGATGCTGAGCTTCCAGCCTTTGCTGTCAGCATAGCGGTGATAGAGCCGAAAGAGATCAGCTGCGAAGAGCGCTGCCTCATGGCCACCAGTGCCAGCCCGTATCTCTACGATAGCGTCTCTGGCATCGGCAGGATCTTTGGGAATCAGCTTCATACGCAACGCATGCTCGAGCTTTGGAAGCGCCAACGAAAATCTGTTCAGTTCCTCCTTGGCGTACTTGACGAACTCCTCGTCAGATTCGAGCTGCACGATATCGTGCAGCTCCTTTACCTCACACTGCATCGCCTCGTACGCCTCAATAAGCTCCACAACCTCGCTGAGCTCACGGTGCTCAGGTCCGAGCTTCGCCATCTGCTGAGGATCTGCGGCCACCTTCGGCGTCTGAATGAGCCTGTCAACCTCTTGCAGGCGACACTTGACCGCCTGCAGCTTGGCGATATCCAGCATTCCGACTGTTAACGTGTCCGGGTTCTGACGACTATTGCACCGTGGATATGGCTGCGTGATCCAAGGCGCTGCGCCTGCGCCGTATCCAGGAATTTTATATCCCTGACGAACAGCGGCGACAGCTGCCGCAGTGTCTCATGGTCTCCAAGCAGCTGGTTATCGATATACACGGCGATGAAGTCCAGCAACGTGTCAGAAACACCCGTCGGAACGAAGGTGGAGACGCCGCGCTTGATCAGCCACTGTGGCCGCAGCTGCCGCACAACATCATATGCTGAAGAAAACACGAGCCCGGTCGACTCAATCTCCTGATGCGTGATGGTGCCCGTCTTGTTTGGGGACCGGCTCTCCCCGGACGAGACGCAGCCTGCCAGCAGCACTGCACAGATGATATGGAGATGACCTCTGCGCATGGCAGCATCAAGCGTATTCAGGCATACGCATTGTGCGCCCGATAGCCCGTGCTATGTCGCGGATCTGGCCGGTCAGCTCCACAAACTGTTCGAAGAACAGCGACTGAGGACCATCGCTTAAGGCGCTGGCCGGATCCGGGTGCACCTCGACGATGATGCCGTCCGCACCAGCAGCCACAGCAGCCCGCGCCATGGGGATCACTTTGTTGCGTATGCCTGTGGCGTGGCTGGGATCAGCAAAGACCGGCAGATGGCTCTTCTTCTTGACAACCGGCACGGCCGAGAGGTCCAGCGTGTTGCGCGTGGCCGTCT
>JAAXGV010000177.1 GCA_012271185.1 Rhodothermales bacterium
TCACGGTAATGGTGTCGGACGCAAGGTCGGACTGCAGTGTCACATCAGGCTCGTAGCGGCACTGGTTGGACAGGTACTGTTCATGCAGCGGGGCACGCATGTCTGTCTGTGCCTTGAGCATGGTGCGGGCGTCACGCCAGGTGGTCTCCAGCCCTTGGTTGTTAAGGAAGGCCGCACCGAGTGTTGTGAGCATGAGTTCGCCACCTGACAGGATACGGGCCCGAACGGCAGGCCCGGCCTCCTGTGTGAGTGAGATCCCGTAGGCGAGACGGGTGATACTATCGAAGTAGCGCGCCAGGAGCGTGGCACCGTCCACTTCAAGCTGGCGGGCAAGATCCAGATGCTGCGCTTTGATCACCTGAAGCGGCGCCTCGTGCCGGTTTGCCAGCGCCGCGTTAAGTAGCGCTTCCAGCTCACGCGAGACCTTCGCCATGGCCGAACACACCACGATGGGGTGCTTCCCCGCATCAAGGTTCTGCTGTGCAATGGATGCTATGGTATCCCAGTGTGGCCGGGTGGATACACTGGTACCACCGAACTTCAGCACTACGCGGGGCGACGCATCCAAGGCGGTCAGAATACTGGGTTGAGGAGGGCCGCAGGTTAAGCCATGAAGCCTGTGGGGACCCGGTCGGAAGGCGATGGAACGCCGCAGCGTGAGTGGGGATTCTTGCGACGTGTGCGAAGCCGCTGAGAGCAGTCCGTCTGGCAGCGCCCGCTGGGCCGCTTAACGGGCATATGACAGCCAGGAAACGACTCCGATCACACCTTGGGCAAGCACACGATGATGCACGTCATTGGCTGCGGCACTTCTTGTGTGTTGAGCAGAGAAGGGAGCTTTACATGAGAAGGGCCAGCCTCCGGGCTCAGGCCTGAATATCAGGCCTCTGGTGGGCTCTGTGTTGCATCCGGCCGATCCCCTTGCGCAAATGCGGTATGATGAAGGATCACCGATACGCAGGGGGGAGTCCAGCCCTAAAGCGCAGCACAACTGGGGCTGAGTTCCAAACGGCTACTCGGGGCTGGGAACCCGCCATGCATGTCTTCCGCAGGCCCGGCGGCGCTGTCTGGTGATGCTGCCCGTTTTCGGAGAGGTGCTGTCAGCAAGAGCTAGAGAAGTTCCTCCGCAAATTCTTCCAGGCCAGGGACTTCGCCAAGCTCAAGCTTAGCATTGAAGTTGCCGTTGGCCGCTGCCAGACTGAACCAGCGCTCTGCTTCTGCATAATCCCGAGGCACTCCACTGCCATCGTTGTGCATAACACCCAGCCAGTACTGCGCCACTGAGTGCTCTTGGCTGGCAGCTTTTCTGAACCAGAGCAATGCCTCGTCATAGTCTTGCTGGACGATGCTCCCTTCATGGTAGGCACGGCCCACGTGGCACTGCGCTCCGGCATGGCCCTGCGTGGCAGCCAGGCGGTACCACCGCAACGCCTCCACCTTGTCGCAAGTCACGCCCAGCCCATTCGCGTACAGGTCTCCCAGCTTTTTTTGGGCCCAGGGGTGGTTCTGATCCGCCGCCAGCTTGAAGTAGTGCACCGCAGTATGGCAGTCCTTCGTAACGCCCCGACCCTCCAGGTAGGCCATCGCCAGGTTGTGCTGCCCGCTTGAAAAGCCGGCTTTGGCAGCTTTCCCGAACAGGCGGGCTGACTCCTCCAGGTCCTGTGCAACACCACACCCGTGCAAGTAGGACATACCCAGGTGGTTCTGTGCCAGAGGGCTCCCGGAATCCGCTGCCTTCCGGTAGTAGCGGACAGCCTCCCCAGCGTCTTGCTGCACGCCGTGCCCTTTCCTGTACGCTGCGGCCAGATTGATCAGAGCACGCGTATGATTCTGAGCGGCTGCAGCCTTGAACCACCGCAGCGCCGCTTCGCGGTCATGCGGAACACCAAGTCCCTTCTTGTACATCAAGCCAAGGTTGTTCTGGGCCCAGGCGTTGCCTCTGTCGGCTGCCCACCTGAAGCATTGCACAGCTTTCTCGTAATCCTGCGCTGTGCCCGTTCCATGTAGATGGGCCGTTCCAAGGTTATTCATTGCGCCCAAATGGCCTTGGTTGGCTGCGGTCTTGAACCACTGCAGCGCCTTACCGTCATCTTTGCCAACGCCTTTGCCTGTCTTGAAGGCCAGGGCGAGGTTGTTCATTGCCCCAACATGACCCTGCAGGGCAGCCTGGTAGCACCAGCGCACGGCCTCTTCGTAGTCTTGTTCAACACCGTCCCCCCGCCGGTACATGTTGCCGAGGTTCGCCTGCGCTGCCGCGTTGCCGCGCTCCGCAGCGAGGCGGTACCAGTGCACGGCCTCCTCTTTGCTGCTGGCTATCCCGTTTCCGTAGTGGTAGCAGACGCCAAGGTTGAACTGAGCAGGCACAAAGCCCTGCTCAGCGGCCTTCCGGTACCAGTTGAATGCTTCTGCTCTGTCCCGCGGTACGCCGCGCCCGTTGTCGTAAGCCACGCCGAGATTGAACTGGGCTTTGCGTACCCCCTGCTCTGCGGCCAGCCGAAACCACCGCACTGCTTCGGCCCAGTCTTCGGCAACTCCCCATCCGCGGCTGTATGAGCATCCCAGCCGATACTGTGCCGTTTTATGGCCTTGGTCTGCGGCCAGCCGGTTCCAGTACACTGATTCACCATAGTCCCTAGTAACGCTGCGCCCTCTGTAATAGAGCGCAGCAAGTGCAACCTGTGCCTGTGCATACCCAAGCTTGGCTGCTGACAGGTACCATTCCAGGGCTTTTGCGGGATCTTTTTCAACCTGTTCGCCGCCCATGTATCGCTCGCCAAGCAGGTATTGCGCCTCAGCATTGCCACCTTCAGCCGACTGCTCAAGCCAGTAAAGCGCCAGCCAGGGGTCCCGTTCGAGTTCGTCACCCTTCTCAATAGCCTGCACAAGACACAGCTGAGCGTCGCTGTCTCCTTCCTCGGCAGCATCGATCAATGCGGTTAATCGCTCGTCCATGGAATCGCTTGAAACATGTCTTGCAGTATGTGTAATAAGGCGAATCAGATTCTGACAACCTGTTCAAGGTTGGTCAGAGTATCTGATACAACGGTGATCGTTAAGAATCGGTCCGATTTGCCGTATGAGTGTACTGATCAGTATGATAAAGTGCAACACCCCTCCGGATAGGGCAGCAGCATCAGGACGATGAGGCACGTCTCCGCAACTCTATTGTATTGGCCCGCTTTGCAGCGAGCTGCCGGGCAAGGGCAGCCATGCGGGAGGCAAGCTGGCTGTCAAGCCGCTGCTGACAGTGCTCCGCGGCCCGGTCGCCTTGCGCCGCAGCCAAGGAGTACCAGACGTAAGCTTCAGTCAGGCTCCGGGGAACGCCGCGGCCGTGCTCTGTCATCAGGGCCAGGCTGTACTGCGCGGGACCGTATCCGCGGTCCGCGGCCAGCCGGTAGAGGCGAGCAGCCTCCGCATAATTGACAGGTGTGCCTTCCCCATTCTCGTGACATGCTCCAAGGCTGTATTGTGCACTGATGCTGCCTTGGGCCGCTGCCATCGAAAGCCACGTGACCGCCTGTATGAAGCTCTGCTCCACGCCGCGCCCATAGTAAAACAGGACCCCAAGGTTGCACTGGGCCCCCGCATGTCCCTGATGTGCTGCCGACCAGTACCAGCGTGCCGCCTCTGGCAGGCTTTCCTGCACACCCTTGCCGGAATAATATGCGCAGCCCAGCAAGTACTGAGCCTCGGGATCACCCCTTTCCGCAGTGGCTCCAAGCCGGCTTACCGTTCGCGAGTAGCCGGATCCCATGGCTTGGCTGATCAGCGCCCGGAAATGCTTTCTGACCAGTGATCCAACAAGCCGGAGAGTCAACGACATACCAGTATGTGCAGTTGCGGACAGTCAGCACCGTGCCGTGGCCAGACGCTTGAAGGTGGAAACTGGCGGACCCGGTGCGGCAGCTTGAAGGCTTCCGCACCGGTAAGCACCTCCGTCGCTGAATGCCGTTCTGGTGTCAGACAGAACCGTACCTTCTTCAGTGGCTTCCCTGCCTCGCCAAGCCCTTCACTGACGGTCAGCGCCAGGCAGGAACATGCCTCAGCACAGCCCAGCGAAGCACCGACGCCCTCCTCATATGTGGTCTGCATACTGATATCAGGTGGTCTGCAGTCTTTTCTTGCCTGTCACACCGCTTCACCGGCACCAGGGCGCCACTCCGGTACGCTCGTCAGCCTTCCGACAGGAATCTGTGAATATATGCCTGATGCACCGTTTTGGCAGGTACGGCGTGCTTCATTTGCACCCGCAGGCATGTTGCCGCTCACGGAACAACTTCATACGCCGCATTGAGAGCCCGCAGGTGCGGGTGGCAGGGACGAGTCTGACCGAATCCGGTGTGTGTCGCACAGTGACACGCAGGCAGTATCAGGACTGGGGCAGGATTCTGAGCTTCGGGATAATATCGGAGTGCCTGCTCACTGCCTGGTCGACATCTGGCATACCGGTGGCTAAGGCCCCTGCGTAAAGCAGTGATGTGAAGGGAGTGCAGCAAGCGGGAAGATTCCTGCAGCTGCTAAGCACCGATGCTTCTCCCACCTCGCAGTGGTGATGAAGGAGAGCCTGCGCTGTCTGATCCATGGAGGCGGCCGCATGGAATGTATGGAGGGCGGCCATTCCGGGCGGCTGCGCGAGTACATTGAGCGGCACACGTCCGGCTCTGTGAGAGCCCCGGGCTGTTCGGCGAGCCGCAGCTGCGCTAATCGATGTCGCCCTTGGCAATCTGCCCGCTGCGCGTCTTCTCTTGCGCTTTGGCATACGCCAGCTCAAGCGGCCTGAGCTTCTCCTCCACCCTGGCTTTGCCCTCCCTGCCCTCTTCATTGTCATGGGTGGCAGCCAAAGCATACCAGATGTAGGCTTCGACCTTATCCTCTTCCACGCCGTGGCCGATGCTGTAAAGGAATCCCAGGCGTGCCTGTGATTCCGTGTGCCCCCGCCATGCCGCCTGGCTATACCACCATGCTGCCTTCTCAGCGTCGGCCGGTCCGTCAAACCCGATGTAAGAAAGGTCGCCTGCCTTGAACTGCGCCTCTTCATGGCCAAGCAGGGCGGCCTTTACGTACCACTTGCCGGCCTCAGCGATATTTCTGGCTACGCCAACGCCCTCATGATAGAACTCGGCCAGCCGGTACTGCGCGTGCGGCATGCTCTGTTCAGCAGCTCTCCGAAGCAGCACGACGGTAGTGATGTCATCTGCGGGTACGCCAAGGCCATGATGATACATGTATGCCAGGTCGTACTGCGCCTCAGCACTACCCTGCTTTGCCGCCTGTTCGATCCAGTACACGGCCTGCTCCGCGCTCTCCTCTACTACCGTGCCCGTGTGGTACATCGTGCCCAGACGGTGCTGTGCAATGACATCACCCCCTCTGGCAGCCCGCATCAGCCAGCGAACGGCTTCCTCCTCGTCTGATTCCAGCCCCGTGCCCGTCATGTAGCATAGACTCAGCCAAGCCTGAGCAGCTGCTAGGCCCTGTTCCGCAGCGCGGCCCAGCCAGAGCACGGCTTCCTGGTACTCCTCTTCCGCAGCATCCTCACGAAGAAATCGTATGCCCAGCTTGTACTGCGACTCAGCATTTCCCTGCTCCGCCGCCATACGCATCCAAAAGATGGACTTATCATGGTCTTGAGGTACACCATCGCCTGTATAGTAGCTGATGGCAAGGTCATGCTGCGCTTCCACCAAGCCATTAGTCGCGGCGAGCTCAAGCCACTTGGCCGACTTCTTGATGTTGCAGGGCACACCCCATCCCATCCGGTAAGACTGCGCCAGAAAATACTGGGCGCCTGCATGGTTGCTCTTGGCTGCACGACGGGCCCACCAGGCAGACTTGCGATGACTGAGCTGCACGCCATCGCCATGGGAGTACATATGCGCCAGGTGGCTTTGCGCCTCCACATGGCCTCTTCTGGCTGCTTTTTGAAACCACCGTGCGGCCCTAGCCATGTTTTCCGGCACATTGCTGCCCGTGAAGTAAATCTGACCCAGTGCCCATTGAGCATCGGGGTCACCTCCTCTTGCGCGATATTCGAGGTCTTGGTATTCTTCAGAGCCGGGCAGCATACGCTGATAACAGGGTTACCCAGATGGCAGGGCGGAGCACCAGAAGGACACGATCGCACGTACTAAAGCAGGTATATCCGAATACGTATGATTTGTTGCAGGCCGGCACAGAAACGGGGTATGCAGAAAAGAAAAGTCTGATCAGCATTGTACCTTGAACAGGCCCTGCCTGCAGGGTCACTGGTCACACGAGACGGCTATGGATTATCGGGCGCGGCGGCGCAATGTTGTAGCAAAGCTGGACACCCGCCTGTGGTTGCGCACGGCGGACATCGCCGTGGCGCTTGGAGTGAGCGTACGCACGATACACCGTGATATTGCGGCACTGCGCAAGCAGGGTGTCCCTGTGGAGGGGCGCAGGGGACAAGGCATGCGGCTTCGTAAGGACTACATCCTTCACCCCGTTGTCCTTACCAGCGATGAGGCGACGCTCATGATCGTGGGCAGTGCCGTGGTGGCAGCGAGGCTCGGCAAAGATATGCAACTCGTGGCAGAAGCTGCGCGCAAGCGCCTGATGGATGCGGCCACAGACCATCTGTCAGCAGAGGTGGAAGCCTTGGAGGCCGCGTTGCGGCTTGCTCCCATCGGCATGGGCGACACCACCCATGAACAGGAAGCGCTGGAGATCTTGCGCAGAGGGCTTGTCAGCCAGACTGCCGTGTCCTTTACCCTGGCGGACGCCCCCGAGCCCGATACGTATTATCCGTACGGCCTGACTCGTGTGCAGGGGCGATGGCACTCGCTGGGTTACAGTGTGTCCCGGGGCGTGGTTTGCGGGTTCAAGGTGGACGAGATGCTGAATCTTGTAGTCCAGGACGAGCCCTACGAGCTTCCGCGCGCATATACGCCGGAGGACACCCTTCCTCCGGATGAGGAGCCCGCAGTGCCTGTGCGTGTACAGTTTGATGCAGTCAGCTCTGAATGGATCGTGGCAGCAAAGCCGACTTTTGCATCAGCCATTCACAAGAAAGGGGACGGAATCGTGGTAACGCTGGAGGATGCACCGGACGATCAGGTGTTTTCCTGGATAATGGGCTGGGGTGCACACGCTCGCGTACTGACACCTGTTGCCCTGCAAAGGCGCATAGCAGCAGAAGCGCTGGAGATGACAGAGGTGTACGCGCACACCAGAGGCAGCGAGGGCAGCCAGCTGCTTCTGTTCTGAACGGTGACGTTTTTTCTGGCCTGACCGAGAAATCTGCAATGAATGACCGATGGCTAAGAGCTGCTGACAGGATTGATCTCCTGAATGAGCGCGTGGGCCGTGCAATGTGGTACCTGACACTGCTCATGATCCTGGCCGGAACGTACAATGCGATCACGCGCTACCTGTCCCGCAATGCCCGCATCGAACACGAAACCGCCACAGGGCTGGAGCATGTGCTGCACACAGTTGGCACCGTGGCACTGAAGATGAACTCAAACGTGTTCATCGAACTCCAGTGGTATCTTTTCAGCGTCGTGTTTCTGCTGGGAGCTGCTTACACGCTCAAGGCTGATGCACACGTGCGGGTAGATGTTTTCTACAGCTGCTTGCCAGTGCGGCATCAGGCCTGGGTCAACTTGCTCGGCGCGGTGCTTTTTCTGATGCCTTTCTGTGTGCTGATGCTGTGGACATCATGGCCGGTCGTGACTGATTCCATTGCCCGGCTGGAGGGCTCGCCCGACCCGGGCGGTCTGCCCCGCTACCCGCTTCTGGCGGTTATACCGGTGGCCTTTGTGCTGCTGCTGCTGCAGGGCGCTTCACAAATTATCCGGAACATTTCACTCCTGCGCACAAAGCACTAGGCGGATATGGGAAGCGAGTGGCTGGCACCACTGATGTTCATTGCTGCGCTGCTGTTCATTTTTTCAGGGTACCCTGTCGCCTTTGCTCTGGGCGGCGTGTCCATCGTTTTTGCCTGTATCGGCGTCGCCTCCGGCTACTTCGACTGGCTGCTTCTGCTGGCGCTGCCTGACCGCCTCTCCGGCATCATGTCCAACTACATTCTGCTGGCTGTGCCTTTTTTCATCTTTATGGGCACGATGCTGGAGCGAAGCGGCCTGGCCGAAGACCTGCTCAAGACGATCGGGCAGCTTTTTGGGCCTTTGCGCGGCGGCCTGGCGTTGGCGGTCGTCTTTGTCGGTGCTCTGCTAGCCGCTGCCACCGGTGTTGTAGGTGCCTCGGTCGTGGCGATGGGCATCATATCGTTACCCGTCATGCTGCGTTACGGCTATTCCGCGTCGCTGGCATCTGGTATCATTTCTGCATCGGGCACGCTCGGGCAGATTATCCCGCCGAGTATCGTGCTGATAGTGCTTGCTGACCAGATGGGGGCATCCGTAGGCAGCCTGTTCACCGGAGCGCTGGTGCCCGGGCTGATCCTTGCAGGGCTCTATGGCCTCTATGCCCTGGGCGTGGCTGTTGTGCGGCCGCATCAGGCGCCCGCCTTGCCGGCTTCAGAGCGCAGCATCACGCCGGTGG
>JAAXGV010000197.1 GCA_012271185.1 Rhodothermales bacterium
TCCCTGGGACCGTCTGCCCATTGCCATGGCTGTTCTCCCTTGATGGGGTTATGTTTGCCGTAAGTTAATCATCCGCGGGGATCCCGCAAAAAGCTGTTTTATCCACGGGCAGCTAGCCTGCCTGGGTCTGTACGCTCTTTGCGCTGCCTGATTGCTGTATGGCTTGAAAGAGGTTTGCCTGTGGGACATGCGGCTCCCCAGCTGGTGCGTGAACCGTCATAGGCCGGAGATTCGCCGTCAGAACGACTCAGATCGGCTTGCTGCGGCAGTAGTGTGAGTGCATTTCACTGCCAGCACAGAAGCAGGCTCCCTTCCTGTGCATCCGCCGGGTGCCAAATTTTGTAACTTTATCGTGGGCTTCAATTACCTGGCAGCATGGTCTGTACAGCTTTTGCTCACATACTCTTGCCGGCTGTCCACCGTTTCAGCTCTCTGACACGCCTCCTATGCCTGTTCGCCTGATTGCACTGGCCAGCCCCCTGATAATGGTCTGGTCTGCAGAAGCCGTGGCACAGACGTCTTCCGTGATCGGTGCAGACAATCCTGCGCGGCCCCATGTTCGTGCCATGCGTGTGGATAAGGCTCCAATCCTGGATGGCGAGGTTGTTCACGACGAATCGTACGCGCTGAGCGAGCCTGTCACAGAATTCTGGCAGACAACCCCCAACAGTGGTGCCGCCGCCTCGGAAAGGACAGAGGTCCGGATCGTCTACACCGATCGCGCACTGTACATAGGTGTTACCTGCTTTGACCGTGAACCGGATGCCATCATCGTCTCAGACAGTCGCCGCGATGCCCCGCTCGATGAAACTGACAGCTTCAGCCTCATTCTGGACACGTACCTCGATGGTCAGAACGGATTTGTGTTCGGCACCAATCCCGCTGGCATAGAGTACGACGCCCAGGTAAGCAATGAGGGTCAGGGTGGATTTGGAGCCAGGCAGCAGAGTGGCAGCGGCGGCGGATTCAACATCAACTGGGATGGATCCTGGGACGTGCGCGCTTCGGTGAATGAGCACGGCTGGAGTGCTGAGTTTGAGATACCGTTTCGGACACTGCGATTTCCCCGCGCATCGGATCAGGTCTGGGGGCTCAACTTTCAGCGCAACATCCGGCGTCGCAATGAGCGCGCCTATTGGACACGCATGCCACGCCAGTACACGCTCAGCCGCGTGTCCCAGGCCGGTCGGCTGGAAGATCTGGTCGTGCCACAACAGCGCAACCTGCAGGTGATGCCGTATGTGCTCGGTTCAACGACCCGCCAGTATACTGCAAACCCTGAAACCGCCAGCAACACAGGCGATTTTGGCGTGGACCTCAAATACAGCATCACACCGGCGCTGACGCTGGACGCCACCTACAACACGGACTTCGCGCAGGTTGAAGTCGACGAACAGCAGATCAATCTGGACCGGTTCAATCTCTTCTTTCCGGAGAAGCGCCCCTTCTTTCTGGAGAATGCAGGCCTCTTCTCTGTGGGCGTCTCGGAATTTAGCGGCCAGGAAGTAGAGCTTTTCTTCAGCCGCCGCATCGGCATTGGACCCGGTGGAGAGCCGATACCCATTATCGGTGGCGGACGGCTGTCCGGCCAGCTGGACGGACTCAACGTGGGACTGTTGAGCATGCAGACGCAAGAGGTCACCGGTACTGTTCCGGGTCACAACTTCTCTGTGGCACGCATTCGAAAAGACCTGCCAAAACGCAGCAGCATTGGCATCATGGCGACTTCCCGCAGAGCCGCTGCTTCCGGCGAGTTGGAGAATCCTGACCACAACAACCAGGCGGTGGCCGCCGACGGACGGCTGGGCATCGGGCAGTACACCCAGCTCTCCGGCTTCTTCGCGCGCTCGTTTTCACCACACCTGGCTGGCGCGGAGTATGCGTACAACGCGAATGTGAGTTACGTATCCAACGTGTGGCGTATCAACACCACCCTCACTGAGGTGGCCGACAACTTCAATCCGGCTATGGGATTTTTGCGACGCAGCAGCGAGTACCGAAAACTCACAGGACTGCTCCTCTACGCGTGGCGCCCGGAGGATCTGTTCGGGCTCCTTGAGCTCAGGCCGCATGTCAGCTACCAGAGCTACTGGGACTTTGGAGGCTTCCAGGAAACGGCACGCTGGCACATTGATAACCACTGGGAATGGACCAGCGGCTTCGAGATACACACGGGTATCAACTTTACAACAGAAGGCGTTAAGGACTCGTTCGAAATAGCTGACGGTGTCATGGTCACCCCAGACACATACGACCATGCCGAGACCCAGCTTGTGCTGATTACGAATCAGGGTAGGAAAATCAGCATTTACGCGCGCAGCCTTCTTGGCGGATTTTTTGGAGGCACACGCACCAACGTGTCTGGTACGGTACGCGTCAGAGCTAATGAAGCGCTCACGGCCGAGCTTGCACTGACGTACAACGACATAAGTCTGCCTGGCGGAGACTTCAGGACACACTTGGTGCGAGCACGCATCTCGTACTCATTCACACCGCGTATCTACGTACAGAGCCTCTTGCAGTACAATGATATTGCCAACATATGGTCGGTCAACCTGCGGTTAGGATGGCTGCAGGCCGCCAATACCGGCCTTTTCATTGTCTTCAACGAGGTTAGTGATACAGCGGAGCGGTTTGGCTTCAGCAGCCCGCTAAGCCGCAGCATTACACTGAAGTACAGCAGACTACTCAACGTACTACGTTAACACCATGAGGTATCTCTGGATATTATCATTCGCACTGGTCAATATTCCGGTACAGGCGCAACATACACTGTATGGCCTGCTGGACCGGTACGCCGACGACATTGAAGACGAAGTCATCGAGTGGCGGCGTAATATTCATGCCAATCCGGAGCTGAGCAACAGGGAGTTTCGAACAGCCGCTCTGGTCGCTGAGCACCTGAGGTCACTGGGCATGGATGTTCGTACAGAGGTTGCACATACCGGCGTTATCGGTTTCCTGCGCGGGGCTGGCGATGGCCCGGTGGTGGCACTGCGAGCGGATATGGACGCACTGCCAGTAACCGAGCTGACCGATGTCCCGTTTGCTTCTAAGGTCCGGTCCACGTACCTGGGCCAGGAAGTGGGTGTCATGCACGCCTGCGGCCATGACACCCACGTTGCAATGCTGATGGGGGTGGCCACAGTGCTGTCACAGGTTCGTGATCAGCTGCCTGGGTCGGTAAAGTTCATCTTTCAGCCGGCTGAAGAAGGAGCACCCGAAGGCGAAGAAGGCGGTGCCGAACTGATGCTGAAAGAAGGCGCCTTCCTGAATCCCGCACCGGAGGTTATCTTTGGACTGCACGTTTGGCCCGAACGTGTCGGCCGGCTCTCCTATCGCGCCGGCAGCTTTATGGCAAGTGTAGACGAGCTCTACATAAAAGTCAGGGGCCGCCAGACACACGGGGCCGTCCCGTGGGGCGGGGTAGACCCCATCGTAGTGGCATCCCAGATTGTATTGGGACTCCAGACCATTGCCAGCAGGCAGCTTCCCGCCACTGCGACACCATCGATCATCACCGTAGGAATAATCCGGGGCGGTGTACGCAACAACATTATTCCGGACGAGGTGGAGATGCGTGGCACCATCCGTACCTTTCTGCCGGCCGTGCGCACCGACATTGAACAGCGTGTCAGGCGTACAGCGGAAAGCATCGCCGCGGCCAGCGGTGCAACGGCGGAAGTCCGGATTATCAACGGTTACCCCGTTACCGTCAATGACGTGGCACTGACAGAAGCCATGCTGCCTACGCTGCACCGCGTCGCAGGCGAAGGCCAGGTAAAGCAGGCAGACCGGATAACCGGTGCAGAAGACTTTTCCTACTTCGCCAATGAGGTGTCCGGCCTCTTTCTGTTCCTGGGCATTACACCCGCAGATCAGGATCCTGCTACTGCGGCGCCCAATCACTCACCATACTTCTATGTGGATGAGAGTGCGCTGAAGGTCGGCGTCAGAACGCTGTCCAACCTCGCGATCGACTATATGCTTGCTAACCAGTAAGGAGCTGGCGCAATACGCCCAGACCGATGCCCTCGGTGCCGGTCCTGATGCGCAGCACGCACCAGAGGTCCAGGATCAGCATCTGCAGCGCGTGAATGGGTACGGCAACCCAGAAGGCGCGGCATCGCCACACAACGGCACCGAGGACGATCCCTCCCGCAACAGACAGCAGAAGCTCAGGCATCGGCTTGTTCAGGTGCAGGAGCGCAAACGGGATGGCCTGGATAAGTATCGCGTACAGGCCAAAGACGCGCGCAGTACCAAAGAGTACAAAGCCGCGCCACAGGTACTCCCACCCGACCCAGTACAGCAGGAACATCACATGGTAAAACGCAAACAAGCGCCAGCTCTGAATGGCCTGGCGAAAGTGGGGATATGCCGCCTGGAAACTCGCTCCATCTGACAGCACCCACGTGCCGACGGTTACCAGTGGCAGGTACAACAGGACTATCGTCCCCGCCAGACGCCAATCACCCCGGCCCAGGCCTGCCTGGCGAGCAGACCGCCTGAATACCGCACACAGGACCAGCACCGGCACAAGAAAGCCAGTGATGCACTGGATCAGAAACCACCATCCCCACGACAGCAGCTCCCGATGTTCGCTCCATGCGGCCGGTGCCACTTCCAGCAGGAAAAAGCGCCGACTGCCCAGCTTGACCTGGATAACCACAAGTATGGCGCAGAGCACCAGAACACACGTGGTTTGCGCGTCCAGCGACCGGGCTCCCCGCGCAAACGCGTGCCATTCCTGGCGAAGCTTCATCGGCTGTTGCCAGTGTAACGCTCCATGAATTCCCAGATCCGAAGCAGCCGGTCGATGCGTTGCTTCGGATTGCCTGTGCGCGAAAGGTCATGACCGGCATTGGGATACCGGACATATTCCACGGGGCGCTCCAGTGCTTTCAGGCTCTTGTACAGGAGTTCACTCTGTATGACACCTGTCCGAAGATCGTTGTCGGCATGGATGATCAGTAGCGGCGTTGTGATCCGGTCCACCCAGGTCTGCGGCGAGTTGTCACGCAAAACCGATGCTACCTCCCAAGGGTAGCCTCCAAAGTGGTTGGGCACTAGGCGCCATGCGCGGCCCTCGCCAAAGAAGGTTGCCAAGTCGTACACACCCCGCTGCGCGACAGCAGCTTTAAAGCGGTGATCCTGCGTCACGATGTAGGCGGTAAGATACCCCGCATACGATCCGCCGGTCACCACCTGCCGGTTCGTATCTATCCAGCGGTGCCGGCGTGCCACCTCCGCGGCAACCGCCAGAACATCTCCACTTGGTCCCTCACCCCAGTCCTGGTAGTTGGCTGCCTTGAAATCATGGCCATAGCCGCCAGAACCCCTTGGGTTGCAATACACAATGCCGTAACCCTTGGAGGCAAGGAACTGAAACTCATGCCACATCGTCGCCTCACCCGGCCCCCACATGGATGCCGGTCCGCCGTGGATGGCCACAAGGAGCGGGTAGTTCCGGCCCGGCTCCTGAAAGGCCGGCGGCATTACCCAGTACTGCACACGGAGCGTGTCGCGCTGCACATAGCTTGCTGCGGGCAGACTCAGCCGCTTGTGCTGCAACCAGGATTCGTTGTGATTGCTAAGGCGGCGCTGCCCGCGAAAGTCCATCGTTGATGAGTACAGCTCGTAGGGGTTCAGTACTCCGGTGCGCACCATGAACGCCGTGGCCCGCGTCAGGTCGTAGCTTCTGATGCCGTGCTCCGAGCTGGTCATGCGCTCCACACGCAACCCGCGTCGTACCAGCTCGCCGCGAAAGTAGGAGTCGCGGGCCGGTGCCACCTGATGTACCGCCGTTGTGTCAGGCTCCGGAGTAGGCAGCGCTGGCCTGCCTTCATCGACCATCACCCGGTACAGGGGAAAGCCTCCTTCCGATGGCGCCGTGAAATACACATACCAGCTGTCCGCAGACCAGTGTACGTTGCTGACGCTGCGGTCAAAGTCCAGCGTAAGCATCTCAGGAGCCGACCGGCCATCCAGGGCAAAAAGGCCAAGCTCAGTCTGCGCATAGCCCGGATCGTCAAGGTCGCGTGCCAGGAACGAGACGATATTGCCGTCAGGCGACACCACGGGCGCTGAAAGGCTGTACTTGCTGATATCCAGCAGCCGTCGCAAACGGCGCTCATCAGTGTCGATGAGGTACAAATCCCTGTCGCGTTCACGGTCCGGGTGGGGCACGGTCTGGGGATACCCGCTCACCACCAGCTGGCGGCTGTCCGGCATCCAAGCTGCGCTACCGAACGAATAGTAGCCATGTGTGACCATCGTGATCGAAACGTCCTCCCCGCTCACCTCCGCCACAAAGTAGTGGTTGTACTTTCCCTTTGGCTGCAGTGCACGCTCCCCCTGCAGGTTCAGGCGCGTAAAGACGCGCGGATTGGATTCCTGGGCGTTTTTGCTGAGCCAGGCACGTACGGATTCCAGTGACGCATCAGGGTCGGGGGCGACAGCCTCAGTATCACCGCGCCGCCGCATCGGGCGCTCATCGTACCAGACGGGGTCATCTCCTGTCTCTTCCTTCAGATCCGCCTCCGACAGCGACGCCGCAAACAGGATACGCCGGCCATCGGGTGACCACTGCGGTTGGCTGACGCCATGCGCAAAATTGGTCAGCTGCCTGGCTTCGCCGCCGTAAATGGAGATCTCGAAGAGTTGTGACACACGCTTGACTGGCCGTACAAACACAAGACGATCGCTGTCAGGGTGCCATGAAGGCGAACTAGCACCAGCGTCTGAAAAGGTCAACTGCTGTGGCTCCTCCCCCCGGGAAACGTTGGCGATCCATATCTGGGACCGATAGCGGTAGTCAGACTCCTCGTCTTCGACGATGCCGCTCACTGTGTAGGCGATGTGGCGCCCATCCTGTGAAGCAGTGACATTGCTCAGCTGCCGGATCCTGAGCAGATCAGTCGCCAAGACCGGTTCCGTGCCGGACTGGGCCAGCGCCTGAGCGCACAGCAGCAGCCCAGGTAATCCACATGCGAGAGCTTTTCTCATGGTCGTTTTCAATCTGTGCAGAGTTGCTGTCCCTGACGTGCATACATGCTGGCACCACATTATCGCGAGCCATAGGGCCGCTCCAGGAAGCGCCGGGCCTGCCCATGGGAGCTGCCCCAAGCCTTCATGTCCAACACCTGTCGATAGCGCTCTGTCGCACGCTCGCGCCTGCCCAGGACATCATATGCCATACCCTGCTGCAGGCGGCCCATAACCTTGAAGTAGGTGTCATGATCCAGCCGCGCGGAAAGGGCCTCAAGAGAAAGAAGGTAGCTCAGTGCGGCATCGTAATCCGAGACCGCCATGCGGCCGCGTGCAAGGAAATACAGCGCCTGCTCTGCCACCGATGCGTTGTAGCCCCGTGCTCTCTGGCGGTAGAGTGTGAGCACAGAGACAAAGACGGTGTCGGAGCGTGACCAGGCACCCCATCGCGCATAGATGCGCCCCTCCAGCGTGTGAAAGAACGAGTTGCCCGGGTGCCGGGAACGCAGCTGCGAAGCATACGCAACGCTGTGCCGGAAGTCCGCCTCATACAGGTAATATATCTGAAGCAGGAAGTAGATCGCTTCTGTCTGCATAAAATAGCCATGGGTGGCCGTACGCCGGATCTGATCAAGACCCAGCGCTTTGTCGCCTCTTGGCAGGAACGCCGTGATCGGTCGCACAAAAGGGTACCGCTCCGGGATGAGGGCGGCGTAGTAGTTGTACAGCCCGGGGCCCAGTGCGAAATCGTTGTTGGTGGAGTCCGCGCGTGCCACGGCCAGGACATAATCCATTGCCCGTTTGCCGTCAGCCGCAGCCCGGATCCAGTCGCGCCGGTTGGAGCGCAGCCGCCCGCGGAATCCCAGCGCCATGCCCTTGAAAAACTTTGCATCGAAGTCCTCCCTATCTGTTTCCAGCCGCTTGTCACAGCGAGCGATAACCGCTGTCATCGCAGCATAGAACGCCTCGTCATGCTGCGTGCTGGACAGGTCCACAAGGATTTCCCACCAGAGGGTGAGTGCCTGCAGGAATGGCCCAATGGGATGGTCGTCAACCTGATGGCTGATCTCATCAAAGCGTGCCGCCGCCTCGTCAAACTCCATGTTATAAAGAAGGTCGAGACCCTCCTTTGCCACCTTGCGCACCACAGGGTCATCCAGCACGCTGTGGGCTGGCTGCGCGTCAACTGCTGCGGGCAGCACCCCCAGAAGAGTCAGGAGCGCCAGCCACCGGAAGGGGTTACCGAATCCGGCGTACCTGGTTGTACAGGAATGCCACGCACAGAACCTTGACCGCATCTATTGCAACAAAGCGCAAAAAGCCTTTATTCAACGATTCCATCCACGTGGTATGATCCGCCGCAAAGTGAAGCCAGACGACGCCGCACGTGAATAGCGCCAGAGACCCGCATACCAGCGACAGCAGGCTGCCTGTCAGCGTGTTCCATCGCTGTGACAAATGACCGGCCACCAGCGCAGCCAGCGGCATGCCCAGCAGGTATCCGGCACTCGGAGCGGCAAGCCAGTAGCTGAAGCCATATTCGCCCCCCGCATAAACCGGCAACACTAGGCCCAGCGCCAGGTACAGCAGGATCGAGCAAAAGCCGTTGCGGCCGCCCAAGCAGAGCCCGCTACCATACACGAAGATGGTCTGCAGCGTGATAGGGATCTCCCACAGGTAGATGCGCACCTGAGCACCCAGTGCCGTGAGCATCGCAAACAGCACGATGGTCGCAACCTGGGCCAGTGCAGAACCCTGATGCGCCCGTAGCGCATCAACAGCGGCCGGGTGCCGCGAACTGAGAACAGAAGGACTGGACATGGGGCGCTATCAGTCCGTGGAAGAAATGAGGTTTCAGGGTGCCGGGCGAAAAAGAGACACCAGCGCCAAGATAGGGAAGAATTTGGGTCCAAGACGGATCCTGCGGC
>JAAXGV010000103.1 GCA_012271185.1 Rhodothermales bacterium
AGTCTTCCCAGGGCAGCACGGCCTCCCTCTCTTCGAGCATTCGCTGCTTGCGGGTTTTCTTTGTTTTCGTATTCGAGGTCTGCGAAACTAAGCTGCATGGTGGTTGGTTTTTATAGCTTACGTCAACATCAATCTTTAACCCCGGGCTTAATCAGGAATTCCTAAAGAATGTCTGTGCTCGCAATGAACCTCTTTGCACCACCTGAGCTACTTCACTTGAGGGGGAGATCCACCACCTGAACTGTTCTAAGCGTCTGAAGAGGAGCGGAAGGCACCGATCCAATCGTTTCTGGTTGAAACAGAACCCGGCAAGGCGTATTCAGTGTACATGTGTGACTCTGCCAACGCTTGAAGGTGGTGCCGAGTGGATAGCGCCTGTCCAGCACCCCTGCAGGTGGCCAGGATCAGTTAGATGGATACCGTCGGCTGCAATCACTTTCAGCCTACACGTGGTTGGTGCATTCATGCAGCAGGGCTGCCTTTCCAGCACCTTGGGTGAGAGGATTGTGCCGCCTTGTACCTTGCGGCCCTTCACATCGCAGCCTAAAAGCGTTCAAGATGTCTTCACAATCATGAAAGTACGGTCAGTGCCAGCTCAGGCATTGCGCAGGAAAGGATCTGTGATGCACGCTTTTTCGTGCTGCCGTTCATGACTAACAGATTCAGCAGGAGCATGCCGCAGGCCACCGGGAGGCGCTTGCTCTTCCTGATATCATGCGTACAGAAAGCAACAGACCATGGCAGATGTTGTCTCCGGTCTGGCTGTCTGGTGTGCTGCACTGTAAGCGCCTGAATCCGACATTTTTCTAGTCTCGGGAGCAGCTTGTATATATTCGCTGTGCAGTATGGCATTGATTCGCCGAAGTGCTCCCCCGGCTGTCGCGGATACCGGACAGTTGTCTTATTTTGTCGGCGGCGAGTGGCGCGTTCTTGAGCCCGCCCCGCAACCATGTGCTGTTGGCAGCTTGCAGTGGTACGAGGACGCATTGCGGCTGCTGAGCAGCCGGATTTGCTTATACCAAGGGCTTGGAGGATTATGAGGTCAAGGGTTCTGTTTCTTAGCCTGCTGCTGGTGGCAGCCGCAGGGCGCAGCACAGCGCAGCAGCTGGCCCCGACGATATCAGATCAGGAGTCGGGGAGCGATGTGCTCTGGATAGGTATAAGCCCGGTTAGCGACACGGTTGTATGGATCAGCGGTACCGGGGGCGCGTTCGGGCGTACCCTGGATGGGGGCGTAACCTGGACGACTGCTGTGGTTCCCGGGGCAGACTCGCTGCAATTCAGGGACGTGCATGGCGTAGATGCCGAAACGGCATACCTTCTGAGCATAGGCTCTGGAGAGGACTCCCAAATTTACAAGACCGTTGACGGAGGGCAGCAGTGGGAGCTTCAGTTCACAAACCAGGAACTCGAGGGATTCTTTGACTGCATGGGGTTCTGGGATCCCCTGAACGGGATGGCCTTTAGTGACTCCTTTGATGGCCTGTTCTATATCATTACCACGCAAGATGGTGGCGCAAGCTGGGAACGTGTGCCACCGGATCTGCTCCCTGCGGCACGAGCCGGGGAGGGTAGCTTTGCCGCCAGCGGCCACTGCCTGACTGTTGGCGGTGACAGCACCGTATGGATTGGTACCGGCGCAAGTGAGGATGGTCCCGCACGAGTGCTGCGGTCCACAGACCGCGGGCAAACCTGGACATATCACGATACGCCTATTCCTGGCGGCGTGGTAAGTGGGATCACGTCTGTGGCAGTCACAAGCCTCGGGCTCGTGGCTGTGCTGGGCGGAGACGTTACAGACATGGAAAGCCTTGCCGACAACATTGCATTGAGCAACGATGGTGGTGTTACATGGGTGTTGGCGGGACGCCCGGGCTTCCCGGGGCCCGTTTATGGTGCTGCTTACGTGCCGGGCGCGCCCGTACCAACGCTGGTGGCCACGGGGCCAAGAGGCATCAGCTTTACGGAAGATCAGGGCAGGTCGTGGACAACGTTGTCCACAGAAAATCACTGGAGCGTAGCCTTCGCCAGTCCGAAGTCGGGATGGGCTATTGGCACTGAGGGGCGCATTACCAAGATTTCGCTGTACAGGTAAGGGGCACGCTGCCCTGAGTTCAGCCGGTCGGCCAGACTTCCGCTTAACCAGGATGTTGGCTGGTTCCTGCAGCATGCGTTGCGGGTCTGGCTGGAAAGCGGTATCGCTGCCACCCGCCTCGCAGGCTTGTGAAGTTGTCTCCGTGGCCGGCGGCAAAGACTTCTCGGATGCCAAAGCCCTGAGCAGCAGGCTTGCGAACCGATCCCGTCCGTTTCACCCGGATGCGCCCTGCGTTGCAGGAGGCGCTGTAACTTGCTGCCTGGGGAGGCGGGTAACAAGGCTGTACAGCACAGGTACGACAAACAGCGTGAGCACAGTGGCGCTGGTGAGGCCTCCTGTGATGGCAATAGCCAAGGGTGCACGCAGCTCGGAGCCTTCGCCAAACCCCAGCGCCAGCGGCAAGAGTCCAAGGACCGTAGTGATGGTCGTCATGAGGATGGGCCGTACACGATCACGACCCGCCGCGATGATGGCTGCACGCACAGGCATGCCTTCCGCGCGACGCTGATTAATGAAATCAGTCTTGATGATCGCATCGTTCACCACAATCCCGACAAGAACAACGCAGCCGATCAGGCTCATAAGGTTGATAGACTGCTGGGTGATGGAGAGCACAAGCGATACACCCGCAGCGGCCAGAGGCACACTTATCATGATGATAAGCGGTTGTACGAGGTTTTCGAACTGGGCGGCCAGGATCAGGTAAACAAGCAGCAGGCTGAGCGCCAGGCTTATGGCCACGCCGATAAGGCTCTTCCGGAATACCTCGGCGGCACCACCAACACGGTGTCGTACCAGAGCAGGCAGTGTTCTGTCCATGACACTGTTTACCGCAGTAATGGATGTCTGCAGGTCATAGCCGGGCGCCACATCGGCCGTTAACCGGATGACCGGGGCCTGCAATACGCGCACCAGCGCTGCCGGCAGCGGTACCTGCCTGGTTGTGATGAAGGTGCTGAGGGGCATCAGGCCCGCACGCGTTGGAATCTTCTCGGCCAAAAGACGATCGATAGAGTCAACGTGGCGGGAACGCAGTACGATGGGTATCTCCTCGTTGACGGTCTTGAGGTGGGTGGCACGAGTGCCGCGGGCTCCCGCCTCCAAGTATCCCGCAATCGCCTGGGCGGTGACACCGTACCGGTGCATGACCGCCCGGTTGAATTCCAGCTCGTAGGTAGGTACAGAAGCTGCATCCGAGCGCTGCACGTTGGCAAGTTCAGGCCGTGCTTCCAGCCGCTGAAGCACCCCTTCTGTCACCCGCTCAGCATCGCGCCTGTCTTCACTCACCAGGTCGATGAGAAGGTCTGCATTGCCGGTGGTGAGAAGCGATTCAAGCTGGGTCTCCACCCTGCGCGCGCTGATTTCCAGGTCGTTGGGCAAATCCAGCTTCTCAATGCCAGCCAACACCTCGTCCACACGCTGGTCGGGCGACAAGAGCAGAATCACGTCTCCCTGATACGGTGGGCGCGGATCCAGATCCAGCCTGGCCTGGTCACGCTCTCCCAAATCGGCGAGGGTCCGGTCAGCCCAGCCGGACAGCCGGGCTTGAGACTCTAACGTGGCAGCGCGTGCGGCGACCAGTGGGAGGTCCGAATCAGTAGGCAGCGAAATGCGCACCTCAATGCGTCCCTGTTCCGTCTTGGGAATAACCTCGCGCGGCAGTCCGGCCACGATCCAGCCGGCACCCATCAGCACAAGGATGCACAGCATCACCACTGCGGCCCGATTATCGAGACTCCAGCTCAGGAGCCGCTCGTATGTGCCCAAGAGCTGTGTTCGCAAGCCTCCGGCTTCCGCCACTGAGCGTACCGTGCTCCTGCTGTGCTCACGAGACACGATGAGTGGCACCACTGTGAGTGCTACCAGCAGCGATGCTAAAAGTGAGCAAACAACTGCCAGAGACTGGTCCCTGAAAAGGCGTCCGGCCAAGCCCTCCACCAGGGTGATGGGCAAAAAGACCGCAATAGTCGTCAGGGTGCTTGAGGTGATAGCACTGGCCACCTCTGAGGCACCCTTCGTGGCAGCCTTCAGGGGTGGCAGGCCCTGTTCACGCAGCCGGGCGATGTTCTCAATAACAACAATGGCGTTGTCAACCAGCATGCCGGTGCCCAGTGCCAAGCCGCTGAGCGAAATCAGGTTGAACGTCACATTCAGCGGCTCAAACAGAACTAGCGTCAGCCCCAGGGACAGTGGCACGGCCACTGCGACAGCCAGGAGGGCACGCATCCGTCGCAAAAAGACGAACAGCACCAGAATGGCCAGAAGACCGCCCAGCAGCACCGCTTGTGTCACTCCCCCGATCGCAGCCTCGATGAACTCGCTCTCATCCACTACAACATCCAGGCTCACGCGCTCGTACTCCGACTCCAGTTCCGCCAGCACGGTACGAACTTCTTCCGTGGCGCGCACCACATTGGCATTGGCGCGGCGCTCGATCAGCAGCAGCAGTGTTTCCGCGCCATCCAAGCGTACCAGACCGCGGCGATCCTCGACCCCTTCACGCACCTTAGCAATCTCGTAGAGGCGCACCGGCACTGAGTGTATGGCGGAAATGACGGTGGAGGCAATGTCTCCAGTATCCCTGTACTCACCGCTCACCTCGACTGCGTAGCGGAACGGACCGCGCCGAATCACACCGCCAGACAACGTTACGTTGCTGTTCCGCAGCGCGCTGGCTATCTGAGACAGCCCGATGCCGTACGCCTGCATCTGTACCGGGTCTACGATCACTTCAATACGCCGCTCAAACCCGCCCGTGACTTGCACGCGTGCTACGTCACCGATCTGCTCCAGGCGCCGGGCAATGATGTCACGACCGACACGCTTGAGCTCTACAAGGTTCTGTGGCTGATTGGCAGCGATATCGCCTGAATAGCGCAGCGCCACGATCATGATCGGACGCTCGCCGGGTTCGAGGTGCAACACGGCAGGCCTGGATGCCTCCCCGGGCAGATAATTTCCTAGGCGGTCAATGCTTTCGCGCACCTCGAGCAGCGCAAGGTCGAGGTTCGTGTTCCAGCCAAACTCCAGATGGACCAGGCTGCCGCCGAGGAGCGTGCGCGACGTGACACGGATAAGCCCGGCCGTTCCGGCCACAGCCTCTTCCACAGGCTCTGTCACTGCACGTTCCACCCGCTCGGGCGGCACATCCGGATAGCTTGTCCAGACGATGAGACCCGGGTAGCTGAGGTCTGGCAAAAGCGCCACCGGCAGCCGCACGTAGGCTACTACGGCCAAGACAACAACCAGGATGTAGAAAGCCGACGTGGCAACCGGCCGGTTCAGACAGGCGGAGATGAAGCGCTTCATGCTAAACTCAGGCTCGTACCCACACCTTCCTACCGGAGCCCCAGTTCCCGGACGCGCGTGACCTCAAGGGGAACGTCATGTGCCAGATTTAAATGGCCTGCCACCAGAATAGAGTCACCAGGCTCGATAATGCTGGCGCCTCCGGTACCTTTTATTTCAGCAAAATTGCCTGATCGCACAAGAATGTCAACATAGGTCCAGAACCCTCGCCCCTCCAAGATCTTGAATACGAGATCACGGCCATCGCGAACCAGCAGGGCATTTGATGGGACAACCAGACGGTCTATCAGGCGCTCGGTCTCAAGTGCCACATCAGCATACAGGCCGGAGATCAGCTGTCCTCCAGGGTTTGACAGTGCCACCGTAACGCGGCCAAAGCCCGTACCTGCGTCGACCATGGGGTTGATGGAGTACACCCTTCCCAGGAGCACTTCGTCGCTGAAGCTGGGCACCACCACAGTAGCGCTGGCACCAATACCCAGGTGCACCAGATCAGCTTCCAGCACATCGACATCAACCTTCATGCGATAGTCTTCAAGCAGCGTCATCACTTTGGTGCCGGGCCCGATCTGCTGTCCTTCCTCAACAACGAGGTCTGCAATGCGCCCGCTGAACGGGGCTATCAGCTGCGTACGGGAAAGCTCCAGCTGTGCACGCGCCACCTGCTGCTCGCTCTGTACGAGATTGCTGTTGACAGCCTGAACCTCATTGCGCAAGCTGCCGGAGAGCACATTGATGCTTTCGAACTCCCGGCGAGCATGCTGCAGCTCGGCTTGGGTGATCGTGCCCCCCTCAAAATCGGATTCGGCACGCATAAGGCGCGCCCGCGCCGCACTCAGTGCAGTAGTATCCGGTGGGGGAAGGTTTCCGCTGTCTATGCTTTTGACGGCGTGATCCGCACGTGCTATCAGCAGAGCGGCCTTTGCTTCCTCGAGTCGTATCTGCTGCTCACGCTTGTCGATCTGCAGCAGCAGATCACCTTTTTGGACACGCTGCCCTTCCTCAACAGGTCTTGATACGATGATGCCGCTGGCTTGCGCGGTGAGCTCTGCAAGCCGCCACGGTGCCAGGTGGCCCGTTGCATCAGCCCTCAGAGGAAACTCCACCGGATGCAGAACAAAAGCTTCAACGGCAGCCTTGGCTGGTTCCAGGTCTTCACCGATGTCGCGCTCTTCCTCTGCATCAGAATCCGTGATGGTGGGCCAGAGCCCGTAGGCAACAAAGCCGCCTACAGCCAGCATAAGCAGTGTTCCGGCAACCTGCCATGCTTTAATACGACGGGGACGTCGTGTCTTTGTCATCGATGGTGCACGGTCTGGTGTGGTGCTATTAAGAGGGGTCTGAGCTGGTATTTGTTTCCATGCTGGCGGTGGAGTGTACTCGCGCTCCTGGCTGCAGCAGCTGTTCTGGCGGCGAATCCCCGGCTATAGGGCGGTGCTGTACATTTTGAATGCATGCATGTACCGGCTGGAGCCATGTATTCCACAGGCAGGCGAGCCTTTTACGGGCCATGCAGAAGTTGGCCGACGCAAAGAGCGTATGGATCTGGACCGTGTTCTTGGTTAAACCCCCCCTGCCTGATCGCCCCGAAAGGACGCTCTGTACGGCCACGTATGCGACAGTGCTCTTTGCTGAGCACCTGGCCTGTCTCACCCAGCACCCAGCGCTGGGAGGTCTTCTGACATACATACCACCTCGCCCCACGGACCTCTGCCGCCTCACGTTCCGCGGAGATACAGGTCCTGTCCCCGCAGATCCGCTGCTCCTTGCCATGGATGCAGGCCTCCACCACTTTTGCATCATGGGTGGCGGCCATGGAGTGCACACACCTCCGTGTATCGATACCCACGTGTGCTTTCATACCAGAATGCGCGCGTTGCCTTGTGGTCGCCTCAGCATCCGCCAGCCTTGTTCCTGGTAGAGGAAGGAGTGTGGATGTTGGGGCTGTCCACGATATAGTGTGTACGCAGGCGGGGTGTGCTGGCATCGAACAGCTGCCGGGCAAGATCATGTGTCACCAAAAAGCCCCAGAACCTGCCAAAGGTGATCTCGCCCGACCCCGTGCCGGGGCTGACATAATTACCCGGACATCGCATAACTCTTCATCACTGGGTCGGAGAGCCCGAACCACTGCCGCATGAAGCAGTGGTTCGCTGCCTCGTTTGAAACAGCGTACCGTCAAGGACGCTTCCAGCTTTTCCCGCGACAACACGGCCTTCAACTCTTCGAATATCCAGTGCCAGCAGGTGCGTTTTTTTTTGGGACTGGTCTCGTATTCGGAGGTCTGCAAAACGGGGCTGCGCCAAGAAGTTCCATCAGCTTTTAAATGCGAGCATATCCAGAAGTTTCTTTATGCGACCCAATCGGGTATGCGTCCTCCTGCACCCGGAACCCATGAAAAGCGTCGGGGTTGTGCTTCGCCACCGGTTCCGATTGCTTTCATCTTCAAGTCAGGCACAGGATGCTCCATTGGGCGACGAGTCTTTTAAGGAGGCCGATAGCTGTAACCTCGTGGTGTGTCGCCATACTGTTGGCTGGCTTATGGGCGGCGCTTGACCTCCCCATAGAGTACACGCCGGATACCGAGCTGCCCCAGGTACGGATCAGTGCTTCGTGGCCGGGCGCCTCCCCACGGCAGGTTGAACGGTACGTTACGGCCCCCATTGAGCGTGAGATTCAGACCGTACCGGGCGTGGCCAAGATCACGAGCCTTTCCTCGGAGCATGCTGCGCACCTGACGATAGAGGTCGGTGAGGACGTCGACCTGAACATGTTTGCAACCCAGGTCGGCGAAAAGCTGGCCTTGCTCCGCGGGCAGCTGCCGGATCGGGTGATCCCGAGTCTGACAAAGGAAATCCCGGAGGCTTTCCGGGACGTTCAGGGCTTTATGGTCATCCAGGTTATCGGCGACTATACACCGGATGAGTTGCAGGAGTATGCTGAAGATGTCCTCAAGCCTCAGTTCCAGAGTCTGCCCGGCATTGATCTTGTGGATGTGCAGGGCGGAACGCGTCGCGAGCTGCTGATCTCGCTGAATCCCGGCCTTCTGGATGCTTACAACGTTGAGCCGGCTACCGTGGAGTGGCGCGTGCGCGAATCCCTTCGTGATCGCGTCTTTGGTCGCCTTGATGCACAGGGGCGGGGCAATCTGCTGGTAAGCCGGCCGGAGCTGGATGTTAGCCGCCTGTCGGGCATCATTGTCAGCGAAGAGCAGGCGGGCATGGTACCGATTCGGCTGGACCAGGTGGCGACGCTGAAGCTTGGACCAGCCCCCAGAGAGTCGATCAGCCGGATAGACGGACTGCCTGTTGTCGTGCTTGATCTGGAGCGGACCCGGGGCACCCACCTTATTTCGGTGGCGGAGAGTGTCTACGACCGTCTTGACGAGATGCGGGAAGTGGCTCCCGAGAGCATGCGGCTGCTCGTGGCTGACGACAGAACAGAGGATGTGCGCGCGTTGCTGTTTGATCTGGCGTGGCGTGGAGCCATCGCGCTCATCCTGGTGGTGTTTGTGCTGCTCTTCATGCTGAAGAGCGTGCGTGCGACGCTGGTGGTCCTGCTGAGCGTTGGCACCGCGCTGGCGCCCTCCATCGCACTCTTCAAGCTGTTCGGTCTCTCTCTCAACATTATCACGCTGGCGGGATTGGTGCTGGTCTTCGGGCTCCTGGTCGACAACAGCGTGGTCGTGGTCGAACAGCTCATACTGCAGCGACGCCGGTGGGGTCGGCGGCAGGCGGCGGGACACGAACTCGAAGCTGCAACTGCGCGCTCGGCACTGCGCGCGGTGTGGTTGCCGCTCTTGGGCGGGACACTCAGCACCATGGCGATCATGCTGCCGCTGGTGTACCTGAGTGGCGAGCTGCGGCGCATGTTTCTGCCTTTTGGTATCCTGGTCAGCCTGACGCTGCTGCTGTCCCTGGCCAGCGCCGTCTTTGTTGTACCTGTTCTGGGACGCTTTCTCTCGCCGCCTGCTGAGCCCATTGAGCGCAGGTGGCTTCGACGGCTAGCGGCCATACCATACCGCGGGGTCGCTCGCTTCCCGAAAATCACGGTAGTGGCGCTGGTGCTCATGGTGGGCTTGCCTGTGTGGCTGCTGCCTGTCAAGATAGAGGCGCCCTATCGAGGATGGTCCAGCCAGTCCAAGGAGCGGTTCGCTGGCATGTACAATGCAGTCATAGGGTCCGGCGCGGTTCAGTCAGTGCGGCCCTTCATCGATGTGGCGCTGGGTGGTGTGCTGCGGCCTTTCTTCCGAAACGCCACGTTCTATGCGCCGTGGGACTATGAACGACGCACCTCCATACCTGTCAGCATGGAGTTTCCGCCTGGCAGTCTGCTGGAGTCCGCGGACTCACTGATGCAGCGTTTCGAGACGGTGGCGCTGGCCTCCGAGTCAGTGTACCGCGTTACAACACGCATCTCAGAAAGGAGTGCGCAAATGCGGGTCGAATTCGTAGATGACGCGCTTCAATCGAGCGAGCCGTTTATCGTGCAGAACAATCTCGTACGGGAAGCCATTTTGCTGGGAGGCATGAGTGTGTATGTAGGCGGGATTGTACCGAACACATCATACTGGAGCGGTAGCGGCGGAAGCTCCCGGGGTGAGCGTGTCGACATGTACGGTCCAAACTATGAGGATCTGGATGCTCTAGTGCAGGACTTCTCCGCCTTTGCCAAGGCGCGGAGCCGGCGGGTAATGGGCGTCGATGCCAATGCATCGCGGAGAGGCTGGATTGGCGAAGCGGCGCGCCAGGTACTGCAGCTCAGATGGGGTGGCGAAGCCCAGGCGCGAACGGGTGTTTCGGCCCACTGGCTCACAGGACGTCTTCGGCCATATTTCTATACGAAGCATCGTTTTGCTACTGCCGATATAGCAGGGGACTCACAGGTGCCGATACGGCTTGTGGTCGACCATGCGGAAGAGGTTGATATAGACAGGGTTGCCCAGCGTCCCCTTGTGCTTAGGGACAGCGCACTGGTTCGTCTGGCAGGGCTCGCTGACTATAAAATCGTTGATATGCCGTTCTCCATTGAGCGCGAAGATCAGCGGTATGTACGCCACATAAATATTGACTTCAGGGGTCCGTACCGTATGTCCCGCGAGTTTGTTGAAGACGCAGTCGCGGCTTTTCCTCTCCCGCCGGGTTATGAGGCCACGACCGGATACCGGTACTTTTTCACTGAGGAAACGAAGCGTGCGTTCAGCTGGGTCTTTGTTGCCACCGTGATCCTGATTTTTCTTGTGACGGCGGTGGTGTTCGAATCGTGGCGCCTGCCGCTAGTAGTTATGCTGAGCGTGCCCATGGCGGCGGTCGGGCTTTGTGTGGGTTTTATTGTTACAGGTGCCAGCTTCGTCGAGGGGGCGTTCATCGGGACGGTACTCCTGATGGGTATCGCGGTCAATGACAGTATTCTGCTTACAGACAGGTTCCGGCAGCTGCGGGAGGAGCGGCCGCATGGTAGGCCATCAATCCTGGCTCGGCTCGCGGTACGCGAGCGTATGCGTCCAATGTGGACAACCACGATGACATCTGTTGCAGCTATGCTGCCCCTTCTGGTGTTTCCGGAGAAGGGCGACTTTTGGACAGGGCTGGCGGTTACCGTAACGGGAGGACTGCTGGCGTCCACGCTGCTTGCTCCGCTGGCATCTGTTGCACTGCTTTCCCTGTTCAAGCCAAAGCCGATAGCAGCCTGATGCGGCCGCTTAGCGCCGAAGCGGAGCGTTGACACCGGCAACCCTGTCAGCTGAGCCAGAGGGCTGCCAAGGCTGCAGGAAAGGTACCCGGGGTGCGCTGGTTCCTTTTTTGAGGTTGACCGCCGGGAGGTCAAGTCCCAATCGTGCTGTAAATT
>JAAXGV010000019.1 GCA_012271185.1 Rhodothermales bacterium
GTCCATAAGAAACTCCTCTGCGGCAGGGTCGGACAGCCTGAACCACTGCTGCATGAAGTAGATCCGCAGCATGACCGGTAGGGGAATGGGCGGGGCGCCCATTGCCCCGCTTGGGATAGTGTGGTTCAATGATGGCCAGAAAGTCTTCCCAGGGCAGCACGGCCTCCATCTCTTCGAGGAGCCGCTGCTTGCGGGCTTTCTGTTGTTTTCGTATTCGCGGTCTGCGAAACTAAGGCTGCATGGTGGTTGGTTTTTGTAGGTTGCGCCAACATCAATCTCGCACCCCGGGCTTAATCAGGAGTTCCCTAAGTCCAAGCGCCGCACAGTAGCCGATGGGGACCTGTTCATGAACTGAACAAGCGTCAATCCCTACCCAGGTGAGCGGTCGGAGGCGGACTGGGGCATTTGTATTCTTCCGTCTATAGGAATCTATACGCAACCACACCCGCAAGGCTCCATTCAGCGATATAAGGCCCTTCTTTTGGTTAGAGGACAGGGGTAGTCTCATTGGCGCTGGCGTAGCTTTTCCACGTATGTCAGCGCGTTCTCGCGTTCTCCCAGTCGTCGATACAACTCGACGATGTGCCGCAGCAACGCTTGTTGTTCGTCCAAAGACAGCTGCGTCATCACTGCTTCGGCCCGCCGCGCGGCCGCTAAAGCCGCGCGCGGATCATTCTGAAGGAGGCGGGATACCTCGAAAGAGGCCCTTGCGGCCTGACTAAAGCCGGTTGATTCGCTTTGCATCAGGTAGCCCAGCGCTGCACGCATATCGCCCTCCGCCCGCCGAGATAAGCCGATGTTGTAGGCCATCACGCCGTAGTCTTCGCGTACCGACTCCGCACTGGGAATGGCTGGCCCCGTGTGCTCTTTCAGCATCCCCCAGAGCGTGCCCATCGTGCTGACCGCCTCGTCAAAGCGCCCCGCCCCAAAGAGCAGTAAGGCCCGTTCGTGCTCCACCGCGACATAGGCTATTGTCGAGCCCACCTGATCCGAGAGCTGCTGCAACCCGGCAATAGCTTCCTCAGGGGCGGTGCTGGCTACAACTAGCAAGGAGTCAAAATTCAGGCGCGTGGTGATGTTAGCCTCATCCCACAGCAGCCATTTCTGCTCACCATCAACATAGAGCGAGTCTTCTGCTGTTGTGATGTAGGGTATTGCCCGATCTAGCGCTGCAAGGGCTTGCGTGCCCTGCAATGCCATGATGAAGGCTCTACTACAGCGAGCATAGTACGTGAAGACGGTCAGGGAGTCCATCACGGCATTCTCTAGCACCGTATCATCGATGGCCTCCCGGGCGGCCCGCTCCCACACGGCCGCGGCGGCGATGCCCCCGTCCACGGATGCGCGCCGCTCATACGCCTCCGCCAAGAGGGCTAAATAGTCATGTCGCTGGTTGTGCATCGACACCAAGCGGAGCAGCACCGCAATGGCTTCTTCCACTGCGCCCCTACGTCCCAAGGATTGCGCTTGAAGCTGATAGACCTGCGAGAGCCAGTAATGCGAATCGGTATCAAACGGATTTGCTTCCAACGCCGCCTGAAAGGAGGCCGCCGCCTCCGTTAATAAACGTGCCGCAGTCAGCGTATCAGGTTCCTGCGTGTATGCGTTGATCGCTGCCGCTCCCTCGTTGAAGGCTGCCGTGGCGACATCTTGCTGCTCCAGCGTGGAGGTGTCCGGCGCCAAAGGCACAGCAAAGACCCCGACCGGTCCCAACAGGCTATCCGCGAGCTGCGCCAGATCCAATGCTCTGCGTGCATGTGCCCAGCTCTCTTCCTGCTTCTCGGGGGCCACCAGCGCGTTGTCGGCCAGCGCGTTGGCAGCCAACGCTATGCTGCTGTCGACACCGGGCCAGTGCGTTACTGTTGGAGCCGGCGGCGCCTCCTCTTCTGTCGGCATAACGACCACCGGCGCAGCAGAACGGCAGGCCATGACATACAGGGCTACCCCTAGCAATAAGATATACCTCATCAACAGCTGCACGTTAGATGTTTTCGCCACTGTTCTGGTCCTGCCACCACGAACGATACGCCTGCCAGAGAAGCAGAGCCTCCGGACTGTCTATGGGACGGTCTTCCGAAATAATCCTCATGATCTCCCCCTGCACACGGCGCACTGTACCCACCCGATATTTATGTGCTTCCTGTTGTCCACCCCGATCTATGAAGTAGTGTGATTGAGTGTCGCGCACCAGGACGATGTGCATCTCTTGTGTGGCCGGATACGCCATCAAGTACAGCTCATACGTCTCTCCATCCAGCGATAGCGTGGATACAGACGTGACCGCCCCGGCAGCGTAACCTACAAGAAGTCTTACGCCGGCCGGCAGCTCGACGAGATGTGACTGTATCCATTGCACAATAGGGGCGGGCGGGAGCGGTTCGCGCTGTACCGACTCCATCGGTGGGGTTACGGATCGTTCGGTGTCTTCACGCACCGAAAGGGCGGCCAACGCCGGCCGCACTCCGCCAGCGGTCTTGTTTTCTTCCCGAGTGGGCGTGCGCGAGGTCAGCGTGAGGTCACGGCCAGAAAGCTGGACGGCACGCGTGCGTGGAATGAGGTCACGACTGAGTGGACGCGACGAACGGTTCGCACCATCCGTGGTCTGGTGAGCATCCGACACCAGCACATTCGCGGGCGTTGGGATGCGCGCTTCCGGCCTATTCTGTAGCAGGGGCGTAGTTTCGCCCTTCGGCAGCAAGTCAGGATGAATCACCGTTCTGCGCGGCCCTGCAGTGGGTGTTGTAGGATTGGGAGTAGGTGTTTCCAGCGTGGGGGCAACCGCCGCTATATTGAGCGCCTCTTGAAACGTTAGCTCAAGCATCTCGCTCGGTGACCTGGAAAAGCGCACCGCTCCCGCGAGCACAAAGAGCATCAGCATCGCACAAACCGTCAAACCGCAGGCGATCAGACGCTCACGCTGCCTGGACTGAGACCTCATGGCTGCATGGGAGCTATGGAACACACGATGCGTTCCTGTTGACAGACATCCATCACATCTACGAGCCGTTGCACCGTCGCCACGCCAACAGGCGTCAGGAGACGGGGACCGGGCAATTCCTCCAACAGACGCAGACATCCCGCGAGCTGTTCCAGTGGTATGTCTTGGCATACGATCTCTCCGGCAGGCTCCCGCCACACC
>JAAXGV010000017.1 GCA_012271185.1 Rhodothermales bacterium
TTGTTACGAAAATTCTGGACTAGAGGGCGGTATGCCAAGTCAAAAGATCCGTATCAAGCTCAGGTCCTACGATCATACGCTGATTGACCGGAGCGCAGAGAAGATCATCAAGACGATCAAGGCGACCGGCGCGGTGGTCTGCGGGCCTATACCGCTGCCAACCCGGAAAGCCATTTACACAGTGCTCCGGAGCCCCCACGTGAACAAGAAAAGCAGGGAGCAATTTGAAAGCCGCAGCCACAAGCGGCTGATTGACATCCTTTCAACCAGCAGCAAGACGGTTGATGCTTTGATGAAGCTGGAATTGCCCAGTGGTGTCGACGTTGAAATCAAGGTGTGACAGGAACCATGAGTGGAATGCTAGGACGTAAGCTCGGTATGACCAGCATCTTTGATGCGGGGGGGCGTAGTGTCCCGTGCACCGTTATTGAGGCCGGGCCCAACGTTGTTGTGCAGGTAAAGCGTGCAGATGGCAGGGACGGCTATGATGCGATCCAGCTGGGCTTCATCGACAGGAAGCCTCAGCGCGTCAGCAAGGCGATGCGCGGCCACTTCGCTGCAGCAGGCGTGCCGCCGCAGCGTATCGTGCAGGAGTTTGCGTGGCATGACAATGCACCGGAGGCCGGAGACGAGATTCGCGTGGAGGATGTCTTCAGGCAGGGTGAGATCATTGATGTTGCCGGCGTGTCCAAAGGCAAGGGGTTTCAGGGTGTGGTGCGGCGCCACGGCTTCCGCGGCGTGAATGACCGCACGCATGGGCAGCACAACAGGCAGCGTGCGCCAGGCTCTATCGGCCAGTCCTCTGACCCTTCGCGCGTATACAAGGGTCTGCGCATGGGCGGGCAGATGGGCAACCACCGTGTGACCGTCAGGAACCTGGATGTTGCGGCCATCTATCCCGAGCACAACCTGCTGCTGGTGCGGGGGGCTGTGCCGGGTGCCAGAAACGGGGTCGTCACGTTACTGAAGCGGCAATAGGCGGCTATGGAGCTACCGGTATACCATACTGACGGTGGGGAGAGCGGACGCACAGTGCGCCTGGATGCTGTGTTCAGCACAGAGCCTAACGACCATGTGCTGTGGCTGGATGTGCGTCGCACCCAGGCAAGCAGGCACCAGGGCACGCACAAGGTGAAGGAGCGGGGAGAGGTCAAAGGGTCCACACGCAAGCTGTTCCGACAGAAGGGCACTGGCATGGCACGCAGCGGCGCTATCACCTCGCCTCTGAGGCGGGGTGGCGGTCGCACCTTTGGGCCACGCCCGCATCGTTACAGTGTGCGCCTTTCCAGGAAGACACGCCGTCTGGCGCGGGCCAGCGCGTTCAGCTACAAGGTGCAGAACGAAGCGTTTCGTGTCGTTGAGCCGCTGGGATTTGAAGAGCCCAGCACGCGCCGCTTGGTGCGTATCGTCAAGGACTTTGACCTGGCGGACAAACGTGTGCTTGTGGTTACGGGCGCACATGCCCCTGAGATCTACCTGTCTTCCGGCAACCTCGCACGTGTGGATGTAAAGGAGGCGCGCACCGTGTGCGCTGAGGATATTCTGCGGGCCGGTGTTCTGCTGGTGGAAGAAAGCGCCATTGATGTGCTGCACCAGTCACTGGGGGTGCTGCCCGGTGCAGCGAAAACGGAGTAGGCTCATGAGTCGGCAAATCCTGCGTCGGCCGCTGGTGACAGAGAAGCTTGTCAAACAGATGGAGCGCGGGCATTACGCGTTCATCGTCAACAGGCGGGCAAACAAGATTGAGATCCGCAAGGCGGTCGAGGAGCGCTTTCCGGATGTTGAGGTGGATGAGGTGCGCACGATGATCGTGCGGGGAAAGCGCCGGCGCCAGCTTACGCGCCGCGGCGTCCGTGAAGGGCGCACCGCAAGCATCAAGAAAGCTATCGTAACGCTCAAGCCTGGCAGTGAGCAGATCGACTTTTTCTCGTCTATATAATGGGTATTCGCAAGCTCAACCCTGTCACTCCGGGCCAGCGTCAGCGGTCGGTTTCGGCGTTTGATACGATCACGGCATCCAAGCCGGAGAAACGCCTGCTGAAGCCGCTCAAGCGCAAGGGCGGCCGCAACAACACCGGCCGCATGATGGTCCGGTGTCAGGGCGGGGGGCACAAGCGACGCTACCGGGTCATCGACTTTAAGCGCAACAAGCACGACATGCCGGCGCGTGTCGAGAGTATCCAGTATGATCCGAACCGTTCCGCACGGATCGCCCTCGTGGTGTATGCCGATGGCGAGCGACGCTATATCGTCGCGCCAGACAAGCTGTCCGTAGGAGACACGGTGCAGAGCGGCTTCAGTGCGGCACCCGAGGTGGGCAACTGCCTGCCGCTGAGCCGTGTACCCATGGGCACGTTTGTGCATGCCATTGAGCTGAAGCCAGGGAAAGGGGCACAGCTGGCGCGTGCGGCCGGCACGTATGCGCAGCTGACAGCCAAGGAAGGCAAGTACGTCACACTCAAGCTGCCATCGGGCGAGGTGAGGCGTGTGCTGGGCCGGTGTGTTGCCACCATCGGCACGACATCCAGCCCGGATCACATGAACATTGACCTAGGCAAAGCCGGCCGCAGGCGGTGGCTGGGCAAGCGTCCCAAGACGCGCGGTGTAGCCATGAACCCGGTGGACCACCCTATGGGCGGTGGCGAGGGCAAGGCGTCCGGCGGCCATCCGCGCTCAAGGTCCGGGCAGATTGCAAAGGGGTTCAAGACGCGCAAGCGAAACAAGGCCTCTGACAAGTATATCGTGCATCGGCGTGGCACAAAACGCAGATAACTATGGCGCGATCACTGAAAAAGGGACCGTACGTCTACTACAAGCTGCAGCGCAAGGTTGATGCGCTCAATGCCGTTGACCGGAAGAAGGTTATCAAGACGTGGAGTCGGTCTTCAATGATTACGCCGGACTTTGTTGGCCACACGTTTGCCGTGCATAACGGGCGGCAGTTTATCCCGGTGTATGTGACTGAGAACATGGTTGGGCACCGGCTGGGAGAGTTCTCGCCGACGCGCACATACCGGGGGCGTTCGGGTTCACGAAAGGACCGGCGCGGCCGGTAGGCTATGGAAGCAAGCGCAACACGCAAGTACATACGCAGCTCACCGCGCAAGATGCGGCGGGTTGTGAACATGGTCCGGGGGCTCAGCGTGCCGGAAGCGATGGAGGCCTTGACCTTCATGCCGCAGGCCGCCACGCGACCGGTAGAGCTGACACTGCGCAATGCGGTGCGCAACCTGACCGACCAGAACCCAGACTACCGCATAGAGGCCGGCAGCCTGATGATCCGGGATATCCGCGTCGATGAGGGACCACGGTTCAAGCGCTTTCGCGCGGGCGCACGTGGACGGGCCAAGCCATACAAGAAGAGACTCAGTCACTTGAAGGTCGTCATTGGCACGGCCGCTGACGACAACTAGTACGATATGGGCCAAAAGACACACCCGGTAGGCTTTCGCCTCGGCATCATCCGGGGCTGGGATTCAAACTGGTACGCTCCCAGAAGGGAGACTGCTGCAAAGCTGGTCGAGGATGAGGAGATACGACGCTATATGAAGGCGCGCCTGAAGCGGGCGGGCCTTAGCCGCGTGGTTATCGAGCGCACGCCGCGCCGCGTGATACTGACGCTGCACACAAGCCGGCCAGGTGTGGTGATTGGCCGGGGTGGTGCTGAGGTGGAAAAGCTGCGCGAAGAGATCAAGCAGCTGACCAACAAGGATATTCAGATCAACATCAACGAGATCAAGCGGCCTGAGCTGGATGCCAGTCTGGTGGCCCAGAGCGTGGCGCAGCAGCTGGAAGGGCGCGTCTCGTACCGCCGTGCCATGAAGCAGGCCATCACGGGTGCCATGCGCATGGGAGCGATGGGTGTCCGTATCAAGGTGTCCGGCCGGCTTGGTGGCGCAGAGATGGGTCGTGTAGAGCAGTACCTGGAGGGTCGCGTACCGCTGCACACGATACGTGCGGACATCGACTACTCGGAAGCGACGGCCTATACGATCTATGGCACGACGGGTGTCAAAGTCTGGGTCTACCGGGGTGAGATTCTCGGCAAGCCCGATCTGAGCCCGAATGTGCAGGCTCAGCGTCAGCAGCTGCGCCAGATGCAGCCTGGGGGCCGTCGCAGCGATGGCAGCCGCGCACGCGCGCGGCGCCGCGCGAATGCCAAGCAGCGCCGCGGTCGCGGCAGACGCCGTTAACAGACGGGATAAGCCATGTTAATGCCAAAGCGGACCAAGTACCGCAAACAGCAGAAAGGCAGAATACGGGGTAACGCGTCACGCGGGACACGCGTGGACTTTGGTGACTTCGGTATCAAGGCGCTTGAGCCGGGAAGGGTTACAAGCCGTCAGATTGAGGCGGCCAGAATCGCCATCACACGCAAGATGAAGCGCGTAGGCAAGGTGCACATCCGCGTGTTTCCAGACAAGCCGATAACGAACAAGCCGGCGGAAGTGCGTATGGGCAAAGGCAAGGGGTCCATTGATCACTGGGCAGCCCAGATTCATCCTGGCCGCATACTGTTTGAGGTAGGCGGGAATGTGAGCGAGGACCTTGCGCGGGCATCCTTGCGTCTTGGGCAGCATAAGCTGCCACTGAAGACGAAGATCGTCGTGCGGCCAGACTATGTAGCGAAATGATGGACGCCAAAGAAGTGCGCGCGCTGAGCAAGCGGGAGATCCTTGAGCGCATACGCGAAGAAGAGGAGCAGCTCCGCGAACTTACCTTCCGACACGCTATTGCACGGCTTGAAAACCCCATGATTTTGCGGGAGAAGCGGCGCTTTGCCGCACGCCTCAAGACGATCCTGAAAGAGAAAAACAGCACATGAAAAGTGAAGGGACACGGCGTTCACGCAAGGAGCGCGTAGGGCTGGTTGTCAGCGATAGGATGAACAAGACCATAATGGTCGGGATTGAGCGCCAGGTTCGGCACCCGATGTATGGCAAGTTTATCAAGCGCACGTCCAAGCTGATGGCGCACGACGAGCACGAAGCGGCCCATCGCGGGGATACGGTTCGCATCATGGAGACGCGTCCCCTGAGCAAGCACAAACGGTGGCGCCTGGTCGAGATTATCCAGCGGACCAAGTAATTCACGGGAAGCCATGGTACAGCAGGAATCCAGGCTGGCGGTCGCCGACAACAGCGGTGCCAAGGAAGTGCTATGTATTCGCGTTCTGGGAGGCAGCGGGCGCCGCTATGCGCGTATCGGTGACCGGATCGTGGTCACGGTGAAGTCGGCCATCCCAGGAGGAAACGTGAAGAAGGGCGAGATATCACGCGCTGTCGTGGTGCGAACCAAGAAGGAACAGCGTAGAAGAGACGGGTCCTACATACGCTTTGATGAAAACGCGGCGGTGCTGCTCAATGCCCAGGGCGAGCCGCGAGGCACCCGCATCTTCGGGCCGGTTGCGCGCGAGCTGCGGGAAAAACAATACATGCGCATCGTATCACTGGCACCAGAAGTTCTGTAAACTGTTATGGCACAGAGAGGAAGCAGGAAGCGTCACATCAAGAAAGGCGATACAGTGATGCTGAACAAGGTTATCACTGCTGCCGGCGGGCTCAATGACCGTGAACGGGGATACACCGGAAGGGTTCTGAAGATCTTCTCCAAAAAGGATCAGATCATCGTGGAGGGCGTGAACCTGCGCTTGCGCCATACCAAGCCGAATCAGACGCATCCCCAGGGCGGGCGTATCGAACAAGAGCGGCCCATACACATTTCCAACGTCCAGCCGGTCGATGGCAACGGCGACCCTACGCGCGTGGGACGCAAGTGGATACGGGATTTGGATACAGGAGGGGGCCGCTGGGTCCGGTACGCCAAGACAACAGGTGAGGAGCTTGATGCCTAAGACAGCAGCAGCCTATACCCCCAGGCTGAAGAAGCGTTATCACGACGAGACAGTGGCGGAGCTGCGTACTCGCTTCGGGTACAAGAACAACCTGCAGGTGCCGCGTCTTGTAAAGATCACTGTGAACAAGGGTGTGGGGGAAGCCACACAAAACCAGAAACTCCTGGAAAGCGCTGTGCAGGAGCTGCGCGCCATCACCGGTCAGCAGCCGGTGGTGCGCAGAGCACGCAAGAGCGTGTCCAACTTCAAGCTTCGGCAGGGCATGGCGATCGGCGCGAGCGTGACGCTGCGCGGAAGCCGGATGTGGGAGTTCCTGGATCGGCTGATCACGCTAGCGCTACCGCGTGTAAGGGACTTTCGCGGGGTGCCGGATGGCAGCTTTGACGGGCACGGCAATTACTCCCTGGGAATCAGGGAGCAGATCATTTTTCCGGAGATCAACGTGGACAGGATCGAAAAAATCAACGGGCTCGGCATCACGTGTGTGACTACGGCCGGCACCGATGAGGAGGCGCATGCGTTGCTCAAGGCGCTGGGCATGCCGTTCGTGCGCAGAGAGCAAGGCAGGTCCTAACAAAAGGAGGTAGCGATTATGGCAAAAAAGAGTTGGGTAGCGCGACAGAAGAAGCGCGAAGCGCTGGTGGCCAAGTATGCCGAGCGGCGAGCGAAGCTCAAGTCGGCAGGAGACTATGAGGCGCTGCAGGCGCTGCCGCGCAATGCTTCTCCCGCCCGTCTGCGCAACCGGTGTCAGCTTACCGGACGCGCGCGCGGGTACATCGGTGCGTATGGAATCTCGCGCATCGTGTTTCGCGACATGGCGCGGGCAGGCAAGATACCCGGAATCAGAAAGGCGAGCTGGTAATGAGTGGCATCACTGATCCCGTTTCGGATTATCTCTCCCGGATCCGCAACGCGCAGCGTGCAGGGCACCGGTTCACGGACATTCCCGCATCCAAGCTTAAGCGTGCGATGACCCAGATACTTCAGGAGAAGGGGTACATTCGCAACTTCGTCAACATTGACGATGATCGGCAGGGCCTTTTGCGTGTGTACCTGAAGTATGACCGTCAGGGCCAGGGCGCGATAGTTGACATGAAGCGGGTCTCCAAGCCGGGGCTGCGCCACTTTGTGGGCGCCTCGGATCTGCCGCGTGTCCGGAACGGTCTCGGCATGGCGATCCTTTCAACCTCGCGGGGTGTCATGAGCGACAAGGAGGCGCGGAAAATCAACATTGGCGGAGAGGTGCTTGCGCACATCTTCTAGGTATTACGAGCGTATGTCCAGGATAGGAAGGCTCCCCATAGCTATTCGCGAAGGCGTACAGATAGCGCTGTCGCCGGGCAATGAGGTGCATGTGAGGGGACCCAGGGGGGCACTCAGTGTCCGGGTGGATCCCGACATCACCGTCCGGATAGGCAGCGGTCAGGTTGCTGTGACACGACCCAGTGACCAGAAGCGTCACCGCGCGCGGCATGGACTGTACCGGGCGCTGATACAGAACATGGTGACGGGGGTTACCGAAGGGTACAAGAAGGAGCTTGAGATCATCGGCGTTGGCACGCGTGCTGAGGTAAAGCGGGGCGTGCTGGAGGTCGCGGTGGGCTTCTCGCATCCCGTGTTCTTCGTTGCACCCCCGGAGGTGACCGTGACCGCTGATCCGGGCCGCCGTGGGCAGGCCCCCAGAATCACCGTGGAAGGGGTTGACAAGCAGTTGGTCGGGCAGGTCGCAGCAAAGATTCGTTCTATTCGTCCACCGGAGCCGTACAAAGGCAAAGGCATCCGCTACGTTGGCGAAGAGGTGCGTCGCAAAGCAGGCAAGACGGCAGCGAAATAACCCATGGCTATCAGGAAGGCAGGTGCCGCCAAGACGCGGCGCCGTCAGCGTGTCAAGCGCAGTGTTCGCAAGAAGGTGTTCGGCACCGCAGCGCGTCCGCGGCTTACGGTGTTCCGGTCCAACCGGTACATCTATGCCCAGCTCATTGATGATGTCAAGGGGTGGACGCTGGCTTCGGCGTCAAGCCTGGAGAAGGTTCAGGAGCCCGGTGTACCGGCTCTGGTCAGCGAACAGGTGGGGCTTCGCCTTGCCGGGCGCGCCAGGGAGGCGGGTATCTCATCGGTGGTATTTGACCGCAATGGTTATCGTTATCACGGGCGCGTAAAGTCAGTAGCTGAGGGCGCACGCAAAGGAGGCCTCACTTTTTAGGAAGCAGGTATGGCGAGAAAGTCAAGAAACGTGCGCAGACGCACGGAAGCCGAGGAGGGTATTGACTGGATTGACCGGCTGGTGACCGTGAATCGTGTTGCCAAGGTGGTCAAGGGTGGTCGTCGGTTCTCGTTTAGCGCCATAGTCGTGGTAGGCAATGGTCAGGGCAGTGTTGGGGCTGGTCTCGGAAAGGCCAATGAGGTGGCGGATGCCATTGGCAAGGCGACTGAGAGCGCCAAGAAGCGTCTGATCCGTGTGCCGGTCACCAAGAACGGCACCATACCCCACCGCGTGATCGGCAAGCAGGACGCCGGGCGCGTGCTGCTGCAGCCGGCTTCCCCAGGTACGGGCGTGATAGCTGGTGGCGGTGTACGCGCGGTACTGGAATGCGCCGGCATCTCGAACGTGCTGTCGAAGTCGCTGGGGACCAGTAACCCCCACAATCAGGTTGGCGCCACGCTGGACGCACTGCGAAGCCTGGAGGACCCCGCGGGCGTTGCACGCCGCCGCGGCATCCCGCTGCAGCGTGTATTTGAAGGGTAGACTTATGACTCTTGCCATCACACAAGTGCGGAGCCTGATTAACGCGACAGAGCGGCAGCGCCGCACCATGCGCGCACTGGGGCTGCGGCGTATCCGTCACACCGTCCGCCACAAGGACACACCCGTGATCCGTGGCATGATAAGGGCGGTGCATCACTTGGTGCAGGTGTGCGAGAACGACTGATACGACTATGAATCTGAGCAATCTTAGCCCTGCTCCTGGCTCTACGCACAAGCGCAAGCGTCTGGGGCGGGGCGTGGCCTCCGGCAAGGGAGGGCACAGCTCCACGCGCGGCAACAAGGGTCAGAAGAGCCGTACGGGGAATCGCCGGATGCCGGCATGGTTTGAAGGAGGGCAGATGCCGCTGCAGCGGCGCGTACCGAAGTTCGGGTTCAGGAACCCCTTCCGGGTACCTTACCGCGTCATCAGCGTGGAGCGTCTGGACAGGCTGGTGAAGACTGAACGGCTGGACCCTGCACACCCGGTTACGCCCGGGACGCTGGCCGCTGCCGGCCAGGTGAGGTCCCGCGACCGTGTAAAGATTCTGGGGGATGGCTCGCTAGATGTGGCGGTACACGTGCAGGCGCATGCCTTCAGCAAGTCTGCGGTACAGAAGATCGAGACCGCCGGTGGCAGTGTTACGGTACTGACGAGGTAGAGGATATGGCTGGTCTAGCAGGGAGCTTGCGCGACATCTGGAAAATTGACGAGTTGCGCAAGCGTATTGCGTACACGCTCGGACTGCTGGTCATTTACAGGGTTGGCGCGTATGTGACACTGCCGGGTATAGACGCAGTAGCGCTGACGGATGCATTTGCTCAGGGAGACCTGAACAACCTGTTCGGGTTCTTCAACCTCTTTGTGGGCGGCGCCTTTCTTCAGGCAGGCGTGTTTGCGCTGGGTATCATGCCGTACATCACGGCAAGTATCATCATCCAGCTCCTGGGTGCGGCCGTACCATACTTTCAGAAGCTTCAGCGTGAGGGAGAGGAAGGGCGTCGCAAGATCACACAGCTCACCCGATACGGAACCGCGGGTATCACTGCGCTGCAGTCGATAGGGTATACCTTGTACCTTCTCAACACGGTACGGTCGGCTGTTGTGATTAATCCGACGATGTTTATGGTCACAACGGTGATCGTGCTGACAGCGGGCACGATGTTCGTGATGTGGCTGGGTGAGCGCATCACTGAAAGCGGGATCGGCAACGGGATCAGTCTGATCATTACTATTGGTATCATTGCGTTTTTGCCGCAGGCGGTTGTCAACGAATATCGTCAGATTCCGAACCTGTTTCTGTTCCTGTTTGAGATTGGTGTTCTGGTCCTGGTGACCGCGTTTGTGGTGCTCATGACCCAGGCTACACGCCGTATCCCGGTTCAGTATGCCAAGCGCGTTGTCGGTCGCAAGGTTTATGGTGGTACTACGCAGTACCTCCCCATCCGCGTCAACGCCGCAGGGGTGATGCCGATCATCTTTGCGCAGTCGATCATGTTCGTGCCGGGCACTATTGTCCAGTTCTTTCCGAACAGCGCAGCCATGCAGCAGTTTGGTGCACTGTTTCTGGACTTTACAAGCTGGGGCTACTCGATCATATTCTTCTTTGTGTGTGTCTTTTTCACCTATTTCTACACGGCTATTGCCGTCAATCCGAAGGAGATGGCAGACACCATGAAGCGCCAGGGTGGCTTTATCCCGGGTATCAGGCCGGGCAGGCAGACCAGCGAGTTCATCGACGATATTCTGACACGGGTTACGCTTCCAGGCTCGCTCTTTATCGGGTTTGCCGCCATACTGCCGGCCTTTGCGGTGCAGCTGGGCATCACCGAAACGCAGCAGTTTGCGCAATTTTTCGGGGGCACCAGCCTGCTCATCATGGTGGGTGTTACCCTTGACACGCTCAAGCAGGTCGAGAGTCATCTCCTGATGCGCCACTACAGCGGCTTCATGAAAAGTGGCCGTATCCGCGGACGGCGCAGATGATGGTGCGATTGAAAAGCCAGCGTGAACTTGATCGCCTGCGCGCTAGCGGGGAGCTTGTCGGGCGTACTCTGGGCGAGGTGGCCAGGTACCTGGAGCCTGGCGTGACAACGCTGGAGCTGGATCGGGAGGCGGAGCGGTTTGTGCGCCAGAATGATGCGGAGCCGGCCTTCAAGGGATACACTATGCCGGGCCTCAAGCCTTTCCCGGGTACGCTGTGTGTGTCCGTCAATGATGTTGTTGTGCATGGCATCCCGGGAGCCTACAAGCTTCGGGAGGGTGACGTGGTATCCATTGACTGCGGCGTACGCCTTGATGGATACTTTGGTGACAGTGCGTACACGTTTGCGCTGGGTCAGATCACCGTGGCGGAGCAGGCGCTTTGTCAGGCAGCATATGAGGCCCTGTACCGGGGTGTCGGCGCTGCTGTCAGCGGCAACCGGGTCGGCGATATATCTCATGCGGTAGCAACGCGCTGCGCGAGGTATGGTGTGGTGCGTGACCTGGCGGGGCATGGCATTGGGCGAGAGCTGCACGAAAAGCCCCAGATCCCCAATTATGGCAGGCCGGGCCGTGGCACGCTGCTGCGCACCGGGGCCACTATCTGCATTGAACCTATGATCAACCTGGGTACGCATGCCGTTACCACGTCTGCCGACGGCTGGACGGTACGAACGGCTGACGGCACAACTTCAGCCCATTATGAGCACATGGTCGCGATCAGCGATGGCGACCCTGAGATCCTGACGACCTTCAGCTACATTGAGGACGTCATAGAACCCCCTTACATCGTCACGCATGGCTAAACAGAAACCACTTGAGCAGGATGGTGAAGTCATTGAGGCTTTGCCGAATGCCCAGTTTCGCGTCCGACTCGAAAACGGGCATCAGATTCTGGGACTCCTTTCGGGCAAGATGCGCATGTATTACATCAAGATCCTGCCGGGTGACAGGGTCAAGGTGGAACTGTCACCCTTTGACCTGACCAAAGGCCGCATCGTCTATCGCTACAAATAAGGTTTATGAAACCTTTTGTGGTGTTGGAGCGTGCAAATATGCTGCGGTTAATCCACGGATATCAGCATGAAGGTACGAGCAAGCATCAAGAAGCGGGGTGCGGGTGACAAGATCGTCCGCCGCAAGGGCCGCCTCTACATCATCAACAAGAAGAATCCCCGGCACAAGCAGCGCCAGGGATAAGACGGTATGCCGCGAATAGCCGGAGTCGATATTCCTCCACGGAAGCGCGGGGAGATTGCGCTGACATCCATCTACGGTATTGGGCGCTCCCGTGCGCGGGAGATACTTTCACGTATGGACCTGCGCCCGGACCTGCGTCCGGAAGACTGGACTGATGACCAAACCCGCAAGGTCAGGCGCCTGATTGAGGATCACTACCTCGTGGAGGGGCAGCTGCGCACGGAGGTGCAGCTGAACATCAACCGTCTCATGGATATTGGCTGTTATCGGGGGCTGCGCCACCGGCGCAATCTGCCGGTTCGTGGCCAACGCACGCAGACCAACGCGCGCACACGCAAGGGGCGCAGGAAGACGGTGGCAGGCAAGAAGAGGGCGCCACGCAAATAATCACTGTATCGGATGGCAAAAAAGCAGATACGCAAGGGTGGACGACGGGTCCGCGGGCGCAAGAAAAAGGTGGTGGTCGAGCCGCATGGCAAGGTCTTCATCCGTGCGACATTCAACAATGTCATTATCACCGTGACCGATCAGTATGGGAACTGCATCTCGTGGTCCAGCTCTGGCAAGGAGGGGTTCAGGGGGAGCCGCAAGAGCACGCCCTACGCGGCGCAGGTAGCATCGACAACGGCAGCGACGGAAGCATATGAGCTGGGTCTGCGGCGTGTGGATGTATATGTCAAGGGGCCGGGCTCAGGGCGTGAGTCTGCCATTCGCGCGCTGTCCATGTCAGGTCTGAGCCTTGCGACGATTCGCGATGTGACGCCACTGCCACACAATGGCTGCCGCCCGCCCAAACGCCGGCGCGTTTAAGACTATTGCACCTATGGCCCGTTACCGAGGTCCGAAGCAGAAGATAGTACGGCGGTTCAAGGAGCCGCTGTTTGGTCCCAGCAAAGTGCTGGAACGGAAGCCGCATCCGCCAGGGCAGCACGGCAAGAGCCGCCGCCGCCGCGAGAGCGAGTATGCGGTTCAGCTCAAGGAGAAGCAGAAGGCGAAGCACATCTACGGCATACTGGAGCGTCAGTTCAGGAACCTGTTTGAAAAGGCGGCCCGCAAAAAAGGCGTCACCGGTGAAAACCTGCTGCGCTTCCTGGAGGCTCGTCTGGACAATGCAGTGTTCCGGCTTGGTCTCGGGGTCACGCGCCGGCAGGCGCGCCAGGTTGTCAACCACGGCCACATCCTGGTCAATGACCAGGTTGTCAGCATACCGTCGTATCAGCTGCGGCCTGGTGACATCGTGGCTGTGCGCCCCAAGAGCAGGCGCTTGCTGCTGTTCCACGAGAACGTGCGGCGCAGCAGGCGAAACTATGCCTGGCTGGAGATGGACCGCAAGGCGCTGCGGGGCAAGTTTGTTGACTATCCTGGCCGGGCGGACATCCCGGAAAACATCAAGGAGCAGCTCATCGTGGAGCTGTATTCCAAGTAGCCAAACACTATAAAAAGATTTATGAGCAACCACGGCATACAGATGCCCGATATCGTCGCGATTGAGCGCGACTCTGGTTTTTTTGCCCGTTTCGTGCTGCAGCCACTGGAGCGCGGTTTTGGGGCGACTATTGGCAATGCGTTGCGCAGAGTGCTCCTGTCTTCCCTGGAGGGCGTGGTGATCACTGCCATACGCATTGATGGCATACAGCATGAGTTCTCAACGATTCCTGGCGTCACGGAGGATGCGTCGGATATCATTTTGAACCTCAAAGGCGTGCGCTTCAGAGCAGGCGAGTATGCGGGAGGTGCTATTTATCATCGTGTGAAGGGGCCGGGTGTCTGGAAAGCCGGGGATCTGTCTGATTCGACGAGTGAGTACACCGTCTTGAACCCTGACCATTATATCGCCACGCTGGGCCGGGATACTGCGTTCGGTATTGAGCTGCGCGTAGAGCGGGGGAGAGGCTATGTTCCGGCTGAGGAAAACAAGAAGCCTGACGACCCTATTGGCGTCATCGCTATTGATGCGGTGTACACGCCGATCAGGCGTGTCAGCTATACGGTGAAGCCCACGCGTGTGAAGCAGCGTGTGGATTACGAGCGCTTGGAGGTAGAGGTGGAAACTGATGGCAGCGTCTCGCCCGAGAACGCCATGACCCAGGCGGCTGACATACTCCGGGACCACATAACGCTCTTTATTGACATGGAGGTTGAACCGGTAAAGGAGGTGGAAAGCAAGAAGTTCATGCCGGGATCTATACGGACACGCGACATGCTGCTTCAGCCTGTGGAGCAGCTGGATCTTTCTGTTCGTGCTCAGAACTGCCTTAAGGCAGCCAACATCAAAACCATTGGAGATCTGGTCAAGCGGGATCATTCGGCCATGTTGAAGTTCCGGAACTTTGGCCGCAAGTCGCTGCGTGAGCTGGAACAGGTTCTGGAAGAGCGTGGACTCGCCTTTGGCATGGAGATCGAGATGGAGCAGAGCGACGCAGCAGAGTAATCACTATGCGACACGGCAGGAAGGGTTACAAGCTTGGCCGCACCCGTGCTCACAGGAAGGCCACACTGGCAGCGCTGTCCAATGCGCTGATCAGGCACAAGCGTATTCGGACAACAGTCACCAAGGCGAAGGCGATGCGAAGCTTTGTGGAGCCGCTCATCACGCGGTCCCTGACTGATACGATGCACAACCGGCGCGAGGTCTTCAGACATCTCCGGAGCAAGGAAGCGGTGAAAGAGCTTTTTGATGAAGTGGCTCAGGCTGTTGGCAGCAGGAATGGCGGCTACACGCGGATTGTCAGGATCGGACAGCGTTCGGGTGATGGTGCAGAGATGGCTATGATCGAGCTTGTGGATTACAACGAAAGCGTTGTTGAGACGCCCAAGAAGGTCCGCCGTCGCCGCACGCGTCGAGGCCGCCGCCGCCGTCAGACTCCGCAGGTGGAGGGACAGCTGGACGCTTCTTAGGGGCGGGCCGCTGCCGCAGCAGGAAGACCTGCGAAGCAGGTGCTCTTCCAGGTTTTTTGGCGGGGCCTGCTGTGTGTCTGTCCTGGCTGATAGGAGCGCTTTCTGCCGCCTTGAACAGCGACATCAAAAGTCTTCATCTGCTTTTGGGGTGCTCCGCACCTTGCGCAGGTAACCCGGCAGCTCGTTGAGCAGGCTCAGGGCCGGGCAACTCCCGTAGCGTTGCAGCACACGCTTGTACAGTTCAGCCCCAACTGTGTTGTAATTTGAACCTGAAGTTACCCCCTTGGTGCGCTGTGAAACTCCATTTCTTCCACGGGCTGTTATGATACGCCCGGAAAGAATGGCGAACGTTCTTCTCCGCCGGTCTCAGTGTATTCTGACTATCAAGATGAGAGCGATTCCAGCCTGCTCTTGGCGATAGCCGTGCACAGAAGGTCTGGATGTCACACCGTATTTCAAAGGCAGGTATCCGTGTAGAGATACGCCAAACCCGAAGAATTT
>JAAXGV010000175.1 GCA_012271185.1 Rhodothermales bacterium
GTCACTGATAAAATAGGCCAGGTGATCTTCTGGCAGCCATTCCTTGGGACTGGGCGGAAACAGGAGCGTATGGGCGAAGTGTAGTAGCCATGATGACCTGCAAGGTGGTTGAAATACGTGTCCAAATATGGATCACGTAATTTTTTCAACAAAAGACATTCTACGGGACGGACTCCTAGACAAGCAGCAATACCATAAAAGCAACATAAGCGCCAAGCAGCAGGCCTGCTGGAAGCAGGCTGACACGCCGGGTCCATACCAGAGGTATGAGCGCTGCAGTGAACACGACCGAAGCCAATATGGTCAGCCCTGCCTCGAAGTTGTGCCCCGTGACCAGCGGGCTGATGACGCCGCAGACACCCATTACCAGGTACACGTCAAAGGTGTTCGACTGCAGGATGTGGCCGAAGAGAAGCATATGACGTCCAGCACGCGCCACCTTGATGGCCACAACAATATCCGGCAGCGATGTTCCTACCGCCAGCGCCGACGCGGCAAGGACTGTGTCACCGATGCCCAGCAGCTGGGAGGTCCACGCTACGGCCTCAACGATTACGATGCCGGAGTAGTAGACAACAAGGATTGAGACGGCCAGAGACAAGACAAGGGTGGATCGGGAAGCCTTCTGCAGCGAAGCTGCCACAAACGACGGAAAATCCGCAGCGGACATCCGGAGTTTCCACCGGATAAACAACGCGGTCTGCAGGAGCACAATAAGCCCGAGCCCTGACAGAAAGATTATCATCCCGGCGGCTGCATTATTCCGGAACACCTGCAGCAGCTCATGGCCGGAACCAAGCGCTGCATAGAGAAAAAGTCCGAATGAGAGGGCCGTCAGACCGAGTACACGGGTGGCATCCCGAAGCGTCCGGATCCAGCTTCCGGCCTTTGCGTCAGCTGCGTCCGCAGCAGGAGACACAAGGGTGTCTGAATACTCCAGCGACTCAGGATCGGAACGCTTTCTCTGTAGCTCAAAAGCCAGGAAGACCGCATAGAGAATCAGAAAGAACACCGCCTCCCACCTGCCAAAGTAGCCGCGCAGGTAGAAGAGTCCGGTCAGTACGACGGAGCCGGCAGCGAACGCGATGGGTATGCCCAGGAAGCGCTTGGGTGAGTCCTTTGTGCCAAACCTGAGCAAGCCTCTGGCCATTGGTGCGCGCCACGCAAGCAGCCGCGTGCGCCCGTTTCCGGACACAAGCAGGAAGAGAGCTACGACGCCAAGGCCGAAACCGGCCGCAATATTGGCGACAATAGTCCCGTAGATTGTCGGTACTACCAGCTGTGGCATATCGCCGAAGACCGCCGCAATGGATGTGAACAGCTCCGGCAGCGACGTGCCGATACCCACGATGAAGCTGCCAATAAAGTAGTCCTTGAGCTCAAGCTTGCGGCCTAGGCTGCTGGCGGTGTCAATGAGAAGGTCCGAGGACTTCAGGATCACATAGATCGCAGCCGCCAGGATCAGTATGGCGAGAGAAGAAGCGATGCTTTCGGGCCCGGTTACAGCCAGATGGACAGTACCTCGTGGAGCGGGCGGCAGCCTCGCAAGGGGCTTAGCACAGGACCGCTTTGACGTATTCCCGGCGCATTCTTGCGATACATGCGATGGAGATGCCTTTCGGGCATACGGCTTCGCACTCTGTGTGGTTGGAGCAGTCCCCGAAGCCTTCCTCGGACATCTGGCGGACCATGGCGACCACGCGTCGGGATGCTTCCACGCTGCCCTGGGGCAGCAAGGCGAGATGCGAAATCTTTGCCGCAGTAAAAAGCGACGCTGAAGCGTTGGGGCAGGCGGCTACACAGGCACCGCAGCCAATGCAGGTAGCATAGTCCATGGCTTCGTCCGCCGCATCCTTGCTGACAGGCAGCGCGTTAGCGTCGGGAGCTCCTCCGGTCGTGGTGGAGATAAAGCCTCCCGCGGAAATAATCCGATCAAAGGCGCTGCGGTCCACCACCAGGTCTTTGACGAGGGGAAAGGCCCTGGCCCTGAAGGGTTCCACCACAATCCGGTCTCCGTCTTTGAAGGATCGCATGTGAAGCTGGCAGACCGCGGTGCGCCTCTGGGGGCCGTGCGCAATGCCGCCCACAAGGACTCCGCAGGAACCGCAGATCCCCTCCCGGCAGTCGCTGTCGAAAGCAACTGGCTCCTCTCCGCGATGAACAAGCTGCTCATTAAGCACATCCAAAAGTTCCAGGAACGACATGTGCTCGTTTGCACCGGCAACGGTATAGTCAACAAGGCGGCCGGGTGCATCCGGACCGGCCTGGCGCCATATGCGCAGATGGATGGTCATTTGCTCGGCCATGCTGGTGCTGCTGGTTACTTGTAGCTCCGGCTGGTAGGCTGGACGGTTTCAAACACGAGGGGCTCCTGGTGCTGCACCGGGGCGGTCTCGCTGCCTGCATACTGCCAGGCAGTGACGTGCGCATAGTCCTGGTCGTTGCGCAAAGCCTCTCCTTCGGCGGTCTGGTGTTCCTCCCGGAAGTGCCCGCCACACGACTCTTCGCGCTCCAGCGCGTCCCGCGCCATAAGCTCGCCGAGCTCCATAAAATCCGCGACACGTCCCGCGAATTCCAGGTTCTTGTTGTAGGTGTCGTTGTCTCCGGGGACCCTCACACGCTCCCAGAACTCCTGGCGGAGTGCGCGGATCTGTGCTGCGGCCGCCTCCAGACCCTCCCTGTTGCGTGACATGCCCACATGGTTCCAGAGCAGCTGTCCAAGTTCCCGGTGGTATTGCGTGACCGTCTTGTCACCCTGGGCAGACAGCAGGGTGTGCAGGCGTTCCCTGGCTTCACGCTCCGCGCTGACAAACGCGTCATGGTCTGTGGTGATGCTGCTATCCAGACGCGCCCCGCTGAGGTATGCGCCAAGCGTGTAGGGGATGACGAAGTATCCGTCGGCCAACCCCTGCATCAGGGCGCTGGCGCCAAGGCGGTTGGCTCCGTGATCCGAAAAATTCGCCTCGCCCAGCACAAACAGACCCCTGAGGGAGCTTTGCAGCTCGTAGTCCACCCAAAGACCACCCATTGTATAGTGCACCGCCGGGTAGATGCGCATAGGCTCCTTGTAGGGGTTTTCGCCGGTGATGCGCTGGTACATCTCAAAGAGGTTCCCGTAGCGCTCGCGGACTGTCTGTTCTCCCAGGCGACCCACAGCATCGGCAAAGTCCAGGTACACAGCCAGGCGGGTAGTGCCTACACCGCGGCCCGCGTCGCACTCCTTCTTGGCAGCCCGTGACGCCACATCGCGAGGCACGAGGTTGCCAAAGCTTGGGTACCGCCGCTCCAGGTAGTAGTCGCGGTCCGGTTCGGGTATCTGGGCGGGTGCCCTCCGGTCCTCCGGGTCCCGGGGCACCCAGACACGACCGTCGTTACGCAGGCTCTCACTCATAAGCGTGAGCTTGGACTGGTAACCGCCCGAGACGGGGATGCAGGTCGGATGTATCTGGGTAAAGCACGGATTGGCGAAGTACGCGCCGCGCTTATAGCAGCGCCAAGCCGCCGTAACATTGGAGTTCTGGGCGTTGGTAGAGAGATAGTAGGCATTGCCGTACCCGCCAGTGCAGAGCAGTACAGCGTCGCCCAGGTGGCGTTCGAGTGCGCCGGTAACCAGGTTTCGTGTGATGACGCCACGTGCATGGCCGTTAACAACGACCAGGTCCAGCATTTCACGGCGCGGTAGCATGGAGACATTTCCGGTAGCGATCTGATGGCTCAGGGCCTGGTAGGCTCCAAGCAGCAGCTGTTGCCCGGTTTGGCCACGCGCGTAGAATGTGCGGGATACCTGCGCGCCACCGAAAGACCGGTTGGCCAGAAGCCCGCCGTATTCGCGGGCAAAGGGTACGCCTTGTGCCACGGCCTGATCGATGATGTTGCCGGACACCTGTGCCAAGCGATACACGTTGGCTTCGCGCGAACGGTAGTCCCCGCCCTTTATGGTGTCATAGAACAAACGCCAGATCGTGTCCCCGTCATTGGGGTAGTTCTTGGCAGCATTGATGCCTCCCTGCGCTGCGATGGAGTGCGCACGGCGTGCGGAGTCTTGTATGCAAAAGCAGGTGACCTGGTATCCCAGCCCCGCCAGTGTGGCCGCCGCCGAGCCACCAGCCAGGCCGGTTCCTATGACCAGGATCGAGTGCTTGCGCTTGTTGGCCGGGCTGACAAGACCTACGGTATCTCTGTAGGCATCCCATTTGTCCTGCAGGCGCCCTGCGGGCACCTTTGCATGCAGTGTGCTTTGGGCAGGGGTTGCCATCAGCTGAACTGGCTGAAGTATATCCAGAGCGGCACGATGATGAAACCAGCACCGACGACAATGCCCAGCAGCGCCCCTGCCGGGTAGAGTATGCTGCTGAGCCGCGGGGAGGTGAGGCTCAGGGACTGCAGTGCGCTCCAAAAGCCGTGTCGCAGGTGAAACCCCAGCAGGATGATAACGGCCGGGTACCCGAACGCATACAACGGAGACCGGAATTGCTCCGTCATCAGCCTGCGCAGGTCTCGTATCTGCTCTCCTTCGATGGTTGCGACATAGCCCTCGGCCATGCCGGGACCGAACTTGAAGTGTATCAGGTGCAGCACGAGAAACACGAGAAGGACGATGCCCGAAACGATCATCGTCCTTGATGCAAAGGTCTGCAGGCTCGGTTTGCCGGCTGTCTTGTATCTGGCATAATGCCCCCCGCGTGCCCGCCGCTTGCGGAGATAGATGCTGATGCCGATGCAGGCATGCAGCGCAAAGAAGGCCGCCAGCCCGACCTCCAGAATGTACAGGAGCACGCCATAGCTGGCCAGCTTGTGGGCATACAGGTTGTAAGCGTCTCCGCCCTGTAGATAGGTCAGGTTGCCCAGCATATGCACAATCACAAAGAGTACCAGGCCAAGCCCTGTAAGGCCGGTTAACACCTTCCGGCCAACGGGCGAAGCGAGTGCCTGAAAAAAGTGTTTTGTGCGGCTGGACACAGGCAGGGAGACGCAGTGGCCAAGGTAAAATACGACGGCCGGCAAAAGCAGGTGCAGCTGAAACGGTTCAGGCGCGGGGCAGGTTCAACCTCAACCGCTCGAGCTGGAGGTCAGGAAGCACTGTGCCTGCTGTGCGCAGGTTTGTATCTTGGGGCCTGCAGACACATGTAAGGGTGCCGACGAGTTTTCTGTAACGCCAAGCGCTTGAAGTATCATGGAGTTCGAGCTCAGGTTTGTGAGCGAAGGCAGTATCCCGAAGTCGCTCACAAAGGCTCATCAGTACCGGCTCCTTAATGAGCCGATGCACGCCGAGAGCATCTGTCGCGATGTGCTCGGGGTCGATGAGGCAAATCAGCAGGCGCTGAACATACTGCTCCTTGCGATCACTGACCAGTTCGACAGCCAGCTGCAGGAACGGTTTTCCGAGGCGCTGGTCGTACGAACGCGCCTTTCGGACCCGTACCGGCGCGTCTATCTGGAAGGGCTAATCTACGAACGCCGGGCGCTGGCTATCTTCCGCAGGGGGGGCGAGGGCGTGGAGCGTGAAGTCTATAAGGGGTTGGTTCAGGCGATGGAGTCTTACGAGCGCGCGATGGAGCTGAGTCCGTCGGACAATGACGATGCCATCCTGCGCTGGAACACGTGCGTTCGCACCATGATGCGGTACCCGCAGCTGGCTCCGAGCCTTACCGGTTAGCTGTGTTTTTGCGGATGAGGGCAGCGAGCACGTGCGACGCTGCAGGCGTTTAACGGGGGGCCAGTCTCTGGTGTCTTGGCCCGGTGTAGCGAGCCCGGGGGCGGATCAGACGGTTCGCTTGCCACTGCTCCAAGAGATGCGCTGTCCACCCGGAGATTCGGCTCATGACAAAAAGAGGCGTATAGAGGTCCACGTCAATCCCCAGCATATAGTAGATCGGCGCGGTGTAGAAGTCGACGTTGGGGCTGAGGCCTTTTTCTGTTTCCATGACCCTCCGGATCTCCGAGCACAGGGTGACCCATTTCTCAGCGTTACGTTCCCGGGCCAGGTTCACCATCATCTCACGCAGGATTGTAGCGCGCGGGTCAACCACCTTGTACACCCGGTGGCCAAACCCCATGATGCGCTCCTTGCGGGTGAGTCGTGCCCTCACATAGTCTCCCGGGTGCTCACCGGACAGGTCCAGGGCAAGCAGCATCTGCATCACGCGCACGTTGGCCCCGCCATGGAGTGGTCCGGAAAGCGCGCCGATGGCTCCGGTCACTGCCGCATAAATGTCCGCAAGTGTAGAGCCGATGACCCGTCCCGAGAATGTGGACGCATTAAGGCTATGCTCAGCGTGCAGGACGAGCGAGGAGTCCAGAGTCTTTTCGGCCTGTGGCCCGGGTGACTCTCCACTGAGCATGTGCAGGAAGTTGTGAGCTGTCGATCCGGCCGTAAGTGGTGCAACCGGGTCCCGGCCACTTCGGAGCCGTGCAAATGCGGCAATGATAACAGGTATCCGGGCGGTAAGACGAAGCGCCTTGCGATAGTTGGACTCCGGACTCATGTCATCTGCTTCCCCGTCAAAGTGTGCCATAGCTGAAACACACGTTCTCAGCACAGCCATGGGCGAGGCATCCCGGGGTGTCAGCCGCAGCACATCCAGCACCATTGAGGGTAGCGTACGCTCGGCACAGAGGCGTGCCTGAAGGTCTTCCAGCTGACCGCGGGAAGGCAGGATGCCGTTCCACAGCAGATAGGCTGTCTCCTCAAATGAGACGTGGCGCGCCAGCGAGTCAATGTCGTAGCCCCGGTAGACAAGCTCCCCCTGCTTGCCGTCGATGAAGCAGATCGACGACTCAAGGGCAAGGACCCCTTCGAGTCCAGGGTTTGGCATACCGTTGGTTCGCGCTGGAACAGCGGTCAGGGGCATATCAAAGAATGATGAGTCTCTGCCTTTGTCGCGGGAAAGCACCAGCTCGTTCAGCCACGGATCAAATCGTCGGCAGGAAGGTTTCTGTACAGCTGCGTAACTGATATACCCGAATCGCGCGCGATATACCCTATGCTACTGACGCAAAGTGGTCTTACTATCGATAGACCAAGTCTTTGCGCGTTCTGGAATGAGTGGAGCGTCGTGAAGGTCCTGGGTGCCCGCAGGCACAGGACCGGCACGGCATGGCAAGCCCACCCGGAGGCATCCTTTTGTGAATCGACATTCTGCCTCCTGTGCGCGCTGAACACGTTGACATGGCCCAAGAAATCATTATCAGCGTGGAGAAAGGCCAGACACAGACAGCCATTGTGGAGGATGGTGAGCTGGCGGAGCTCCACGTGGAGCAACTCAACAACAGGCGGACCGTGGGTGACATCTACCTCGGTCGCATCTCCCGTGTTGTGCCCGGTATCCGGGCTGCCTTTGTTGACATCGGACAAGAAAAGGACGCATTTCTTCACTACACCGACCTGGATGAGTACCTGAAGGAACAGCTTTCCTACGCACAAGACAGTGCACCCGACCTGCAGGCTAATCCCCCCACGTTAGCCGACCCGGAACCAGCAACCGGCCGGCGTGCGTATGGCTCACCAAGGCTGCTGAAAGCAGGCCGGCGCATCCTGGTGCAAGTCCTCAAAGAGCCGTTTTCCAGCAAAGGCACCAGAGTCACCACGCGCATTACACTGGCTGGCCGCTTCGTTGTGCTGGTGCCGATACACAAAATCGCCGCCGTATCGCGGAGAATCGCTTCGCAGAAGGAGCGCCGTCGCCTGCGCAACCTGGCAAGGCGGCTGCGGCCGGAAGGATGCGGTGTCATTGTGCGGACAGTTGCAACCGGCAAAGATCGGGAAGCAATAGAAACGGACATGAAGCTGCTGCTGGACCGGTGGCGCCGCCTTGAAAAGAAGATTGCCCGCGCCAACGAAGCCCCGGTAAGGGTGCACAGCGACCTGAGTATGGTGTCGTCGATCGTGCGCGACCTGTTTTCCAATGACTTCGACCGGGTCCTGGTGGGCAATCGGCGCCTGTATGAGCGCATCCGGCGGTACATACATGCCGTGGCTCCGCACCTGGAGCCCGCAGTCAAGCTGTACAAGGGCAAGCGGCCCATCTTTGAAGCCACCAGGCTGCAGGAAAGCATAGACGAGGTCTTCAGCAACGTGGTGAGCCTCCCCTCAGGCGGCTATCTGATCTTCGAAGAGACGGAGGCGATGCACGTCATCGACGTTAACACAGGAAGCAGTGTCCCGGCAAACCCCCGGAATCGTGGGGAGTGGCTGCTTCGGGTCAATCTCGAGGCCGCGCGTGTCATCGCCAAGCAGCTGCGGCTGCGCGATCTGGCAGGTATCACCGTGATTGACTTCATTGACATGCGGGATACAAAAAGCCGCCAGAAGGTCTACGAGGTGCTGGTAGAAGGGATGGAGCCGGACCGCTCGGCGTTCGATGTTTTGCCAATGAGCGAGATAGGAATTATCCAGATCACACGCCAGCGGACGCGCCAGAACATCAGGCCCACCCGACGCGTGGAACTTGACAAGGCGGCACCCTTCCGGAACGCCTCGCCCCGCGATCTTGTAGCTTCCATGGAGTCGTGGTTGGGTGCGCAGGGTGGCGGCTGGAAAAAATTTCTTCTGCGCGTGCATCCTTTTACGGCTGCCTATTTGAAGCAGGGATTCTACAGCGTGTGGCTGCAGTGGTGGTGGCGTTACAAGGTTCGGATTGAGCTCAGGGAGGAGTGGAGGATGAATGTGATGGACTACCGCTTTGAGTCTCCCAGGAAGCCGCGCCCGAATCGTGAGCAGAAGCGCCTTAATGGCGCGCCGCGTCGCAAAGCGAAGCCCGAGGCCAAAAAGGAAGCAGCATGAAAGGCCGCACAGTTTCTGCCGTGCTGGGCCTGCTTCTCTTGGGGTGCGCCGCTGCGGCAGCCCAGCCCATACCAGTGCGAGGCATCAGTGTGGCTGCTGGCCGGGTGAACTTCTCCTATACCGGCAATGTGGAGGGGGGTCTGCGCTATGACTATCAGGGACCGGTTGTAACGGCTGTATACAGGCAGCCCAGCCTGTTTGCTACGACCACTGTCGGGACAGGCAGCCCGGTGTTGCTGGATGTTGCCTTGAGTGGCTGGGTGCCGTTGCGCATGCTCGATGTGCAGCGGCGAGGACTGCGTGTGCCGGTAATCGTCTCCCTGGGTCATCTCCGTGTGCTTCCAGGTGGCGCGGAACGCTGGGATGCTACCCGGTTCGGGCTGGGGCTGGGAGTCCAGTGGGAGCCGCCGGATACAGGCTTCACCCTGCGCGTGAACCCTTTGCTGAGCATGGTGACGAGCTCGCTCGCAACGGGCTATGGCTTTGCGGCAGGTGCAGAAGCGGATGCAGCCCTGGTGGTAGCCGAGCTGCATCCCGGCTGGCACCTGGAGCTCGGCTACACGTTTCGGTATCAAGTGTGGAACATCAATCCACCGAAGTTCGTGGACGATGAAGTGGACCGGTACTTCGACTATCGGAGTCTGATGCATTTTGCTCGGGCAGGCCTCCTCTTTTGAAGTGCGCCTCAAACCAGCGCGGCTGGTCCATGCTGTGGCGGACACTGTCACCCGCCTTGGTATCTCCGTACGCTGGGAGCAAGGAAGCTTCCGGGGCGGGCTCTGCTCAATAGAGGGGGAGCCGGTGCTGATCCTGAACAAGCAGCAGCCCGCAGAGTCACAGCTGGCAGTCCTTGCGGGGGTGCTGCGGAGGCTTCCTCTAGACTCCATATACATCCGGCCAGCGGTGCGCGAGGACATAAAGAGACTCCTGGAGGCGGTCTGATATGCAGGTCACGCTCCTGGGAACGGGAACGTCTGTTGGTATCCCGATCATAGGCTGCCCGTGTAGGGTCTGCTCCTCTGAGGATCCGCGGGATGTTCGCACACGCTGCTCGTGCCTGGTTCAGACCCGCGGGCTCACCATCGTTATAGACACAGGCCCGGACTTCCGGCAGCAGATGTTGCGCGAGGGCATCACAGAGATTGATGCCGTACTTTTTTCACACCACCACTTTGACCACGTTGCAGGGCTGGATGACCTCAGGCCGTACTTTTTCCGCAACAAGCGGCCTATACCCTGTTTCGCCAATGACAGGACACAGCATACGCTGAGGCAGATGTATCCGTGGATATTTGGTACGCGCTTCTTCTATATTGCTGCGCCCAGGCTGCAGCTCAGAGCGTGCGACGGTCCATTCGAAGTAGAGAGCCGTTACGGCAGGGACGGTACTGTTGAGGTCATACCGATAGCGCTTCTCCATGGCAGCTCCAGCGTTGTCGGCTACCGCATTGGCCGCTTTGCGTACCTTACGGATACCAGCCACGTGCCGGAGCAAGCATACGGCGATCTTCAGGACCTGGATGTTCTTGTGATTGATGCATTGCAGCAGGGGCCTCATGACAAGCACCTTTCCATCGGAGAGGCCGTAGCGGTGGCAACGCGCCTGGCACCGAGGCAGACCGTGTTGATACACATGACTCATTCCGTGCTGCACGCCGAGGAGAATGCACGGCTGCCAGCCGGTGTCATGCTCGGCTATGACGGGCTCTCACTTGGTGTGTGCTGATGTCAGCAACGATACTCGTCCTTGATGGACCGAACCTGAATCTTCTCGGTGAGCGGGATCCCGAGACGTACGGAACAGACACGCTCGCGTCGGTGCAGGCGCAGCTCGCCGCGAAGTTTGGAGGAGTGCGGTTTGAGTTTTTCCAGAGCAACTGGGAAGGTGCGCTGATCGACCGCCTGCACCAGGCGCACCGCGCCGGCGTTGATGGCATAGTGTTCAACCCGGGTGCTTTGACGCATACATCAGTGGCGCTCCGGGATGCTGTCGAAGCCATCACTCCGCCGGTTGTTGAGGTGCACTTGTCCAACATCTACGGGCGCGAAGACTTTCGGCATCACTCGGTGCTTGCGCCAGTCTGCTCCGGTCAGATTTCGGGGTTTGGGGCGTTCGGCTACCTGTTGGCTGTGTCCTTTCTTGTCCACGGATCCAGCTAGTTCTGCCTGGTTCTCACAAAAGTGGCTTAACAGGGGCATGCTCAGCGCATCGACCAGCATAGCGTGTCGCCTTGCCTGGGTGGCTTGGCGGCCAGTGTAGCGCAGCGCTTTCGAATGGATGGCCTGCTTTCCCGCGGGCAGCACAGTTCGGGCTATATGGTGAGCACGGTGCGACAAAGCCACGCACGGCCGGCGTACACCACCAGTGACAAAACGGGAAGCGATGGAGGCGGCGGGACCTGCGGCGTCCGCTTCACCAGGCCATGGGATGCCAACTCCTCATAGGCTGTGCCGCGTATCTCCAGACTGGTGTAGCCGCGCCACATGACGGTGTGACCCGGCGGCGGATCATGTAGCCGCCCATGATCGCCACCAGCATGACCGCCGAGGCCAGGTCCGTGTGCTTGGCCAGTCCATAGTTGCGCGCATACACACGCATCCTATGCAGCTCCGTGTCGGTGAAGATCACCTCCGCCTCCATGTCGGCTGACACGCGTCCCAACAAGGTTATCAGCATGAGGCGCCAGGCTGTGACCATGTGCAGCGTAATCGCCTTGTGCAGGCTCGCCGCCTGCTGCACGCGCAGCTTCTCCACCCGGCAGCCGCTCTTGAGAACCCCTTTCTCCACCCGCCAGCGCAGTGTGTAGTGCTCCACCATCTGCTTCGCTTCCTCCGGCGTCGTCACCGCCATCGTGGTCAGCAGATACCACTCGATGCGGCGGACACCCTCCGGGGGCGATATCTCGCACAGGTGGGTCGCCGACACCTTCACCGGTTCTTCCTCAGAAGAACCCCTGGGCGCAGGCAGCGTCACCCGGCGAAAGCGCAGCGCCATGCGCGCATGGCGCGCCGGACGGCCCTCGTGCGTGATGCAACCCGACTTCGCCCGGCGACTCAGACGCGCCACCGGCAGCGCCATCACATCCGCTTGCGCATCGCCTTGAACAGCGAAGCCTGATCCCTGCCCAGATTGCGGTTGT
>JAAXGV010000081.1 GCA_012271185.1 Rhodothermales bacterium
CGTCCGCTGAGCGCCTGATGGGCGCGCTACTGGTGGAATGGCATGAGCGGTGGATGGCGGGCCCGCGCTACTTCGCGATGGAGGAATACCATGAAGCGTTCCAAGCCCGCCGCGCTGCTCCAGTAGACCTCCGGTCTCCTTCCGCAGCGCGGCGGGCTCCTGCGGTTCCCCCACACCAACAAAAACCAATTTACAGCACGATTGGGACTTGACTGAAGAAGGCTGTGAATGCCATGGATGACCTCGTAGTCCATGGTTGTGCCGGTGCCAAGGGCGGCGCCTTCAGCCGCCCGGATGATGCGCGGGAAGATTTCCAGGAGCACCGTGGCGCTGGGATTTCGCACATAGTAGTAGACCTCAGCAAAATCAGGCACGACATTGGGTGCCAGACCACCGTGGGTGATCACGTAGTGTATGCGTGTTTCCTGCGGCACATGTCCCCGCATCATGTTGACCATCAGATTCATGGCTTCCACGCCATCAAGTGCGCTGCGACCGCGGTCTGGTGCACCCGAAGCATGCGTTGATCGCCCGTAGAAGCGGAACTTTGCGGACCTGTTGCAAGATTTGTCATGGGGCTCGCATCGGTGCGGTCACTGGGGTGCCAGTGCAGCACGGCGTCAACGTTGTCAAACAGCCCGTCACGAACCATGTAGACTTTCCCTGCGCCGCCCTCTTCTGCTGGCGTACCATAAAGGCGAATGGTGCCGGACCGTGGATGCTGAGCGAGATATTCCTTCACGGCCACCGCTGCCGCTACCGATGCAGCGCCAAAGAGGTGGTGCCCGCAGGCATGGCCGGCGGCACCTTCGGCGAGGGGCTGTTTTACCGCGACGGTGTCCTGAGACAGCCCTGGGAGCGCGTCATATTCGGCCAGTATGCCAATGATGGGGGCGCCCGACCCATACTCCGCCACGAATGCGGTGGGGATGCCGGCTACGCCGGTACGGATGGCGAAGCCTTCCTGCTTCAGCACCGCCTGCAACAGTGCCGCACTCCGGGTCTCCTGGTAGCCGACCTCCGCCCATTCCCAGATCTGACGCGCCATATCAAAGTACTGATTGCCCCGCCGCTCGACAGCGTGTACCACATCAAAGTCTTGGGCATTGGCCCCAGCGAAGCAAAACACTGTCAGCAGTGCTATTAGTGGTCTCTTCATGGTCTATGAACCGCTTTCATGATTATGCCAGGCATCTGCATAGACCTCCGCCGGGAAGGTCAGGTACCCGGGATACCGGCGATGTGCTTGTGCTGCGAGACCCAGATCCAGCGTTGCGACCGCTACGGGGTCAGTGGTTTCCAGGGTGACGGTCCCCTCGGGGTTTACCACGAGGGAGGGCCCCCCAACAGGAACGCCCGCTTCTGGTCCGGGCCTGTTTACGGATACCACGAAGGCGCTGGCTGTAAGCGCCATCGCCTGGTAGACCAGGCGCCATCGGTCATAGGTTGCCGCCTCGGTCGCGCGCGGAGCCAGGATGATGTCAACGCCTTGTGCGGCCAGTATCTGTGCACCGACGGGACGGTTGGCATCCGAGCAGATCTGTACACCGAGTCCTGGGCCGATAGCCCGGGTAACCTTCGGCCCATATCGGCCAGCGATATAGTGGCTGGTCTCCCAGAAGCCCTCTTCTTCCGGGAGGTGGAGCTTTTCGTAGCAGGCCACCACCAGCCCGGACCGGTCTACAAGGAGCGCAGTGTTGTAGCGGTTGCCGGTAGCCGGGTCGCATCGTATGACGCCGCCCAGAACAGCGATGCCGCACGCGGCTGCCGCCGCTGACAGCTGATGTTCTCTCCACCCGCCCGGGGGCTCCGCATCTTCTTCCTTGCATACTTGTGTGGCCGGAGACCACGGGTTAAGCGGAATCTCAGGAAGTACCGCGAGTGCTGCTTGCTGCGCCTTTGCCGCTGCCAGCCGCGTATGAAGCCGCTGCGCACCTTCGGGTCCGTGAAAAACATCCGTGACCAGCGCCACGGTGAAGTGTCGCGTTTCCATGCCTGGCTTGGTACGGGAGGTGGTTTTGGCGGAGCTGTGCGAGCTCACAGGCACCCGTCGCGCGCGCATGTTCCGGTGTGAATACCACGACACCCTGCAAGAAGGCGATGCCCGCCTTTTTCAACAGGCTGCCACCAGCCCGCACCAGGTATCCTTAAGCCTGTGCTGCTGCTGTCCGTTTCACTGCGGATGACTGCGCAGCACCATGGTACACCTGCGGATTCAGGGCGATCCCCCAAGGCAGCAAGCTGTGGTACGCCGGTGCTGAGACCTGCGGTTCGGTCAAGCTCCAGAGGTGCTGTAAGCTGAGACCTGACTGGATCACATGCAGGGGTAAATCGGCCCTTCGCACAGCATCTCCTCTCTGCCAGGAGTCTACGCTGCAGAATTTTCCAGGATGTGCTGTTGAGGCGTGTTAATGGTACCATCCCGAGAAGGCTGCGAACCATCGGGGCTATAATGCCCGATGCAGCGGCGATGGTGACAGCAAATGGCCCCGCACTGCCCTTTGGGGCGTTTGAAGGAGCCATTTGCAGCCCAGACAGCCGACGAAGATTCAGGCTTAGGCATTTCGCCACATACCTTGGCCAGTTCCGCAACCCGAACCACCGGAAATGCTACACCAGGGGCTTCGGCGGTGTGAGCGTGTGATCCGCATTTTTCCGAACGCAGCGCCTGATGGCACGAGCGGTGGGTGACGGGTCGCGCTACTTCACGATGGAGGCGTACCCATGCAGCGCTCCCAACCCGCCGCGCTGCTCCCCCACACCAGAAAAATCCAGATTGGGGTTTGACTGTATTTGCTGTTCTCTTTACGTTGACGCCATCACTTTCTGGAGTTGTGCCATGCCCCGTACTGTCTTGATCGCACCGATGCTTCTTGTTGCCTCCTTTGTGCTGGCGGCATGCGCGGACCAGCCTATAGGGGAGCACGATGGCGCAGCCGTCGAGGTTCATGCGGTTTCGGTTTCGCATGCGGCGGGGCATGCGAAACAGTCCGCCGGCTCGCGCCCCTCCGGTCCCATGCCCGACATTCACCTCACGGGGTCCTATTCCGCCGCTACCGGTACCGGCTCCGCTATAGTCTCTCAGTCAGGATCGGCTGCCCATTCCCCTGAAGACACGGCCACCCCTACAGCGCTGAGCTGGACCACTACGACTATCACGGTAACCTATGCCGGTGAGACCAGGACCTACGACCTTGATCAGCACGATCAGGACCTGTTTCAGGATCTTCAGAACGAAGCAGCTTCCGCCCAAGGAGCCTCAGCACCGCAAGGATCTGCTTTTCGCGCGCTCCTGTCCAGAGAGGGTTTGACGCTGGAAGAGGCGCACAGCTTTTTTGCGTCTCAGGGCTATGCGGTGCGTCACCTTGACGCTGATCGGCTGGAGGTTCGTGATCCTCTGGCGTCCCTGCCGGCAGGTGCTGGCGCGGCCACGCATGAGGTTCGCCATGTCTTCAATGTGAGGACCAGAGAGATTGAGCGTTCTGATCTCTACCGGGACGGGGAGCACGTATACTCGCATGGACCAAGCAGGCTCTGGCCCGAAGGGGCACGGCGTGCACCTTAGTATCCAGCATCATGGCCTTGCCTCAGATCCCTGTGAAAACGCTGCTGCTTACGCTGACATTGTCCTGGGCTCAGGCAGCCTCCGCCCAGGACAATGTGACGTTCGTGCATGGCCTGAACGGTGATGCGAGTTCGTGGTCAGAAGCTGTATCCCACCTCGAGAGTCAGCAGATCGGGTACAGCTCCGCGCCGACTATCAGTGCCATCGCCCGCAGCGAATACCCCTCCATTCTCGATGGCACGATCATAGTGGCCCACAGTATGGGGGGTCTGGTAGCCCGAGAGATGGTGCGCATGAACCCTGGCGGCAAGATACAAGCGATGATTACCGTAGGGACGCCACACAAGGGCGCCCATGGCGCCAACCTTCCCGGGAGCGGCATCGTTGCAACCATGATCATGTATTGGACAGAAGATCTCGCCGCCCCATTGGCTTTACTTGCTGTCCCGTCTGCCTGGAAAATAGCATCGGACCGTGTTTCCAGTATCGTTGGACGCGATATGCAGGCACTCGTTGATAAAGCGTTTAGTGGGGACTCGGTTAAGGATATGCTGCCAACGGGTTCTTTTTTGCAAACGCTGAACAGTTCTCCTGCCAGCACCTTTCCTGCTGCCTATTACACGCTTTGGAGCACTGAGGACCGGAATATGCAGTACCGCCTGCTTGACGCCTGGGACGACGGGGTTGAGGATGGCACTTTCATGGTAGCTGCCAGCCTGGTGATGGGCGTATATTTCGCAGGCTCTCTCACGGCAGCGTTTATTGCATCTTTACACTGCGGCAAGGACGATTTTGCCTCCCGCGGTTTGTGTATCTACTGGAGCAGTGTGTCAGCCGCTTTCCTTAACGGGGCCTTTGCCATCGGATGGCAGTGGCAGTACGATTGGAACTGGTATATCGTCGGTACAGAGTTTGTAGGGAGCCTTAACAGTGATGGTATTGTCCTCAAGTCATCCCAAGCTCCCAGCCTTGTACCTGACAAGAGATGGATCGAGATCCGCGGCGGGGTAAACCACCTCGAGCAGCGGACGCATACTTCTACTTTCACCGCCCTCAGGAAGGATGACATCAACGTGTCAGGCTTCCCTCTGGAGGTCTACATTGCCGGTCCGGACTCACTGCCGGCTGGCGTGGTCGGTACTTGGACGGCCGAGGCTTCCGAGGGTGCCCCACCGTACACCTATGACTGGGATTACTCTCTGGTCTGTGAGGACATAGGACCGTACAGCGGCCTTCCATGTGACACCTGGCACGATGGTGGTACCAGTGCCACCCTCTCTCTGAGTATCTCTGGCGGTCCGAAGAGTCTCCAGCTTCGGCTCACCGTCGAGGATAGAGAGGGCGGCAAGGAGACGGCGAAAAAAACGGTAGACGTCACCGCTAACTAGAGCGGAGGATAGAGCAATGCTGAACTCCCCTCTTTTCCGGGCGGAGCAGCGCGGCAACCGCCGAGCAAGGAGGTACGCGCTGGGCATGTCTTGTCTCTTCCTTTTGTCAACCCTCCTTTTCATCCCTGGCTGCGATCTTTTCGGGGGCGGTGATGACCGGTACTTGATGGGCCAGCTGATCTGGTCCCATGATCTGCCTGATTATTTAGGCAAAGATTACAGCGTAAACACCACACAGCCGCTGATTGATGGAGAGGTGGTTTATGCAGTCGGTGCCGGGAAGCTGTTCTCCCTGGAGCTTGCGGATGGCACTGTGCGATGGCAAAGGTCACTCTCGGGACCTCACTTCTCTGACAACATGGTGCACGATGCGGAGGCGCTCTACATCGTGCACAACAGGCTTGTTGAGGCATACAACAAGCATGATGGTACGCGCCGATGGCAAATGTCGGACGGCCTTTCCGTTCGCTTTGGGGGCGTGTTAATCCAGACAGAGATGCACGTGTACCCCAGTGATACTGATGGCGAGGTGGGGCGCGTCCGCAAGCGGGATGGTGTGGTGGACCAGAGAATAACCCTGACGGATCTCAAGCCGGAGAATGACGAGCAGACTTCCGGCACCCTCATGCATACGGACGATAATTATCTTTATGTTCCCACGAGCTATTATGAGCCTGGTGCCCCTGACATCGGCGGCAACGTGCTGGCCTATGACGCTTCTACGGGGGACTACCGGTGGGGCTATGAGGTGCCAATGCGTCGGGTACCTGTTCCTGGTTATCCCGGAAACTACTGGATGCTGGGTGGGGGTGCAGAGGAAGGTGTCGTCTGGGGGTCCTTCGTCATCATTTCAGCGTCCTCATCGGTCATTGCACTGGACCGGTTCAGCGGCGAGCTGCGGTGGCAGCAGACGTTCGAGGAGTCTGCGGGGTTCTGGCTGGGTATGGCCTTGGTGGATGATGTGGTCTATGTGGGCGCGACGGATGGAATAATCTATGCGCTTGATCCGGAAACCGGTGAAGTGCTGCGGGAGAGTCAGGTTGGCGGCAGTATCATTACACTGTTTGCGGTGGATGAGGGGCGGATCTACCTTACGACCACAACAGCAAGAATCGCCATCCTTGATGCGGGCACAGGCCAAGTGCTGTGGGAGAGCTTGGCCCCGGACGATAAGGCGAGTGGGGGTTATTCAGAGTTTCTTTCGCCGGTAGCTGTGGGTAACGGTTACATGGTGAATGTGGGGTCGAAAAAGATCTATTGCTTAGCTGCCCGTTAAGCCGATGCGTGCTCGTATATCTTGTGGGGCCGCTGCAGGTGGTGCCTGGCCGAAAACAGGCAAGCGTACGTACTCGAAACAGATGCCGCTGTCTGTGCACAGCGCAGTCGGCAACCTCGCCCTGCCGGCCCGCAGCGTGCCGCCAGTCTCTTTCCCGCATTCACTGCACGAAGTGATTTCCAATGCCTACCTTCTTCATGCTTGTCGATGCTGCGTTCCCTGCCGACTCGTTCACCCGTGTTCCAGTTGCGGATTGCTCCTGCTTTGCTGTAAAAACGCAGTGGCGAGGAACATTTACTTTCTGCAGACAGGTTGCGAGGGAAGGCCGCTCCACAGACCCAAACGATGATCCAATGAACGAAATAACGCAGGACATTCCTAAAACAGGAACACAATCCGCGTGTTACATGACCAAGAGTGTAGTGGGGAGCTGGTCCGAACGAAAGTGCTTCAAACTCCCGCCCTGCTACCGAGCGCTCGCCTTCTAATGACGCGTACACGCAGATATCACCTTCTCATCGTCTTGGCACTTGCTGCGCTTGTGGTGGGCTGCGGCTCAGTGGACGACAACATGCCGGAGACCGACTACGTGGTGGTGTCTGTGCTGGTAGCGGGAGATGGGCTGCCCCAGCTATGGCTCAGCAGGGGGGACTATCCTGGAGAGAGCTTCCCGTCCAAAGGCGAGCCTGGGGCTCAGGTAATGGTACGGGTGGTGGGTCCGCAGGCAGAGGAGGAAATCCACTATGAAGAGTCTGAAGGGACTCTTATCGGGCCCGGGTTCTACCAGCCAACGAGTGATCACAGGGTGCTGCCGCTTCACCGGTATGACCTCACTATTCAGCCGGCAACCACGACCGGGCCCATAACGGCTACTACGCTGGTGCCAGACACCTTCACCGTTGACTTTGATCAGGGGAGCGAGGTGGTGTATCAGGCTGATGGGCAGTTGGACCTGCCCATCAGCCGTCACGCCTATCCGGGACGTGAAAAGAGCTACTACATTTTCGATACGGGCGCGTGGGAACCGTCGGAGGAGAACCTGGTGCCGTCCGCACAAGTGCTGTATGACAATGGCTCATCCTTTCGGGAGTTAAGTCGTACCAGTTCGTCCATCATCGAGCTGGACAGCAACCATCAAGGCCCCTTGACGCTGGAATACCCTATGAGCGGCATCAACTTCTATGGAAGTAACATGATTATTGTCCGCGCACTGGATGACAACGTGTATCACTACAGCCGATCGCAGGTAGGTGCTACCTTCGTGTGGAGTGAATTTTCCAGTTCCCATATCAACGGAGCGCGTGGCCTTTTTGGCAGCGAGGCGGTGGTCTCAGTATACATTCGTGTGGTTGAGTAACGCCTGCAAGGCGTTGGGAGCCAAGTTCGGTTGTGTTGCATTTTCGGCTTGACTGGAATACCTGATTCCAGTGGATACAGGCTTGGCACTCAGGTGGCGGGATCAGACCTCAGCAAATCCTTGTACAGCACCTGTGATTGGCTGGGAAGGCATCAACCTGTGCGACCAGGCCCCACAGCTGCGATACTGGCTTTCACATCTGTCCGCGACGCCGGATGCGCTCAAACAAGCGGTCTAGGGCATGGATATCCAACTGGGCGCCGGCCATATCGGGTGCAGTGGCCTCAAAGACGGCTTCTCTGACCTCATCCTTTGTAAGAAGCCGGTCTTCCGTGATATAGCCTTCGGCAAGCAGGTACTTGCGGAGTCCCTCGCGGGCGCGACTCTGAAACCCCTTGACTTCCTTGTTGGCCAAAGCGCTCAAGAGCGCCCTGCCATCACCTCCATAGTGGGCGGCCAGGATCACCACCTCGTGGATGAACTTCGGGGTTACCTTGCCGGATGCTTCAATCGCTTCCTGTTCTACGCGTTTGCCACGTCCCTTCAGATGTGCCTCCTTCCAGGTCCTGACAGCATTGGCGAGTGTCGTAAGTTGCCTTTTGTATGGTTTATCAAGATCAAGTAAGCCATGCCGAAGCAGCGCCGATACCTGCCCCCACGTATGCAGGTTCATGCACAGCAGCTTGTGCAGCAGCTGGAGATCCTCCACCAGGTACCACAGGTGCACTTTTCCAACAGGATCGTAGGCACTCCACGGCGAGATACGGACATGCCGTCCGTAGGCTTCATGTGTCATGCTTCCGGGTGGTGGCGGCGGTGGTGCGATACGTTCGGGCAAATCAGCGGCATCTACAGGCTGCGGGTCTGACACCTCGCCGAGTGTGATGATCTTCATCCCGCCAGCATGGGTCGCCCTTTCCCACTTGTTCACCTCGTCTCGCTGTGCGGTGAAATAAATGATCTGGCGTGACTCGGCCAGCTTGGAGATGGTTTCAATAAGCTTTTCGGCGCGCTCGTCATCGCTGTTGCCCAGTGCTTCATCGAGTGTGAGCGGGAAGCAGTACTCACTCTCCTGGGATTCCACGAACGCTACGCGAACGCATAGAAGCAACTGAACGCGGGTTGCGCTGGACAGCTCATCAAGCTTGAGTACACGTTCCAGCTCGCTGTCATAGGCCCGGAATGAGCTCGTCCTGCCCAGGCGGAGCTCGTAACGGCCATGAGTCACTTCCAGAAAGTGCATCTTCGCCTTTTCAAACACCTCCGGCAGGTCTTGCTCCCGGGTATGCACCAGGATAGCGTTGACTAGCGCACTGCCCACCGCCTGGGCGCAGTCGTTGTCGCGCTCCTGTGCGAGCTCAGCAAGACTCTCCTCGCACATCGCATGTGCTTCTTCCAGGGTTCGCCCCTGCTCCGCATCCTGAACCCTGGTGTTGATGCGGGTGACCTCCTCCTGGAGGAGATCAATCTCTGCTGCCAGTTGGGCCACGCGTGTGCGCTCGGACTCCAGCTGCTTACTGGCTGCATTGACAAGGTCTTCCGAAAAGCCGTCAGCGTCATTCAGCTCGCGCCAGCGGGTATCACGCAGCACCTTTGCGTCTCTCTCCTTTTCCTTTGGCTGCTGGAAATCCTCGTTTTGCTGGACGAGCCTGTGCAGAGCCTCCACGTCTTCGTGGGGCAGCTTGAAGTCTTCGTACAGCTTCCTGATGGATGTACGGGCCTGTTCCCGCTGTTTTTCGAGGTCGGTGAACTGGGCTTGGAGCCCGTCGCGTTTTTCTATGGCACGTAGCAGCTGGTCGTTCGCTGTCCGCAGGTGTTCCCAAGCGCCGGTCGCTTCCGCTGCTCTCGTAACGCCTTGCATACCATAGGCCTCCAGTGCGTTATTGATCCGGGTGAGGTGAACGCCGTGATCGTCTCGCGCCTTTTGAAGCTGGGCCCGTGCGTTTGCAGCATCCCCGGCTGTTTCCTGCCACCGAAGGATCTTGCTTATCAGGTAGAACAGCGATCCACCGGCATCCGCGCTGAGCCCCACTTCCGTTCGGGTGGCTCGGAAGCGCTCGGACAGGGCCATCCACTGGGCTTCCACCTCTTCCCTGTCACTGGCTCGAGCCGTCCACTGACTCGCCTTCTCCCGGGCTACTTTGATTTTTGCGTGCTCCTGCAGGAGCAGATCAAGGCGGGATGCAACGTGTTCGCTGTCCCAGGCTTCTGGTTCTATCAGGTCAAGCCTTTGAAACCTGCTCTGATGGATGCGGCTTCGACCGCTTTCTTTGCCAAGTGCCTGAGTCCAGACCAAGGCCAGCCCTATCATGAGTGTAACGACCAGTCCCGCCCATCCCAAAGGGTTCTCTGTCCATACGGTTATAATGGAAGCAGCAGCTGACACCGCAGCTGCAGTCCACAGGATAAGCCTGATGCGCGACAACCCGCCAAGATATGGCTGCTGCTCGCGAAGCCAATCGGACAGGTGCCGCTGTGCCTGGCGGAGACGCTCATCCAGCTGATCCAGATCTTTGTCGTTATCGACTTTCAGGATGCTGGCCAGGGACTGCAGCGCGGACTTCCTGCTGCTGACATCTTCTAATTGCCGTGTCGTGGCTTCCAGCCTCTTGATGTCCTTAAAGTCGAGTCGGACTGCTTTGTCCTGGCTCATTGAGTCAGCCAGGGAGGTCCAGATCATCCTGGTTTCCTCTTCAAAGCCGGTGAGTTTCTCCTCGTGGGTATCGATGCGTGTTTCACTGTCTTTCAGATCCTGAATCTCGTCCCGCAGCTGCTCCAGGAACGCTTCCGGCAGGCCGCTGGCTGGCAGGATATTCTTGTTGATGGACTGCGTCGCATCGGACACCTTCTTCCTTAGATCTGCAAGTTCAATATCGAGGCGATTGACCTGTTTGCCACACTTGTTCAGCTGTTCAAGCGCATTCTTGAGAGTATGTGCCACAGATGTGCGCAGGATAGAAGGATAGGACTGCACGACCTGATCGGTATCTTTCCAGCGCTGCAACGCGTCATGGTATGCTAGTGCTTTCTCCAAGAGCGTCACACGGCGCTGCGCGGTGTGTGCTTGCTCCAGCTGGCCTTGCAGCTGTTCCATCTGGGCTTTCTCTGCGGAAAGCCTCTGGTGGTCGCCGCGGATTTTCTTGAGATTCTTGCGTCGCTCCGATAATTCTCTGGATAGGCGGCGACCTTTACGAAGGCTGGGCTCTTCAAGGTCTAGCAACTTGCCGGCAGCCAGCACGTCATATCCTCCACTGGCTTCCTTGACAATCTCTTCGGCAAAGGCTTGGTCCCCTGCCTCCGCACTCAGAAGATTATGTAGAGAGACATGGTAGCTTTCCGGACGAATCAGCTCGGGTGCCCAGCTTGTTTTTTCTCCATTAAGGCGGCATTCGCGCTGCGACCGGTCTACCGAGACTTCGAGTATGCCGGTACCGATGTTCAGACTGGCTTCCAGCCCCACACTGCCGGCTGGAGCATGCTTGGGGAGCAGCGTCGTTTGGATGGCTTCTGCAAGCGTGGTTTTGCCTGATGCGTTGGGGCCGTACACCACATTGATGTTCGGTGACAAGTCCGTCAGAACGAGGTCCTTGAACCGCCGCCCGTACATACGGTCGACTGTTATCGCTTCGATGATGACGTGGTTACTCATGGGACTTCTCTTTCTGCGCCATCAAGGTGTCTACCATCAGCAAGCCTTGCTGTACCAGCAATCCGGCAATGTCGGCTCTGCCAAGCTGCGTGCTGTCCAGCTCGTGGTATTTTGGTGCCTGCACCACTCTCTCTGCTGCCGCCAGCGCGCTTTCGATGAG
>JAAXGV010000033.1 GCA_012271185.1 Rhodothermales bacterium
GTCGTACGCATCCAGCACCAGGCGCCGGGTGCGGTATTCGCCGAAGGCCTGCACTTCCTGCTGTTTCAGGCCGGGAAACGACACGCTGGGCGTTCCGGCATCCAGGACCCAGGCGAGCTCTTGGCGGTCCAGTCCGTACATCGCGGCATAGAGCGCATCCAGCGCGCTCCGGAGGGCATGTCGGCGCGCCTCATCCCAGGGGAACGGGGGGCCTTCGTACCCCAGGTCCTGCGCATAGCCTGCCAGCGCCGTGCCGGTGTAGGTCAGCTCAAACGCGCGCGGCGCGATGAGCGCCACAAAGGGCGGGGCGCCCGGCGCGGGCGCCTCCAGGTACGCGTCCGGCCGCAGCACCGGGAGCTGCTTCATGATGAAGTAGGACAGGTTCGTTCCGCCCACGGAGAGCCGGGCCGCCCAGTCCAGCGGCAGGCTGTTCAGATTGGCGGTGACCAGGGTGCCGGACAGCGCCCGCCACAGCGCCCCCTCGCGCGTGGTGAGGGCCTGGCGCCAGGCCACATTCAGGATGGGCGCTTTGTTGTTCATGCCCGCTGTCCGCACCATGGCGGCGATGGCGGTGCGCATATTGGTGGCATTGGTGACATCTCTGAATCCTATGAGCCAGGCCGGACGGTCACGGCGGAATGGCCGGTGCCCCACGCCGGCAGCAGCGCCGCGATCAGCGTCCGCTCGTTGGTGGCATTCGTGATCCTCCGGAGCACAGCCGTCGGGCCAGTGCCGAGAGCTGATCCAGTGCCGAAGGAGCTGTCTGATTTTTTTGGGGGGGGGGTGAACCTATTTCAGACACATGGTTATCCCGTCCCCTTGGCGCACTCATCCTGCGCAGTCGCTCCTGTACCAGCGCCTCCGCGACCCAGTAGCGGGGGAGCGTCACCAGGTCGGGGTCGTGCTTCTCCTCGGGCGTAACGCGGCGGGCCTGGCCCTTGCGGACATCCCCGCCTTCAAACGTCGCAAACCGGTGGTCATACTGGTGAAACAGCTTCGCCTCATACAGGGGCACGTAGCGGGAGCGCCCCAGCACAAACACGTTCCCGTCAAGCGCATAGCCTGCCTCCTCCAGCTGTGCGCGTGTGCGGAAGTGGCGGGAGTCGGTGGACATGTTGAACATCTGGTAGAAGTGCACCGCCCACGGGTTGGCTTCGGGCTGTTCCTGCCACAGCACGCCGGCCCGCTGGTACATCTTCCGGGCTATGGCGGCATCGCGGCGGCTGCGGAAGACGGGGCAGGTCCGCGTGTTGGGGTTGAAGAGCGCAAAGTCCGCGGCTGACAGCGTGATGTGGCGCTCCGCCTCCGACAGCTCCGCCACCTGCTGCAGAAAGAACGCATAGTCCGCCGACGCGCACGGGGCCGCACTCCCGGTGAGCGTCACCAGAGAGAACTTGATTCTTGAGTCTATGCCCGCAAACACCCCCTGCCGGTTCTCAAAGTCGTACAGGCTCACCAGGCGCTTCTCCTCCACGACATGGTTGAACCACGCCCGCGTGGTGTGGTCGGTCGCGATGCCCGTCGGCACGATCAGGCCCGCCCGCCCAGATGGACGAAGCAGGGCCATGGCCGTCTCCGCAAACACCGCATAGGTGTTGATTTTCCCGGTGCCCGTTAGCGGGAAGCGCCCGCTCTTGTGCAGGAACAGGCTCGTGGCCTCGGCTGTGCGCTTTGCCGTCGTATACTCGCTATACAGCTGTCTATCCGAGACAGTAGCACCCGGTGCTCGGAGTGCTTCCATGAGACGCTGCCGGGCCGCCTTGTTGGGAGCCTTCGCAATCTCCGGCGCCCGCATTGCAAAGAACTCCTTCTCCTGCAGCTCTATGCGTTCCCATGGCGGGTTCGCCAGCACCACATCAAAGCCGCCCTTCTGCAGCACCGCCGCAAACTCGTGGTGCCAGTGGAGCGGGCGGAGGCGCTCCGCTATGTCCTCCACGAACGTCCGCTGCGCCCGGCCCCGGTCCGCTCCCTCGCGGAGCAGCCCGAGGTCCTTCGAGGTCGGCACCAGGTCCAGCGTCTCCGGCCGCTTGTGCGCAAAGAACGCCCCCACAAACAGGTTGGCGCGGTAGCGTTCCCGCTGGGCCGCCGCATCCTCGGTCGCCGCCTGCCAGGCCTGCTCCTTCTGCTGCACCTCCTCGAGGGTGTCCTCCGGCATCTGCGCCACCGCCGCCAGGGCCGGCGCCGCATCGGCCTCGTGGACCTCATCGTACAGGCCCAGCTGCACGGAGCCCGCAGCATAGGCGGACTGCCGGTTCTCCTTCCTGAGCGTCTGGCACACCGCCCGGTCGTCCCCGGCCAGCGCCTGGTAGGCCGCAGGCGGGATGCCCTCATCCATGAGGGAGGCATCCAGCATGCCCGTCAGACTGTCTCCGTGCCGGATGCGGGCATCCAGAAAGGTCAGGGGCTTGCCCGGCGCCACCGCCTCGATCCAGAGCGCCGTCCTGCACAGCTCCACCGCCAGCGCGTTGCGGTCCACGCCATAGAGGCAGTGCTGCACCACCACCCGCAGCGCATGCTGCCAGGCCAGCTCGCTGTACGCGTCCGTGTCCGACTCCAGGCGCGCCAGCTCCGCCGCCAGACGCCGGGCCGCGGCCAGCAGGAAGTGGCCCGAGCCGCACGCAGGGTCCAGCACCCGGAGACCGAGCAGCGCACCCCGCGGGTCCGCACGGTGGGATGCCAGCGCACGCTCCATCACAGGCACCAGCGCCGTACGCACCAGCTCACCCACCAGCGCCGGCGGCGTGTAGTACGAGCCCGTCTCCTTGCGGGTGGTGCCCTGCACAAAAGCAAACGACGGAGGGTCCTGCGTGATCACCGGGTGCAGGTCCAGCAGACTCTCATAGACCGAGCCAAGCTCCTCCGCCCCCATGTCCCGGTAGTTGACGCGCGTCAGCGCGGAACCCGACCGGAAAAACGCCAGCGACCGCACCGCCCGCAGCAGCCGCGCGTTGCTCAGCTGCGCAGCGTCCAGACGCGCGCAGTGCATCGCCCCGAACAGGCCGCCCAGCGGCGGAAGCGCCAGCGCGGGCGCCCCGTGCCCCAGGCAGCGGAACGTGACCACCAGCGATTGCCACAGGTCGCCGTGACGGTCATGGAAGCGGCGGCGCAGCGCGCGCATACGAAGACGCGACACGCTGTACCCCTCATGGTACAGACGCCGGGACGCGTCCGGCGCCCCGCGCGGATGCAGCAGGTCGCGGTCCTCCGTCGTGAACAGGAACAGCAGCCGGTACACCAGACGCAGCAGCTCCTGAAAGAAGCGCCCCGGAGACAACGCGCCACGCGACAGCGAAGCCCGCAGCGACGCGTTGGCGCGGTGCTCCAGAAAGCCCGTGCCCAGCTGACGCAGCGCCTCCTCCACACCGTCGCGCAGACGCTCGCGGACACGCGCCCCCTCCTGGATGGCGCGCGTACGCCACACCTCCGCAATGCAGCGGGAAGGACGACCCTCCACCGGACGCAGACGCGTCGCATGAGCAAACAGCCAGAAAGCCGCAAACTCCGCATACAACCCGTCACGGAAGATCAGCTCCAAGTCCGCCTCCACATACGCAGGACGCGTCAGACTGGCGTTGTCACGCAGCACGCGCAGACGCAGACCGTTCGCCACAATACCCCACAATGCACCGTCATCCGCGTTGAGACACGCCTGCATCAGCGCATGCGGCGCGATACGCGTCCCCTCCTCGCCAAGGCCCGGCACCGCCTTGTCAAGGTCCCACTCCCGCGTGACCAGCAGGAACGGGACGGACACGCCCCACGCCTGGTGCGTGATGGCGTAGCTGCGCTCCCCCACCACCCGGCCGTCACACGACGCCAGATCGTCATAGGCCAAGAGACGCCGGCAGAAAGGCACCAACCAGCGGTCCACACCCGCCACGGACGGGTCCCGGTCCCGGCGCTCCCGGCTGGCAACATACCGGCCGTAAAGGTCACTCCCCCAGCGCCAGTAACGGCCCAGCTCCTCCTGGAGACCAAACGACGCCGAAAGTCCGTAGTCCGCCGCACCCTGATGCGGCGCACCCAGCAACGACACCTTCCGCAAAAACTCCGGTGGCAACAAACCCCCCTCCACCCGGAGCGCCACAAAATCACTGCGAACAGGCATCACCAAACACGAAAACAGGCAAAAACACGTATACCCCCAGCACATCCACCGGCAACGAAGGCGTCACGGAATAACCGATACCCCGCAGACGCGCCGCCAAATGCACACGCACATGGTCGGCTTGCACCATCTCAGCCCGGCTGAGCGCAATGCGGTCAAACTCAGGGTGCAGCTGCTCCAGCTCCCTGATCGCGCGCCTGAGAATCTGTGTCTTATAATCGTGGGCAAGATTGCCACTGGGCACACGCTTGAGTCTGGCTAACATTTCTTCCGCTTTCAGAACCCGGACCACGCCATCTCCTTCTGTCTCAACGCCGACACACTCCTCTGCAAGCAGCGAGTCCGGCGACCGGACCCGCCTGATGGTCACCTGAATCTGGCTGCGCAAGCGAAGCAGATAAAGCACCGTTCGCACCTTGACGCTGCGCGTTCTGATGACCGCAGCACGGACCCCAGGCTCAACGACTCCGCCTTCAAGGGCCTGCTCCGCAACGTAATCAGCAAGTGTCGATACAAGGGCGTGTGCCCTGTGAACATGGATGCTGCCAGCAGGAGGAGGCTGGCTGAATGAGAACCGCGTCTTTCCGTTAATACCAATGTAGCGGAGCGCATCCTGAAGCGTGCTGGGCAAGTGGCCTACAGGCAGACGGCAGTATTGTGAAGCAACCTCCAATGGAGCTCCCAGACGCTCAGCGGCACTGGTCACGAAGCGTTTGACATCGTCCTCGCCACCAAGCACCGAACGGACTTTCCGCCACTCAGGCAGCACATCAGAAGGCTTCAGCCTGCGCTGCGCAAAAATTGTTCTGCTCACCTTTCGCTTGGCAATCTGCCACCCTTGCTCCACCTCCGACTCGATATCGCTGAACAGCGTCTGCTGCTTACCATACCTCGCAACCTTGCCTTTGAAAAGCACTGACTCCATGATCGCATCAACGACCTTGTTGATGTCGGCAGGAAGCGGTACGGCCACACCAAGCTCTTTCCGAATCTTCTCGGCCTTTTTGAGAATCACCTTGAGCACAGCACCATCTATCGGGTTGTCCTCACCATAGAGCATCACGGTGCGAACAACGGGACTCTCTTGGCCAAACCGGTCCGCGCGCCCCTCGCGCTGTTCATGCCTCGTCGGATTCCACGCGAGGTCATAATGGACCACCGCATTAAAGTGACGCTGCAGGTTGATGCCTTCCGACAGGCAATCCGTGGCAACCAGTACAGGCGTGGCGGCTTCAATACGCGCGCCAAGCTCTTCTATGCGCTCCTCACGCTGGTCAGGGGTCAACTCGCCTGTTACAACTGCCACATGCGTGGTACCGACCGGCAGCTTCTTGCGCAACTGAGAACCTACATAATGTGCCGTGGCAATAAACCGGCAGAAAACAACCGGTCGAAACCCATCCTTTATCAGCCTCTCCGTTTCTTTGATCAGCGCCTTGACCTTGTTATCGGCATCGGAGCCAGTCAGAAACCTGGTATGGCCGATCAGCCGCCGCAGCTCCGCGTCGTCGTCATAGGCCCGTATGGAACCGGCAGGGTTCTCCTCTGTGGTGGTGAATTCGTCTGCATCGGCCTCGTCCATCACTGTTCTGGCCCCCTGCTGATCAAGCTGCCTGATCCGGACCTCTTCATCATTCCCCTCAGGCTCGCCGAGTCGCGTCCGCAAGGCAGCCAGCGCTGCCGCCGGACTGGAGGAAAGACAGCGGAGCAGCGCCAGGGCCGCCCACCATGACATGCGCCGCTGCTGCTTCGTTCCCTCCTTCGCGCGATCCACCATCGCACGTGCATAGGACATCACATCGTCGAAGACCGCACCCCATTCACCTGTCAGTGTGTACGTCACCTCTTTGCTCTCACGGACCGGGAACTTGTCCCCCTCCTGCCACTCAGCAATATCGCCGCGCCGACGCTGCACAAAGTGTGTGGCAAGCTCAGCGCGCAAGTCTCTGCGCGCTGCACCTTCGAGCTCCCGCAAGTCAGCGAATTTCGGATTGATCAAGCCAAGCAGATTGTGGAACGCATCCTCGTCACCTGAGTGCGGCGTAGCCGTAAGCAGCAAGAGACCCCGGCCTGGCGACCTGGCAAGCTCACGAATCAGCTGATAGCGGAGATGACGCGTCTTGGTGCTGGCGCTCACACACGTATGCGCCTCGTCCACAATGACAAAGCTCGGACACCGGGCTGCAAAATCCTGGTAACGTTTGGGAGACTTGATGTAATCCAGCGATACGACCGTGAACCGGTGATTGTCAAAAACAGACTCGCCAGGAAGCAGCTCTCGCTCAAGTCGCACCGCCGTTCCGGTTCTCACCACCTTCGCGTCAATGCCGAACTTTTGTAAAAGCTCACGCTGCCACTGATCGCACAGATGCGGCGGGCAAATGACAGATAGCCGTGTGATCACTCCCCGGTCCAGAAGCTCGCGCGCTATCAGCGCAGCCTCTATTGTTTTTCCAACCCCTACATCATCTGCTATGAGGAGACGGAGGGGCTCCAGCCTGAGTGCCATCATAAGAGGCACCAGCTGATAGGCCCGCGGCTCAACGTTGATGTTGCCGAAGCTCCTGAATGGCCCCGCTCCTGCGCGCAGCTTCAAGCGTATTGCGTCGTACAGGAGCAGCGCAGCTGACAGCGTACCATGCTGCTCAGGATCAGGAGCAGCAAAAGTGGCTGGCTCCGGAGGCGTCGGCTCAACAGGCAGATACAGCAGCGTAGTATCCTCGCTGCCACCGCCTAGTGGCCGCAATCTGAGCGTATCCTGGCGCGTCTCCGGCAAGACCACCCACTCCCGACCGCGCACCCTGACAAGCACGCCTGGTTTGTACTGCTCGTGTGTCGTCATTTCAACGCGTCAGCTGGCTCCAAACAACCAGGTGTATTCTCTGACGATCTCCTCCCAGCCGGCATACTTGCCACTCCAATGAAATCGCAACACAGCCAGGCCCGCGGCTTCCAGGCGCTGCGTGATAGCATTATCCTTCTCCCGCTGGTCAGGCAAGTCATGGGGCGGCCCATCGATGTATACCAACGCCGAGCCATCTTCGTAGACAAAGTCCGGCGTCGTGCCGAACTCCTTGAGGTACATCCCAGCCTGCGCAGGAAGACGAAGTCCCTGCTCCCTGATCCAGTAGAGCCAAGCCCTTTCCAGACCTGAGCCTGTCGCATTGATCAGCTTCTGGAACAGTTCACACTCCGGGCCCGGACCCGGGCTTGGGACAACCCCACCATTGACCAGCTTGACAAGGTGGCTCAGCAGCGCTTCGTCCCTGCGGTCTATCCGATCATGCACGGGCTGGTTGTAATAGCTCAGAAGGCAGCGATAGCAACCCGCCTCACAGTCTTTCTCGGACTGATCCACAAGATCCTCCAGCCCCTTCCACGCTCCTGAATGCGACTCGTAGTGACAGGCCTGAAGAGCCGACTTGGCCACCCGGGACATTGCACCTGGGTCGTCAACCAGGCGGGTGAGTACACCTGCGCCCCCTTCCGCGGCTTCGTAAAACAGGATAGTGCTACCCGTCGCGTCGTCCGACAAGGACTCCGCTGCCAACTCACGCTGCTCCAGCTGAAACGTCTGTACGATGCCGCGCTGCAGCGCATACATGAGCGACAACGAGGCTGTTTCTGACAGCGCTTCGCGTGTCCGTGCGACCAGGATGTTTCGCGTGTCGCTTACGTACGGCGTAATCCGGACGATACGCCTGCCTTCCCGCACCGCATCATCTTCCGTGTCGGTGGACGCCTGCGAGTCCTTCGCCCACTCTCCTGTGTTAGTGTCGATGCTGAACCCATAGATGGTTTTCTCCTTCCGGTTACGCCATCCCAGGTTGATTCGCCACACTGTTGCTGACGGCCCGTACTGCAGCTCCAGTACAGGCTCCCCGCTTGCCTCCGCTGACGCCCTCCGGCGGCGCAGACCGCCCTTTTCTCTGCTGTACCGGAGGGTTGTGATCATCTCATACCCCTGACGCTGCCGCTCCTCTTCGTCTGACGTGATGCGATCCGCCAGATACGTGTCGACCTGCCCTATGGCATGCAGATTAGTAATCAGGCGGCCTCCAGACAATGGGGTATCACAGCTGACGCAACGCTCAAAATCCCTTTCAGCATGAAAGTGGCCATACCCGCAAGAACCGCAAATGCAGACACCTTCTATGGACAGCCCGTCGGGCCGGGTTGCATCCCCTGCCTCCGACTCAGACAGAATGGTCTTGTGTACACGGTATGTACTCCCCTCGTGGTATATGATTGATTGCGGCCCAAACTCTTTGATCCCCAGGAATCGCGGACGGCTCAGGAAGGTGTCGCCTACCACGTGTCTGCTACGGCCAGGGATATACGCCAGCAGCGGCAAGCGTGGAAAATTATATCCTGGCAAGAACCCTTCGGATGCCAGATACCGATATGTACCAAACTCTGAGTGCCGCGCGGCCTTCCTTTCCCTGCCGCGGCCTGACTCGCCCAGCAGCAGCTTCATCTGCCTTGCCGCCTGGGTATGCCGGCGCTTTGCGTCCTCCCGGTCCTTTGGGGAAACAGACAGATCGTCCATGGTATCGCTGGCGCGCCGCAACTGTGCACGCGCTGCCCAAAGAAGCGATCTCCAGCGCGCAAACGCCTGGTCACACTGGCGATACGCGGAGCGCACGACCTCGTCCACCCAGGACTCGGTAAACCAGGGTGCCGCCTGCTCACTGATCTCCCGCTCCAGCATAGCTGTGATACGATCGATGCGCCGCTGCGCTCTACGCTGAACTTCGGGCCGGTCAAGCTGAGCAGCGATCTCGGCCTTTATCGGGAGTACGCTGCTCTGGTCGCGATCAAGCACCTCTGGCACTGCATTCCCGAGTTTCTTGTCTGTTTCAGCAAGCCAAATCGAATGAAAGTGACTCCTTAGCAGGTCCTCATTGGCAAGATCTATCGCTGGCGGGTTGACCACTCCCGCAACCATACGTGTGGGGTCGCCAAAGAAGTACTGATCATGCGGAGACCATGCTGTGCAGTACGTCACAACCAGTGCCGGCTGTCCCCCGCGACCCGCACGGCCGCTGCGCTGTGCATAGTTCGCCGGTGTTGGAGGCACGTTGCGCATGTAGACCGTATTCAGCAACGCAATATCCACACCCAGCTCCGTGGTCGGCGAACAGAACAAGATCGGCAGTCCACGAGACTCACCCGCCTTGCCCGGGTCCAGCCCCCTGCGAAAGCGCTCCTCACGCTCCTCTCTTGCATCCGCATCAACCTGAGCCGTATGCTCCCTCGCTTCCATCTGATGCAAGTAGCAGGAGTCAGTCTGCAGGAGATCCGCCACAGACAGGTAGAGCGCCTGAAAGTACCTGTTCACAGCATCCGAGTCCTGCTCCTCCGTGCTTGCCGGCATACGCCACCGGAGTATATCGCCATTGATCCGGTAGACCGTGTGCTTGCTGCCACTAAGCTTGCTTGGCTCAACAAGCCCGTAGGTGGTCAGCACATGCAGCATACCGTCGATGACGGCATTGTAGGTGTTCTCGTCCAGCTTGATCGTGCGCGCATGGCTACTGGCAGCCCCTTCCACCACAGTTTTCACCCTGCGCGCAAAAGCCGAAAGATGAGATACATGCAGGAAGCTCCCTTTGATCTTGGCACTCTTCCTGAACCGTGTACGGGGAATCATGTAGCCACTCGGCTGCGGCTTTTCTCTCTCTGAGAGCGCCCACGGCTCCCGCAGCAGAGTGAAGCTGCGGTTGCGAACCTTCTCCAGTTCAGAAAAATCCAGGTGCAGCGTCTTGATGCAAAGCTTTTTGCGCATCCGCTCCAGCAGATCATGCGCTATCCTGTACCGCTGCTCGGGCGTCAGCGCGCCCAGGGCCCAGTGCTGTTCTGCCCACAATGCTTCGTCCGCACAGCAACCCCTGAGCTCGTGATACTCTATTGCGAGAAGCCCCAGCTGCTCCAGGTTGGGGTTGGTGATACGCCAGCCGCGCTGCAGGTCACGATACAAGCGGTACCCCAGCACAGATCGCAGGGTGTACCCCGTATTCTCGGCCTGCACGCCTCTACCGTCAGGGTTGGCCGCATACTCGTGTGGCGCCAGGCGCAGGCGCTCAAACACCTTCTGAGAAAGGTTGTCGTCAGTGATGCCGCCAGCATCACTGTCGCGTATGGCAGCCAGGAGCGCACTGCGGAGCAGCAGAACCTGTACAAAGTCGTTGAAGTGGCCCGCCTGCAAGGCGGCATCCTGGCGGTTGTCCGTAAAGCCGAGAAGCTTCTTGACTTTGTCATCCAGCTTGTCGCTTTCAGCCAGGTATTTCAGTGCCGAAAGCGCCAGTATCGTTGTAACGGAACTGCGGCCCTCACTGGTAAGGCCGGTCAGCTTGGAGGTCTCTTTGAGCCGACCCCCAAAAAAAGCACCGCACTCACGGTTCAAACAAAAGCGGAAATCTTTTGGGATAAACCATCCGGCCAGCCCCTCCTTCGCTGCAGCGCCCAGCGTATCGACACAAACCGCACGAGGCTGATACTTCCGGAAGCTGTACTTCAGTCGCGCCGTCCCGCGGCGGTATTCCAGCCAGTCAGCAGGATAATGTGCCTCTACATCATCAGGAACAAACCCCCCTGCAGCATCAGGCACAAAGTACCCGTACTCTGTTCCATCCTCATGAGCCGTACGCTCAAGCATCCGCCTCGGGGTGAAGGATGCCGGTTTCGCACCCTCCATCTTTGCCAGAACCGGGAAGTATTCACACCCGCATGTTCTGCAGAACACGAGCGGAAAGAGCAGCCGCTGGCGCTCTTCCCCGGGCTTGTACTGCTGTCCATCCAGCGATATGTAGCGCTTTTCAGGCGCCTCAAGCGTCGCGTACACATTCCATGCGCCGCTTATGAACTGGTGTAGCCTGAACGCAAACAGCGGGCGGCCACGCTCATCTTTGCAGCTGAAAGCCATAAGCAGAAATGCCACGAGAAACTGGCGGCAGGCTTCCTCGCTGAGTTCCGTTAATGCAGACAGCTGCCGTGCGGCATCTTCAACAGAGCGCGGCCTGGAGATGCGGACCAGCTTGCCGCCCCTTTCCTCAAGGCCTAGGTTGCGCTCGGCCCACGCCGCGACGGGATGCTTCCGGAACTCCCGCTCATGCAGCACTGCCGGCACACCCGAGTCAACCGCCTTCCTTAGCGTCTTGCCGTCAGTCGGCACACTTTCGCCCGTGACCGGCTCAAGCGTTTCGGTGATGACATTCTCCGGCTTTACTTCCGCGCCGAACAGCCGTGATGAGACCTGCGCCACAACCTTGTTCCGCTCAGCATCCGCACCCTCCGTTGCCATGGTAGCCGAAGTGCCTATGCAGAGCAGGTGCTCATTGAAGCGCTCGCGCACCCGGCGAACCAGCATGGCGACATCAGCACCCTGTCGCCCCCTGTATGTGTGGAACTCGTCCAGCACAAGGAATCGCAGTCCATCCGCGTGCTTGCGGACAGCCATATCTGCCGGGAGAAACCGCGTCATGATCAGCTCAAGCATGACGTAGTTTGTCAGCAGGATATCCGGCGGATTTGCAGCAATGGCTTCGCGTTCTTCCTGCGAAGACTGTCCCGTATATCGGGCAAAAGTGATTGGCTCCCTGCCCTTGTCATAGCCCCGGAGAAGGAACTTCCCCAGCTCTTCGCACTGGCTGTTGCACAGCGCGTTCATGGGATAAACCACTATCGCGGTGATGCCGGTGCGCACACCTGTGACACCACGCTGGAGCACATCGTCCACGATGGGAATAAAGTAGCTCAGCGACTTGCCGGAACCCGTGCCAGTGGTCAGCACATAGCTTTCCTGGCGCTTGGCCGCCTGAATCGCCTCCAGCTGGTGCTGATACAGCCTGAGAGCCGCACCCGGCTTTCCATCGGCATGCTTATCACTGAAAATCTTTTCGCACTCGCGGTGAAGAAGCCCCTGATCTGCCAGCTCCGGAATGGAACCGCCCTCTACAAAGTTGGGGTTCAGCTGAATCAGCGGTGCCGGCCAGTACCGGCCATTGGCGTAGGCTTCATCAACCTCGCGCCTGATATCGTCTGCACGGATCCTTGTGAAGCTGCGCGAAAACTGCTCGTATTCGCCAATAAGCTCCTCCCGAAACCGAAATACGTCCATCTGTTTCTACTCCGTTGCCTTTCAAAGCTAAGCCCATATTCTTTCCAGCTACAGAAAGATACCTCCCGCTGTCTTAACCGCCAAACTTCTTCCTGTCCCAGAGGATTTACAGGCTCTTCAGGGCTAGCATATACCACGATGGGATTCAGTAATCCGCAGTGCATGCAGGGGATTCAAGCCGCTCCTGCGTGCGTATTATTCCGTACTGGTGAAGTGTGTGAAGCGCAGCGCTCACGCCTGATCCGTGGTTCTGGTGCTTTCAGTATGCTTCCAACCGTGATCACGAGGCTGCCCCTTGCCGTATTCTGGGCACTTGTGCAAGTAATCGCCGTTGTCCGAAGCGGAGAATGTTCACGCACGAGACGGACACGATCATGTCTCGCTCTCCGCTGGTACCACATATGGGCGATCGTGACCTGCCTGATGGTAACCAACATCAAGGGCATCAGCAGCATGAAGCTGCACCGCTTGCGCAAGGCATACGAGCTGGGCGCCTTTGTCTTTCAAGGCCCCGTGGAAGCGGACGAAACCTACATGGGAGGCAAGGAAGCCTCCAAGCATGCTCACAAGAAGCTTCGTGCCGGCCGCGGTCCGGCAAGCATCAGGGACTGTGCAGCCGGAAAGACCAACGCGGCGGTCGTGCAGGACACGACCGCAGGCACGCTGCAGCAGTTTGTCTGCAACAGCACTTCGGTGCCAGGGTCCACACGGATCTGCGGCATGCCAGGCGTGCAGAACGAAGCTGTGATGTCATGAGCAAGTACATCAACGGAATGATTCACACGGGCTGGAATCCTTCTGGTCCATGCTCAAGCGTGGACACTATGGCGTGTACCACAGGGCAAGGAAACAGTCGTTACGTGGCGGTGTTTGCAGGCCGCCACAATGCGCGGGAGTTGGACAAGGTAGATGGGGCTGCTCATGCGTGGCGGCAGGAGGAAGCAGCTGCGGTATAGCGACTTGGCAGGGTATACCCGCAGTCAGACCCATTGTGTTACGGCGACTGTCTGGGCCGGCTTTATCGCCGCTATATCGGGCATTATAGCCCCGATGGCTCACAATCTGCCCGTGATCCTTCCCGAGAGGGCATAATTACTGGAAATGCACCCTTCAACAGCACCTCCCGGGAATTCCGCAGCGCAGACTCCTAGTGGTCCGGCCCAGTCATGGCTGTTCTGGGCGATGCGGTCATCACTACGATTCGAGGCTGAGTATCCGATCTGGCTGGCGCTCACCTGGTGCCGCCGCTGGGATTGACTGTAGGACTCTTTTCTGCGATCAGGAGCTTCACGTTCAGGCTCCCAATAGTGAAGCTGGGTAAGCCTGACCGTTTGCAGTTAAAAGACCGCCATTAACCTACAAACCCGCACAGACAGGGCTGAAATTGTCTGACAGAGAACGATTACCGTGGCAGACCGCCTATAGTAAATAATACACGTGTAGCAACTACACTTTTAAAAAAATTGATGTTAGCGAACACATCAATACCGATCCCTACTTTTCGCAAAGGCATAAATGCGGCTTGTGCGTTTAGATGCAACCCCAAAGTATAGCGCGTGAGCTCTGGATCTTGATCTGGATCATTACCCCAGATAAATGCAGCTCCCGCAAAAAAAGCTCCCCGGTGGTATCGCCCCAAGTTTCCAATTCCACGAGAATAACTCAGGAAGTCCACCCCGGATGAGATAGGTGCAGCTAATTTGTTCCAAGCCAATTGATGGAAAAAACGACGATCTTTATCAACTCTATTATAACTTATGCTTACACTTCCATTATAAGGCTCTGTGATCCCTGTAACCGGATGAGATTCGAAAAGTATTATCCTCACAGCCAAGTTTCCCCACTCAACGGCTCTGGGAGCTGTATGCTGCTGGGCATGCACAGTGCCGGGCAATACGACCACAATCATTCCCGTCACCCATGTGATAGCCATCCGTGTCTTCATGGCAGTACCCTTCCGTTTTGTTGTGAACGGATTCAACATCTATTTCGCCAGCATCATGGATCGCGTTTTGGTGTAACCGCCCGCCCGTATGGTATAGAAGTACA
>JAAXGV010000155.1 GCA_012271185.1 Rhodothermales bacterium
GCGCCACCCCGTGCAGTCCGCGGGACTGCAACGGGGAAAACAAGGCGTTCCCGCTGCTGCACGCCGTGCTCGCGGCCACCACAAAGCCCAGTGTCTCCCGTACACGCTCCGCAGTGATTCCCACCGCCATAAGCAAGATCGTCGGATACACCGCATACCCTTGGTGAACCTTCTCACCGCCTATGCCTGCTCCCCTGATTCCTGCGGGGGAGCATAGATCGTAACAAGGAACTCCGAGTCACCGATCATCCTGTATTCAGGCGCCCGGCCCGATAACTTGAGACTGTTCTCTACAATGATACGCATCCCCTCCCCACGCTTGTCCATCAGGGTCCTGCGGCTGGTGGCCAACCATGGAATCCCTGAAGGCACTGGGCACTTCGCGAGCAGGCTACTCAGAACTTCGTTTCGGGACGACTGAATGTACAGCAGATTCTCGGGCTGCAGCGTGTTCGGGAGTGAACCAGGAGAGTAGAGCTCCAAGCGGTCTGCGAACAGCCGCAAGCGTACTTTGGATCCATGGATTGAATAGTCACGGTGTGCTACCGCATTGACCACTACCTCGAACACTGCCGCCATGTCGAACTGAGGCCGGTCGACGCGTCCTAGCTGCTTGAACGCAGCCAACTTCATGTTCTTCGCCACGAACCGGCAGGCCTCATCCACCTGCTTATCAAGCGGTCCGGAAATATCGACAGCATCTAATTGGTACACCTCTTTCTCCCCGCGTGGGTGTACCCGATCACCTCGATATGCCACGGCCTGTATGAAGGCGTTCGGAAGCCAGCGACGGCCATCGGGCGCCGCCATCAGAACCCCGGCGACCGTTGGCCGCAAGACTCCATCTTCGCCTTGCCGAATCATCCGCAACTTCGAGAGCAGTACATTTCGCTCGTTCCGAGACCTTGGAGTGCGAAACCGTTCCCAGAGATCGGGTGATAGGACTCCCAATGTGGCGTCGGAAACCACCTGCTCATCGAACCGGATCATGCGGGTCTGACTTCGCTGTTGGAACAATCTGGCCAGATAATCCGGGGGCATCACGCGTTTCTCGTCGGCGACGCGGTGAAGGTAGCCACCTGGACTCAGGTGAACGAAGAGGCTTCGCCTGATTTCTACTTTTACGACTGCAAGCTCCTCTCCGGTGGTACTCGGCAGCCATAGCCGATCAACGATTGGAACAAGGCGTGGCTTAACGAGCTCGGTACAAACATGACGCACAAAACCGACCACGCTATCAAGAAGGTCAAGCGGGATACCCACGACTTCCCGGAGCCGGTCACTCACCCCGAGCACGCAGACACCCCCATAACTGTTGGCGAACGCCGCTAACTCATTTGCGAGGTTCTTCGCAGGTGGGCCTGCCACCTTCTCCTTCTTGAATCGCACTTCATTCAGCTCCAAAAAGCTGCTCTCACCGAGCCGTATCTGGTCTAGCAACTCCTTTTTGCTGTCAAACATGGGCTAACTCCGGCCCCAGCCTGCGGTATCGGGACTCGAACGCCTCGCGCCCCCCCTCCATAACACGGCAGATTTCGTCTCGGATCTCTCGGTCCTGTAGACTTCCCGCCTGCGAAACCTTACACTGGCCAGCCGTAAACTTCATTGCGTGCAACATCTCCGCATCCCCATTCACGACGATATTCGGGTTGTGAGTGACCACGATGATCTGTCTTCTCAACTTGTTTTCGCGGATCAGTCGCACAACTAGATCATAGATCAGATGATTGTCCAAGTCGTCTTCGGGCTGGTCGAGCACGAGTGGTTCATCTCCGTAGGCCAGGAGAAAGGCCAGCATCGCCGCGGATCGCTGACCCGCGGATGCTTGGCTGATCGGCTGAAAGTCCTTTCCATCACCCTGCCGACTGTACTCCACGCTAAGTTCGTCTTCTGGAAACCACGTCCACAGCCGATCGATGAAGGTTGGATCCCGCTCGGATTCTCGATTCAGATAGCTGTTGAGGTGGCCACCGAAACCGCCCTCGCCCCGGCAAGCAGACTCCAAGCGCTGTTTAAGCTGCTCCAAGCGCTCCTCCAGCTCTGCCCCGCGTTCCGCTGGATCAATCGGCAGATTGCACAGCAAGGTCGCCACAACGCCCTTCTGTCTCCCGTTCTCATATTTCAGGATGTCACTCTCAAGCCGGCCGTCCCTCACGCTCAACACCTCCCGCAGTGACCTCTCGATGGTGTGGGAATCATCACCATACCGCTGAACGGAAATTCGCACGAAATCGTTTTGCGCCAGCACCTGGTCAAGGAACCGTTCGCGAGCCTCGCTGATTGCACGACGGGCCTCCCGGACTCGCCGTCTATGTTTCAGTGACTCTTCTACCCGGCGGATGTGCTCTTCCGTCTGCGACTCAATGATCTTCATATCTTCCGTCAGCCGCTGGCGTTCCTGAACCAGTTTTCCGTATTCGGTTGGGTCACCCATTCCCTTCGATTTCAGTTCCCCAACGAGTCGCTCGTAGTCGGCACTCGCCTTGCCCGCCGCCACCTGCCATGAGCTACTGGATAAGATTTCCTGCTGCTTCCGCGAAGCCTCGTGCAGGCGGGCGAGTGTGTTGCGCAGTTCATCCACTGCTTTGTCGACAGCTGCACCCAGTGCCTTCATGCCCAGCTGAAAATCGCTGTCCACCTCGGTCTCACCGGTTGCAATTCCCGCGGGCAGATTCTCCAGTTCGATTTCGTTGGCCAAGGAAGACACACGCTGAGCTGCGTTGTTAACCTCAGCGAACTGGTGGCTCGCCTCTCTCTCTTGTTGGGTGCGAATGCGGTATACCCTCATGACCGTCGAGTGGTCACTTGACTCGAAACGCTTCAGCTTACGTTCAACATCCTCCAGGTCCACGGTAATCTCATCCTGGCGCGCTAGCTGGCTTTTCAGTTCGCGAATGCGCGCTCGAGACGAAAAGTACTTGTTGGTCGCTTCCTCCAACTGGCTCTGGGATCCCGACGCGCTCGCGGCCTCATCGATCAACCGCAATAGTGCGGGGCGACTTTCACCTGCCAGTTCGGCGATCTGCCCCTGGCTGAAGATTTCGAATCGGAAAGCGCCCCGGCGACACCGATTGCGACGAGGACTTGACCCACTCTCCGTTCGACGTTTCATCCTCGACATAGAATGTGGCTGGGCTCACTCCTGGGTTACATGTGATGCGATGGCGAATTCCATCTCGAATGGCAATCCACTGGATCTCTGTAGCGGCACATAGCGCACCATCGTCGGTCCTGTCCTTATACACCTTGTTGAATCGTTCAAACGTGGTGCGCGGGATGCTGCCTTCGTTCAAGCTCAGAATGTCTCCCTCCCGTTGGGTCGCAAGCCTCAGCGCATGGATAACCGTGGATTTTCCAGTGCCGCGACCACCCACGATGGCATTGAGGAATGGACTGAAGTACAGCTCGGCTGGTTGACCATGTCCCATGTAGCGGGCATCCCTTACGTGAATTGACTCGATGCAATGCTGTGGGGCGGTGACCAGGTGAAAGGGTTCCTCGTCGCTGCGCCGGATCGAGAAGCGAGCACCATCCAGCAGCGCCAGCCGTAGTCCTTCGATCGAAGGAGGGTCCGCCATCTTTACCCAGGTATAGTGAGAGCCGGGGAACCGGTCTCGTCCTGCACGGGATGGGAAATGGAAGTCAGATCCAAGAACCTCAGCCCACTCGAGCTTGCGCTGGCTGTAGATCTCGGGCTTTGCGGGACTGAGGTCGAAAGTCTCCATGGCCAGAACCCCGTCCAACCCAAGAACCTGTTCGACCGTCTTGGAATCGATCTCCGTTGCTGTGCCACCATTTTCCTTTAGGCGAAGCAGTCCCTTTTTCTGATCTGTGTGAGCCGGGATTGCGATGCCACCCGCGCTCAGAACTGCTTCCACCACATCGACAGCAGACTTCCGGGTGACTCCATCGCTGTTTCCTTTTATGCCATCGTATGACACTGTCCCCAACAGGGTATCTATGTCCGATGTGCCGGTCTCCGGTCCGAAAATTGCCAAGAGGTGAAATCCGCCATTTACAGACAGCTCGACGCCAGGAAACAGGTGCAATGGCCGAAAGTCCGGAGGACACTCTTCTTTCAGCTCTACGAGCGTCGCTTTGAGCTTGTCTATCCACCCCCCCGAGTTGTGGTCGGTCACCGCCACACAGTCTATCTTGGCCCGCATGAAACCAAGCAGCCAGTCTCTTGGTGTGGCCGGTGTCAACGTGGCAGCATCCGACTCTCTTCCATCCACCGAAGCCGGCGTATGCGTGTGAAAGTCGAACTTCCACCACCGGGCGCCCGGATAGGGCCATCTGGTGTCCTGAGCGGTCGAATTGATCATTCTAATCCCTATCTGAGTGAATCGATCACAGCGAGGAACGAAAACCCGGTGCTCCACGTGCAGATCCTGCTGACTCCGTGCTCCCGCGTGAGCACCGCCGTGTGGAGGTTGGTTGCCGCGAACATCCAGCAGCTCCGCGACAGTCTGCTCCAGTACGGTAGCGTGTCGACGCGTTGGGAGTAGCAACGCGATCCCTGGTGATACCAGCAACGACACAATGAAGTTACGGAAGCTACGGGCATCAGCTGGGCTCCACAGCGAGCGGAAAATCTACCGATGGGTGCTGGTTCTGAGAAACTCCTAGCAGGGGCAGCTTGTTGCGGGACGACCATTTCAGCTGCGTAAGTACTGGTCTTGAGAAACTCATAGCAGATGCTCCAGGTGAGAAATGCAGAGGAAGCTGCGAGTCAAGCCCCAATCGTGCTGTAAATTGGTTTCTGGGGAACAGCGCGACTGACTTGGGGAAAGCATCTTTGAGCATGCATCTGACGAAGCAGACTGCTGAACCCGGGAACACTCGCTATGCCAGCGACACCCTGGCGTTCAAATAGATATCCTGCACTGCATGCAGGAGCGCAACGCCCCTGGACAGCGGCTGCTGAAAAACCTTGCGCCCTGCCAGAAGGCCCACACCCCCTCCACGCTTGTTGATTACCGCAGCGCGTACGGCTTGACGCAAACTGTCGGTGCTGCTTGCCCCACCAGAGTGGATAACGCCGCCGCGCCCGCAATACGCCAGCAGCACCTGGTATCGCGTAAGATCTATGGGGTGCGCAGTAGACAACTCCGAATACACGCGTCTGTCCATCTCGCAGTGTTCCGGCTGCAGAGCGCGAGTGCCCCCCGGGTAGAGGGGCTGCTTCTGCTTGATAAAATCGGCTTCGATCGTCACCCCTTGGTGGTTGGCCTCACTCGTGAGATCCGCCGCGAAAATCATCCTCCGCCCTCCCTTTGCCAGAGCCCGAGGATGAAGATAGCAGAACAGTATAGTGGCCATGCCAAGCGCATGGGCCTCGGTAAAGCACGCGGATACCTCCCGAAGCTGCCGGCGCGCTTCCGGGCCACCAAAGTACACCGTGGCACCTACTGCCACACACCCCATGGACGAAGCCTCCCGGACACGCGCAAACAGGATATTGTCATAGCGCGGGGGATACGAAAACTGTTCGTCATGATTGACCTTCACGATGAGCGGCAGGCGGTGGGCTGATGACCGGGCTATCGCGCCGATAGCGCCGTACGTTGTCACTAGGCCGCTACACCCGCCTTCCAGCGCAAGTTCAACAATGTGTGACGGATCCAGACACGCCGGGTTAGGCGCAAACACCATTCCGGCAGTGTGGGCAATGCCATGATCTACAGGTAAAAGGCTCAGGTAGCCGCTCCCGCCCAGGCGGCCTGCCGCAAAGAGCCGTTGCACAGACGACAGCACCCGTACACCGCGGTCCGTACCACCAAAGACACGCTCCACAACGTCCGGACCTGGCGCTTGTATTCTGCTGCGGGGAATCGCGGTACACTGATGTTCCAGAAGATCTGACGCCTCGTCGGCCAGCAGCTCCTCCACGCTGGGCACAACGCTCATGCTGGCTCAAGGTCCACGGGCAGTCCGGTGCGAAGCGAACGAGAAGCGGCCAGCCCTATCTCAACTGACACGCGGGCATCCTCTCCGGAAAGAGGTGAAACACCACCACTCAACACACTCCCGGTAAAGGCGCAAAGCTCGGCCACATACGCTTCACGGTAACGCTCGATAAAAAAATGGTGGGGACAGTCCATTCGCCGACCATCTTTACTCAGCACCACGGCCGTGTTAGGATGGACATTCTCCACACGGATGCTGCCCTCGCTGCCAAAGACTTCCAGGCGCTGATCGTAGCCAAAGGTCGCTTTCCGACTGTTCTCTATGGTGACGATCGTGCCGTCCACGCACTGAAGAACAACTGTCGCCGTGTCCACATCATCAATTTCACCGATGGCAGGATCCACCCGCACGGCTCCGGCAGCATAAACACGCCGGACCGGCTGTCCGAGCAGAAAGTAGGCCATGTCGAAATCATGAATGGTCATATCCAGAAAGAGACCTCCCGACAATCGCAGAAAATCGATAGGCGGCGGTACCGGATCCCGGCTGATGATGTGCACGGAATGCGGCTCGCCAATCTCACCCGTAACAATGGCGCGCCTGATGCGCCTGAAACCCGGATCAAAGCGCCGCTGAAATCCGACTTGCAGCAGTACCCCTGCCAGTTTGACCGCTTGCAGCGCCCGATCAATACGTGCCAGCGTCAGATCTATCGGCTTCTCGCAAAATATGTGCTTCCCGGCAGCTGCAGCCGCCTCAATGATCTCCGTATGCGTAGTACTGGATGTGCAGATGGCCACGGCATGAACCTCCGGGTCTTCCAGCACCGCCTGATACTGCGTATGCCAGGGTACCTGGTAGGGCTGCGCACAGTTCTTGGCCGCATCCTCCGCTATATCAACAACCGCAGCCAGCGTGCCCAGAGGCACACGATGGACCAGATGCTGCGCATGCATCCTCCCAATGCGTCCGGCACCAATGAGCGCAATGCGCAGAGTCTTATCATTCATTTTGCCTATATCCCGAGACTGCGGAGGTAGGCGCGATTGCGCGCAGCGCTCTCCCTGGGGCTGCCCATACCGGGCAGAACATCCTGCTCCACTACGACCCACCCGCGGTAGTCCATCGCATGCAGTATCTCCAGCACAGCGGCAAAGTCCACATTGCCCTTTCCCAGCTCACAAAAGACGCCGTGGCCAATGGCGTCAAAGTAATTCCACCCTACGCTTTGCGCCTGGGATGCCACGCCATCATGACAGTCCTTAAGATGCACATACCGGATACGGTCGACGAACCTTGCCATGCCCTCAAGAACAGCATGGCCCGAACCTGCCCCAAAAGCATAATGCCCCGTGTCAAACAGCAATCCAATATCATCGGCGTCTGTCCGCGCCAGAAACGCTGCTATCTCCGCTGGCGTCTCCACAAAGCCCGCACAATGATGATGAAAAACCGTCCTCAGACCCGTCTCCGACCGTACCGCACGCGCAATCGTGGTGACTCCTTGTGCCAAGACGGCCCACTCATCGTCGGTCAGCCCCATCGCCGGTGTGATCCGCCCGGCGTTCATGATTCTTGCAGGAACGGTCCCGTTGGCATCCGCCAGCACAAGGACAGCCGGATCTGCAGCGTCACCCGCTTCCCTCAGGAGCTTCGCCGTTCGTACAGCCTGGGCCACGCCTGCAGTATGCAACGACGCATTGCACAACGCCACAGGTACGAACGCGCCCCGGAGCGACAGCGACCTCTGTGTCAGCGCGTCCCGGAGAACATCGGGATCCGTGGGCATGTAGCCCCAGTCCCCCAGCTCCGTACCTTCATAGCCCGTCTCCCGCAGCTCGTCCAACATCTGGCGATAGCCAACCGGCTCGCCCGCCATACCCTCAAACTCCAGTGTTCCCCAAGAACACGGCGCATTTGCTACCCGGATTCCTGACACGGACTTACTCCTTGGCCAGAAGCACCGCCGCGCGGTCTTCCAAGTCCTGCATAACAGCCTGGTGCTTCGCCAACGCGGCGCGCAAATCCTCGAGCCTTTGTACTGCATCCTGCCCAACCCGCTGCAGCCCCTGACTTGTGAAACCAGACAAGTACCTGAGCTGATCAATGAGCATAGGAGCAGGATAGCTGTCGCCTCGCCTAGTTACCAGCGCTTCTTCCAGCTGCTGCAGGGTCGCATGGAGGTCTCCGCTGCCTGCCTGATTGTCAAGACGTGCCTGGAGTGTATCAATGCGCGCAACCATCTGATTGGCTTCGCCTATCACGTCTTGCAGATCAAGGCTGAACGCAAGCTGATGCTCCACATCTGCCTGCGTAACACCATCCGCCACCATACGCGGGTCCATGACGACCTCCAGCGGTTGAGACGCCTGCCAGCCGCCGCTTTGCAAGCGCACCATATACTTCCCTGGTGTGGCTCTGGGGCCGCTCCCAGGCCTATCAACACCCGCGTGTCGAAGGTCCCATATGAACCGGTGCATGCCAGCAGTAGCCTTAAGACCGGACAACTGGGGAGGCCCTGCTGACGGACCACGCATGCCTTGCTGAGCCTCGCTGTGAGGCGGCACCGGCGAAGCACTGGCAAAAGACCGGACCACAGACCCCGAAGCATCCACGATCTCGAGCCGTACAGAGTCTGCCTGATCTTCTGCGAAATAATAGTCAATGATCGCGCCGGGCGCAATGTATTCAGGCTCCGCTGCACCGCGCCGCCCGACACGATAGCGCGTATTGTACGCCCTGCGCGGGGGAAACAGGTGCCCCTGTGCGCGCAGAATCTCGCCTGTCAGTGCATGCAGCGGCGTCAGGTTATCCAGTATGAAGAACCCACGACCCATAGTGGAAAGCACCAGATCCTTCCGGTGAACTCTGATTCCTGTCACGGGCGTAACGGGCAGGTTAAGCTGCAGCGACTGCCACTGTACACCATCATTAAACGATACATACAGGCCAAACTCCGTACCGGCATAGAGCAATCCCTCACGATCCGGATCCTCTCGAACAACCCGCGTTGGTGAGTCAGCAGGGATACCATTGTCACCTGGCGTCACATGCGTCCAGGTGACTCCGTAGTCGTCAGTCCGGTAAATATACGGCCTGAAATCACCCAGAAGATACCGATACCCGGCAACGTAGGCTTTGCCCGGATGGTGGGGCGAAGGATCAATAGTCTGTATGCGGCCTTCCGGAGGCATATCGGACGGTGTAACATCCAGCCATGACGCGCCCCCGTCCCGCGTTACATGCACGGGCCCATCATTTGCTCCCGTCCAGATCACATCGCCATCCAGCGGCGATATTTCGATCACGTAGAGTGCGCTGTAATGCTCCTCGCCCGTGATATCCCTGGTGATTGGAGCACCAGAGATGACTTGCCGCTCCGGCCTGAATGCCGTAAGGTCCGGGCTGATCGTCTCCCAGGTCCTGCCTTCATCAGTGGTTCGGTGAACATACTGCGAGCCATGGTAGATGACGCCGGGATCGTGCGGAGACACCTCAATAGGAACCACCCGCTGAAACCGGTATGGCAGCGTGCCCGGGTTGACCCCGTACAGATTCACGCCGCCTACGTAGTAGTGCTGTTCCTGTCCGGTGGCCCGGTTGTATCGTCTGAACGTTCCCTTGCAGTTGCTGTACACTATGTCATGATTGGTGGGGTGCGGCACGGCCGGGCCGGTTTCACAACCCCCGATGGCCTCCCAGTATGCCGCGGCCCCGCCGGGGCGGGCATCCGGCGGCAGGCTTGGAACAGCAATCGTCGTGTTGTCCTGCTGTCCGGCATAGACCCAGTATGGATAACGACTATCCACATCCACCTGGTAAAGCTCTGCTGTGGGCTGATTGAGCTGCGTGCTCCATGTTGCACCGCCATCCAGCGTGACATTGGCACCCCCATCATTGGACTGGACCATGATGAGCGGATCATCCGGATTGATCCACATGTCGTGGTTATCACCATGAGGCGTTCCCACACGCGCAAAATTTCTCCCGCCATCTTCCGACCTGTGCAGCCCAAGGTTGTTGACCCACACAACATCGGCATCGGTAGGATCAGCGTCCACATTGGTGTAGTAAAACGGACGGGTCATGAGGTAGCCAGCGTTATTTACAAGCCGCCACGTCTGACCGCGATCGTTAGACCGGTAGAGCCCTTCTGCGTCGGGCCTGGCTTCCATGAGTGCATACACACGGCTCGGATCCGCCGCCGACACGGCGAAATCGACCTTTCCGGTTAACTCCTGCGGCAACCCCGCTCTGCTCCTGACCCAGGTGCTTCCCGCATCCTGCGAAATATAGATACCGTTCTCATCGTCATCCCCGCTGATGATAGTCCAAGGCTTGCGCTCTCCACGCCAGAGCGCCGC
>JAAXGV010000100.1 GCA_012271185.1 Rhodothermales bacterium
ATAGCAGCAGCGGGGCGCCCCAAACGGGGCACGCACATGCCCAATGAACCGGGACATTCACATCGTTGGCACTGCGTGCGGTAACAGATGCGATGCCGCTCTTGGTCGTAGACATCACAATGGTGTCGCGGTGCACATCGAGACCGGCGAAGTAGCGGAATGGAGAAGAAGCAGGTTGCATAACAGTCAGTCTGTTTGAGTGAATACGGGTCGGGTCAAGGTACGCATCCCCCGACCCGGACTGTCATGCTATGATATCTAGTTCAGACCTTCCTATACTATTGGGCGTTCTCTCGTCCGGTAATCATTTTTCAGCAGCCTCTGAGCCACGATACTTCGAGTTTCGGCTTGTATTGGCTTAGCACGTCAACCGGCGACGCCATCTGAAACACGAGAAGGAGACAGACATCCGGCCAGGAGCCTGCCTGAGCACCCACTTGGGTCTCAGGTGGCCGATGTCTCGGGAAGTGACCTGAAATACTCCTGTATAATCCGCTGGTAGATCTGAGCGGCATGCGACACTTCATCTGCCGCTACATGCTCCTCCGCAGTATGCGAAAGCTCGCTCCTCCCGGGGCCAATTTTGACTACGGGCAGGTCATGCAAGTGGATCCAGTCGCTGGCAGTGGGCGAGCCCACGGGTTGCATATCGGGCAGGACCCGCAGGCAGCTTTGAACGATGTGTGCTGAAGCAGGCGTGGATACCGGGATAATGCGGCTGCTGTGAACGCTGATGTCTGAGCTGACCAGTGCAGCGATGTCCTGTATCATCTCCTTGTGTGAACAGCCTGGCACGGACCGGATATCCACATAGAAGGTGCATTCATCAGGTACAACGTTTCGTCCGGTGCCACCGCTGATGGTCGTAACGCATAGCGTCGGTGCCCCCAGGAAAGTATCTGCACAGGCAAACCTGAAGCTGTTCAGTTTGCAGATGTCTTCCGCTGCCTTGCTGATAGCATTCACGCCCAGGTGTGATCGTGCCGCATGGGCATTCTTGCCATGTACCGTAGCCTTCAGAATCAGCAGCCCTTTTTGCGCAATCACGGGCTGGAGCAGTGTTGGCTCTCCGACGAGTGCCGCATGAATTGGCGGCAGATGCGGCCGGAGCACATGCAAGCCGTTGTCCTCGGCACCGGTCTCCTCGCATACGGTCAGCGCTACGATGACCTGGCCACCCTCGGGCTCCCACCCCTCGCGAGCTAAGGTCAGCAGTGCAGTGGTCATCGCAGCGCCGCTCGCCTTGGCATCGGCCGTGCCGCGACCGTATATGAGGCCGCCAGCCTCAACCGGCTCAAAGGGATCGTACGGATGGCCGCTGGAAGGCGGCACCACGTCCAGGTGAGAGTTCAAGAGCAGTCTGTGCTCTCCGCTCCCAACCCAGAAGTACACGTTATTGCCGAGGCGGCGTGTTGGCAAACCGCTCTTGGTGGTATACGCTTCCACAAAAGAAGCGACCGCCTCTTCTTTGTAGCTGAGCGAAGGAAACCGCACAAGGGCCTTCAGGAGCTCCGGAGCTGACAGCATCGTCTCTACCCTGCTATTCGGGTGGCGCGTGCCCTTTCGATCAGGTCATCAGGACCCGTGATGTAGACCTGTTGTACGCCGTCTCTGCGGGCCGCTGCTGCAACCTGACACTTGACAAGCATGCCACCAGAGATCCAGCCCGCCTCGCAGCCGTCGCGCATCTGGAGGGCGTCCAGCGATCGCATCAGTGTCTGTGGATCCTGCGCATGGCGCCGGATGCCCCCGGTCTCTGTCACAAAGGTGAGTGTATCGGCCTGCAGCGCCACGGCAACAGCACCGGCTACGGTATCGGCATTGACATTATAACGCTGGCCCTGGGTGTCGATGCCAACAGGTGCGATGACAGGCAGGTAGTCGGCCGAAAGGAGCGTGACAAGGATGCTGGTGTTTACGTCCGCTATCTCGCCAACCCAGCCAAAATCCACTTCCTGGCCGTCAATGATCCAAGGCTTGCGCCTGGTGACGCGAAGCAAGCCGCCATCGGCTCCGCTGAGGCCCACGCCCCTCAGGCCATGCACGAATGCCTGGCTTACCAGGTCAACGCTGATCGCGCCCCGCATCGTCCACTCGACGATACGAAGGTCCAGTGATGTCGTTATGCGCCTTCCCTGGACGATGCGAGGCTCATGACCGAGCTTGCCTGCCAAAGTGCTGGCTGCCTTCCCACCGCCGTGAATGATAACAACAGGCACCTCTGTATGCAGCGCCTTGACTTGCGGCCAGAAACGGTCCAAGTGACCCAGGACCGCGCCTCCAACCTTTACCACGACCGGTGCATGTGAGGAACCCGGCATCAGCCTAGCGCTCTGGCCAGGATGGCGACCTGCGCGTGCAAGCGAAACTCTGCCTGCAGCAGATGAACAGCCTGCGGGCCATCCATCACCGCATCATCAATCACAACATTGCGCCGCACGGGGAGGCAGTGCATAAGCACGCCACGACTGGTGTGGGCCATCAGCGGTTCGGTAATGCGCCATTGCTTGTGCCGTTCTCTGAGTTGTGCCTCCGCTTCGGGGTCCCGGTACCGCAAGGGTGCGCCCCAGGACTTGGCGTAAATCACCTCGGCGTCCTTAGCCGCGGTGCCCAGGCTGGTTGTTTCGGTGACGCTCTGGCCGTGACCTGACGCATACATGCGGGCGCGCTCCATGATGCCCGGGTCCAGGCTGAATCCTTCGGGGCGGGCTACAGTGACATTCATGCCCATCCGGGTTGCCATCAGCAGCGCCGAGTTGGGTACAGCCATGGGAAGCGCCTTGGGGTGATATGCCCATGCTAGCACGAATTTCCGGCCTGCTGTTGCCCCCTTGAAACGGTGATGCAGCATCCCTGCATCAGCCAGCGCCTGGCAAGGGTGATAAAAGGCGGACTCCAGGCTGATAACGGGCACGGTGGCCGCATCGAGGATGGTTCTGAACCGTGTCTCATCGCGATCCGCTGCGTAGTCGGTACCGGAAGCAAAAGATCGTACGCCCAGCATCCTGAAGTAGCGCGAAAGAACGCCGACAGCTTCGCGGATATGTTCTGCCCGGTCCGCATTCATCACCACGCCGTCACGCCACTCGAAAGACCAGGTACCCTGACCCGGGATGATCGTTGTCGGATGCATATTCAGACGGACGGCCGCAGCTTCCATAGAGGTCAGGGTGCGTAGCGACGGGTTGAGAAACACCAGCCCGATGCTGCCTCGCCGCTCCGCGGCCCGTTGCTTCTTGCCCTGATACTCCGCCACGGTGTCCAGCACCATGCGCTCCCAGTCCTGGTTACTTCGCTCATGCCAGGCCAGAAGATGCCTGCTGCGCACAGCTGCGCCATCCCAAGTGTGCATCTCAATGGTGCTGTGTGACCGACTCCTCAAATGCATCAGCGAAGCAGCTGAGCTCTTTCTCGGTCGTGATGAGTGGAGGCATCAGCCGCATGACATTCGGGTCTCCCGAGCCACCTGCCAGCACGCCGTTGTCACGCAATGCGGACAGTACGCCGGCGCAAGGCCGCCCAAAGTCAAGGCCAATGAGACATCCGCGTCCACGTACTGCGCGGACATGTGCCCCAGTGATGACCTGTATGCTGTGGAAGACCTCAGGCGCTCTGCTCATCAGACCATCGTCAATGATAGTCTGAAGGGTGGCTTCCACTGCAGCCATGGCTATCATGCCTCCGCCAAACGTAGAGCCCTGGTCCCCGTACTCAATGCTAGGCAACAGGTCATCATGTACCAGTGTGGCGCCAACAGGTATCCCTGACCCCAGGCTCTTGGCCAGTGTGACCAGGTCCGGGACGATGTCGTACTGCTCGGCAACGGAGAACGTGCCGGTCCGGCCCACACCAGTCTGAATCTCGTCAAAGATGAGCAGGGTACCCGTGTCGGTACACATCGAACGCAGCTCGCGGTAGTACGCCGGAGGTGCCTGCACCATGCCTGCAATGCTCTGGATTGGCTCCAGTACGATGGCGGCGATGTCGTCCGTTGTCACGAGCGCTTGACGCGCTTCTGCAAGGTCGCCAAAAGGCACGAAGTGCGTGTCCGGCAGTACGGACTGGTAAGGTGCACGATATGCGCTGTTCCACGTCACCGCCAGGCTGCCAAGCGTTCGGCCATGAAAATCCCCCTGCATGGCTATGATGCCGCGCCGTTCTGTTGCCTTTCGGGCAATCTTTAACGCCGTTTCCACGGCTTCCGTACCGGAATTGCAAAAGAAGGTGTTTCCAAGCCCGTCAGGTGCTGCCTGTGCCAGGAGCGCTGCGGCACGCGCGCGCACCTCGCTATAGACCACATTGGAAAAAAAGAGCAGCGAGGATGACTGGCGGTGCAGCGCCTGTACCACGCGTGGCGGACAGTGGCCCAGGAGCGTTACGCAGTGCCCTCCATAGAAGTCCAGATACTGCCTGCCCTCTGCATCCCACACGTAAGCGCCTTCGCCACGCACGAGTGCGATGGGCAGCTTCCGGTACGTGGGGATAAGGAAGGTGTCCTCGGCATGCGTGATTTCTTCGGTGGTCATTCCAGGAGCCCGGCCAAGGGTGCCATTCCAAGCACTGCGTTAAGGTTCTGAATGGCCTGGGAGGCTGCGCCCTTCAGGAGGTTGTCCAGTGCAAATCCGATGACCAGCTCTTCGCCATTGATCACCCAGCCAATATCACAGAACGGCGTACCTACGGCGTAGCGAAGCTCTGGCAGCCTCCCGGGCCACAGCCGCACCAGTGGCGCGTGGCCGTAGTGCCGGTCATACAGCTCGGCCAGATCATGAGCAGAGCCTTGTAGCGGCGTGCTGAGCTGTATCGTACCCCAGATTCCCCGTGTCCATGGACCGGATACGGGGACAAGGGATACGACTGTCTCTTTGGGCAGCAGCTGCATGACCTCGGGCAGGTGCTGATGCTGAAGCACCTTGTATGCCCGGACGTTGCTATCCCGCGCAGGGAAGTGTGTAGTGGCTTTGGGCCGTGTGCCAGACCCTGAGGCGCCGGTGAGTGCTGTTATGTATGCATGGTAGGAAGGCAGCACCTGCTGCAGGGGATGCAGCGCCAGCGCAATGCCGGTGGCAAAGCAGCCCGGGTTGGCGATACGGCTGGTTGTGTAAGGAGCGGTGATCTCTGCCAATCCGTAGGCAAACTGGGGCACCAGCTCCGGCGCGGGATGCTCAAATCCATACCACCGCGCGTAGCCGGCAGGATCACGCAGCCTGAAGTCTGCAGAGAGGTCCACGATAGCGCCATCAAATCCGCGGCCAAGCAGGTCTGTTACGGCCCGGACACCTGTACCATGCTCTGCGGCGATCAGGACGCCATCCAGGTCCGGCACATCCAGGCTCGTAGGGTCAGAAAAAACCATTGCAGTTATGCCGCGCAAGTCAGGATGCGCATGGTGCAGAGGCTTGCCCGCAAAGGTGCGGCTGGTGACGGTTGCCAGCGCCGCCTGGGGATGCCGCAGTAGGATACGGATGAGCTCTCGCCCAGCGTATCCGGCGCCATGCAGCACGGCGATGGCTTTCTTGGCAGCATGCTTGTCCATGGGATTCCGCGCTGGCACTACCTGCTGGTGCGTGCCTTCTGTGCCAGATAGGCCTGCATACCCGCGATCTTGCAGAAACCCCGTGCGTCACGGCCATCCCAGTGAGCCACCTCCTCACCGTACGTCGCAACGCCGGTGTTGAACATGGAGTGCGGGCTTTCGCATCCCCGAACGACCACAGCCCCCTTCAGAAGCCTTGCAAACACGCTGCCAGTGACGACCTCCTGAGAGCTTGTCAGAAACGCTTCAATGTCGCGCATGACAGGGTCAAAGTTCTGGCCTTCGTGCAGCAGCATGCCATAGAAGTTCGCGAGATGATCCTTCTGGTATCGCTGCCACTTGGTCAGCACAATCTTCTCCAGCTCTCGGTGAGCAGTTATCAGTATGATTGGCGCCGGTGCCTCAAACGCTATCCGCCCCTTAAGGCCCAGGATCGTATCGCCCACATGAGTGTTACGGCCAACACCGTAGGGCAGACCCAGCTCGTTAAGCGTTTCGATGAGGGAAACCGGGTCCATGGTCTTGCCACCCAACGCGACGGGCACGCCCTTGCTGAACGTCAGGATAATGTCCTGATGCGGGCGGGGGCTGGCCAGGGCTGCGCCAGGATACGCCTCATCGGGCAGCGGATCACGCGTGCCCAGCGTTTCTGCACCGCCAATGGTGGTGCCCCACAGTCCTGCATTAACGGAGTAGCGGGTCGTGGCGGCAGGCATGCTGAAGCCACGCTCCTCCAAAAATACCGTCGTATCCTGTCGCGAGAGCTGGTTATCCCTTATGGGCGTGATGATGTCAAGGTCATCTGCCAGAAGCTGCAGCGCCACATCAAAGCGCACCTGATCGTTTCCGGCTCCTGTTGAGCCATGCGCGATAGCCCTGGCGCTCAGGCCCCGCGCCACGGCCACCGTCATGCGTGCTTGCACGACCCGTTCGGACCCCACGCACAGCGGATACACGCCACCGCGCAGCACGTTGCCCATGATGAGGTACCGGAGATGGTTATCAAACAGCGGGCGGCGCCCATCGACCAGGTGATGGCTGTCTGCACCAAGCTCCTGTGATCGCGCCTGCAGCCTGGCCGCATCTTTGCCCGTGATGCTGCCCGTGTTAACGGTGACAGTGTGCACGGGCTCGTTGAAGGTTTCGCGCAGGTAGGGTACGCAAAAGGAGGTATCCAAGCCGCCGCTAAAGGCGAGAACGATCGACATACCTGCGCGCTGCGCTATCTACTCCATTCGCGTCGGTCAGCGCCACCGGTTCTGACAGGCGCTTCCGGAGCTCCAACGCCTTATGGCACCGAAGGATCGTGGTGCGGGTACATTTGGCGCCGGATGGAGTTACAGGTTTCTGAGGGTAAATGCACGACATGATCCGCGAGCTCAAGGTCCTGTCTGAATCCACTGCGCTGCCTCTGGCTGCCAGAGACAGCGACTTTGGTCTGCCATACAACCCGCAGCACTCCAGGGACCGTGTGCTTTCAGATGCATTTGGGCGGCTGCATACGTACCTCAGGATTTCGCTTGTGGAACATTGCAACCTCCGTTGCCGGTACTGCATGCCTGAGGAAGGTCTGGACTGGACGCCGGCACCGGACCTTCTGACTCAGCAGGAGATCCTTCGCCTGGCGCGGCTGTTCGTGCAGCAGGGCGTGAACAAGATCCGGCTGACAGGCGGGGAGCCGCTCCTCAGAGAGAACATCGTGGAGATTGCTGAAGCTGTTGGACGGCTTCCAGGGCTGAACACGCTTGCCGTCACAACGAACGGATTGCTGCTTCCAAAAAAGCTTGCGCGTCTTAGAGCGGCTGGTGTAAACCTACTGAACATCAGCCTTGACACGCTGCGCGCGGATCGCTTTGAGGCCGTCACGCGCCGCCGGGGCTTGAGTCTGGTGCTGCGTGCCATTGATGAAGCACTGCGGTTTGGTTACAGCCCTGTAAAGGTGAACTGCGTGATGATGCGCGGCTTTAATGATGATGAGCTGGTGGACTTCGCGGAATGGACCCGGGAGGCGCCTATCGAAGTGCGCTTCATAGAGTTCATGCCCTTCGATGGCAACGGGTGGGATGCCCGGCGCCTGATTTCCTACAGAGAGATGCTGGCCGTCCTCGAGGGCTCATTCACGCTGGAGCGGCTGGCAGATGACCACAGCAGCACATCGAAAACCTATCGTGTGCCAGGGTTCAGGGGCTCGCTGGGTTTCATAACGTCAATGACAGACAACTTCTGTGAGGGTTGCAACCGGCTGCGTATCACCGCGGATGGCAACCTGAAGGTGTGTCTCTTTGGGCGCGCTGAGGTGAGCCTGCGTGATGCCATGCGCAGTGGCGTTACTGATGAAGAGCTCCTGGGCATCATCAGCAGCTCGATTGGACGCAAACATGCTCGGCATGCCGGGATGCATAACCTTGCGAGGATGGCCAACCGTCCGATGATCACCATTGGGGGATAGCTTCCGGGACAATGCTGGTTTTCCTGTTACCGCTAATGGCCTCCCTCAGCGTGGCAGACACTGCCTCGTTTACTGTGATGTCATTCAATGTGCGTTATGACAACCCGCTGGATGGCACCCATGCCTGGGAGTACCGCAAGGCCCGGGTAGCCGGGGTCATGGAGCGGGCCGACATCATTGGCGCTCAGGAGGTCCTCATCGGGCAGGTCAGGGATCTGGAGGCGATGCTGCCGGCCTATGCTTGGTTTGGCGCAGGTCGGGATGACGGGATGCAGGCGGGAGAGTTTTCGCCTGTGTTCTACCGAAAGGACCGGTTTATGCTTGTTGATCGTGGGGCGTTCTGGCTTTCGGAGGAGCCAGACCTTCCAGGCAGTGTCGGGTGGGATGCTGCCATCACACGCATTGTCACCTGGGGTCGTCTTCGTGAGGTGGATACGGGAATAACCTTCTGGTTTTTCAACACCCATTTCGATCATCGGGGCAGGGAAGCGCGTCGCCAGAGCGCCAGTCTGCTTATCCGAAGGATTGACGAGATGGCGTACACGGAGCCGGTCATCGTGACAGGTGACTTCAATGCCTCTCACAGTTCCAGGGTCTTCCACACGATGACTGGTGGCCGGCTTGAGGATGCGCGGCACGAATCGCGCACAGAGCCGCTGGGACCTCAGGGCACATTTAGTGGCTTTGAAGAGGGCACAGGCTTGTCTGACGAGCGCATCGACTATGTCTTTGTGGACGAGGGGATAACCGTGCAGGCGTTTGAGATAATAGATGAGCTGGTCGACGGTCATTATCCTTCTGACCACCGGCCTGTGCTGGCGCGGCTGGTGCTGGAATGAGGCAAGGCTGCACCGGTCCCGGAATGCTCACGGGTGCGATTACCCAGTGCTCTGCATCGCAGCGGCAATTCCGTAGACGCTCAGGAGGAGCGCTCGGGCGATCTGCTCACGATCAGCAAAGGCACCTTCCCGCTGGCGTCTCATGAGCTCAATCTGGAGCAGGTTCAGAACATCCGCGCAGGGGTTCCTGAACAGAATGGATTCGCGAATGACCCGGTTGTTGCCCAGCAGCACGCGTTGTTCCGTGATCGCAAGGATGGCTTCTTTGGCGCGGGCAAAGTCATCCGAGATGATCTCGTGCAGTGGACTGTTGTCTGTCTCATCCAGCCTGGCATACTCCCGGGCGATCTCAAGCCTTGCCCGGGCCATCGCTTGCTGCGCATTGTTGACCACGGCACGAAAAAACGGCCAGGTCCGGTAGAGGCGCTTAAGTCGCGAGAGACTCGTCTTTGCCTGCTTCCCCAGTGCTGCCCCGATGCCGAACCACCCTGGCACGATGTATCGGGTCTGGGTCCATGCAAAAACCCACGGTATAGCACGCAGGTCCTCAAATGCCACCGCACTGCTTGAACTCCGCGACACCGGACGTGATGCAATAGGCAGCCGGCTGATGTGTTCAATCGGGGTGATGGAAGCGTACCAGGGCCACAGTGCTGGGTTGATTACCAGACTCCGGTAGGCTGCCATGGACTCCTGCGCAACAGATGACATGAGTGCGACGTCATCCGCATCAGGAACATAGCCTTTGTGCTGTACTGCAGACAGTAGCACGGCGCGTGTGATCTGCTCCAGATGGCGGTGGGCAATGTCGGCCAGTGCATAGCGGAAGCTTATCACCTCGCCCTGCTCTGTGAAGCGGATACGACCATTACTGGTTATGGCCGGCATTGCCATGATCGCTTCCCCGGCTGCGCCACCCCCGCGTCCGACAGTGCCGCCTCGTCCGTGGAACAGCCGGAGTTCCACGCCGTGCGCCCTGCACGCACGACCAATCTTTTCCTGCGCCTCATGCAGTGACCAGTTGGCCATCCAGTAGCCCCCGTCTTTGTTGCTGTCGGAATAGCCCAGCATGACCTCCTGCAGGTTGCCGCGATTCTCCAGGTGCTTCTTGTACACCCCATCGGCAAACAGCGCATGCAGAAACTGGTCTGCGAGCCTGAGGTCGTCTATCGTTTCGAAGAGCGGCACTACATCGAGGGGGCAGACAACCTGGCCGCTGTCAACGCGCCAGAGGCCAGCCTCTTTGGCCAGCAGCAACACTTCCAGCACGTGGCTGACGGCATGCGTCATGCTGATGACGTAGCTGCCTAGTGCTTCCGGCTCGCTTTCAGCGATCTCCCGCACAACCTCAAACGTATCCAGCACCTCCTGATCCTCGGCTGGGAGGCTGGCGCCTCGCGGCAGCAGAGGCCGGGGGTTTTCCAGCTCGGCTCTTAGAAGCACGACACGGTCTGACTCCGGCAGTGAATCATAACTGCGATGCACCCCGGCCTTGGCCACAAGGGTTGCCACTGCACGGGTGTGGCGCCGGCTGTGCTGCCTGATGTCCAGTGCCGCCAGGTGGAACCCGAATACGCTGGCCTGAATCAGCAAGCGACCGATGCGGCCTTTTTTCACCAGTGTTGTGTGTCCGGCCTCCTCCAGCACGCTGCAGATCAGCCGCAGATCTTCCAGGAACTGTGCAATGGCATATGATTTTGTTCCACTGGAGTCAGTCTCTTCACGGCATGCCTCAAGGCGCAGCATCATGTAGCTGAGCTTTCTCCGGAGCGGCTCGCGTTCAAACAGTCTGGCCTGGTATGGCGGCAGGGTAAGCGTTTCTTCGTCTTTCGCAATTGATTCATACAGCGCCGCCGGCATGGGTACCAGCCGCTCTGAAAAGCTCAGGTCGCGCCGCACCAGGTGCAGCTCATCCAGGTACCGTGTGAACGCGCAACGCTGCTGCATGGCCAGCGTCTGGCGCGTCACACGGGCGGTCACATTGGGGTTTCCATCCCGGTCGCTGCCAATCCATGTACGGAACTGCATAAAGACCGGAATCTCCACGAGCTCCCGATAGTGCCGCTTTATTGCCTGGTACAAGTCCTCATAAATGCGGGGTACAGTCTCCCAGATAGCATTACGCAGGAAGTAGAGGCCGTTATCGACCTCGTCAAAAACTGTTGGCCGGCTGGCGCGGATCTGATCTGTTGCCATAAGAAGCCCGATATGGCTGTTGACGCCGTGTATGAGGTCTGCCGTTTCGGCCGGCGAGTTCTGGCGTCTGTCAAGAACATCAATGATTGCAGCCAGCGCCTGCTGCTTGTACAGGATCGTGCGTCTCCGCGCATCGGTAGGGTGGGCCGTCAGCGTCGGCTGTATGTCCAGGCGGCTGACAGCATCCAGCACCTGATCGAGCGAAAGCCCGGCGGCCTTCAGGGTGCAGACAGCCTCTTCAATGGATTCAGTGCGGGGCACGCCGGCTTTGCGTATTGCACGTGTGCGGTTGACGCGAATAATTTCCTGCTGCTCGCTGTGATTAATCAGCATGAAGTATGCCGTGTAGATGCGCAGCATCCATACGATTTCCGCTTGGCTGCACGCTGCGATGCATGCTGTGGCTTTGGCGCGTAACGCTGGCCGATGCTCTTCAATTGCCTGTACTGTTAAAGCGCGCAGCTCGTCCACGAGCGAGAAGATCTCTTTGCCAGCCAGCCTTTTGACAACGCTGTCCAGTTGCGCGCCGAGCATCGCTATCTTGGCTGCAAGCTCTCGGGAGAGACCTGTCCGCTCCGCTTCTGCGTCTAAGCCGTACCGTGTGTCCATTACTATTGATTTTAGTATCACCGCGTGGCAGAGACAGGATCCTGTTTCCTGCCACGAAGGTAACGACCGCGTTCGTGCCCTGGTCGCTCGTTAATGTGAAGTTGACGCAAAACAGCGATGTGGTCAGTTGTTTAGCTCCGATTGTGCTGTAAACTGGTTTTTTGCTGGTGTAAGGGAGCGGCGGGGGTTGGCCGTGGCACGTCTCTATCGTGAAGTAGCCCCGGTCCGCCGTCTACACCTCACTGGCGGCAACAGCAGCAGCCGGTTCGGACCGTGCGGCCGGAATCGTGTTGCTATTGATCTTCTACTACACATTGCAGAACTCCTGCATGAAGCTTTCCCGCTTCAAAGGTCACAGTTGCACTCACAATTTTCCTGCAGTGAAAGTTCTTGGGGTAACATCGTGAGGATAAGGCCATGATTCGCGTCCCTGTGCCTCCCGAGATGCTTCGCTGGGCCTGCGAACGTGCTGGCCACAACGAGGCGCACATCACGGTGCGCATACCGCAGTTTCCGGCATGGGTTCGGCGCGAAAGGCATCCGACACTGAAGCAGTTGGAGAAGCTCGCCAAAGTTACCCATACGCCGCTCGGTTACCTGATTTCTTCCTGAGCCACCGGAGGAACGTCTCCCAGTCCCGGACTATCGCACCGTGGCGGGCTCCAGGCAAGACAGGCCGAGCCCCAACCTGCTTGACACGCTCTACACGATGCGACACCGACAGGACTGGTTGCGGGAGGCCCTGGTCGAGGATGATGCGAAGCCGTTGGCCTTTGTGGCAAGCGCCCGCATGACCGATGAGCCGGTCGCGGCGGGCCATGAGATGCGGCGAGCGCTTAGCCTTGATGGCGGATGAGTGGCGGGAGTCCGCTCACGGCGTCCCGCCATGAGCGAGCTGCGACAAGCGATTGAGCAACTCGGCGTGATGGCGGTGGTCAATGGTGTGGTGGGAAACAACACGCGTCGCCGGCTGAGCGTGCAGGAGTTTCACGGCTTCGCGCTCACCGACACCTACGCACCGCTGATCTTCGTGAAC
>JAAXGV010000096.1 GCA_012271185.1 Rhodothermales bacterium
ACTGAGATATTTATAACGTCATTATCAACCATGGCCGAGCAGAGAAGCAGCACTGCGTCAGCTCTCCGGCTTTTCCTCCAAGAAGATGAGTGCCTGAGCACGCGCAGGGTGTATGGAAACAACAGCCCCGAGGCAAGGCTCGCTTGCCGGGAAGCCAAACGGCTTGGGTCACAGCTGGAAGAGATCCTCGCCTACTGAGCATCCGGCCAGCTTGAAAAATGTCCTGCTCCGCTCCATTACGTCAGCAGATAGCTCGCCAGTTTGTAGCCTGCGCTGTGAGCTATTGCAAAAGGAAGGTCGGTTGGACACATCCTTCATACTAATCGGGCATCCAGTTCCTGCCTGCGATGGGTCCTGGGGGCCCTTGCTGCGGACAATTTCGGCCACACCATGGTTAATTCTCCAGCTGGCGGGTAACCTGGGCCCAGTTGTTATGCAGCTGGACTGCAACATCGTCCAATCCAGACGGGTACAGCCCTGACTCATCGATTTCAATTTGCGTTACCCCCGAGCCTTCATCATGTCGTCCTGGCTCGAACAGCCATACCCCGACCTGATGCTTCTCCAGCGCAAGATCACTGCCGTCAATCCCAGCTCGACCCGACTCTGGTAGCGACGACAACCTGACAAGGTTTGCGAGTTCCTCCAGCACCCAGCCGCTGTGTGTCATTACAATCATATGAATGCCTGCCTTGATCATTGCTGCAAGTTGACGCATCAATTGGACCTGCATGGCGGGGTGCAGATGAGCTTCAGGCTCCTCGATGATCAAAACATCACCCGGATTCACCACGTGCCGAAGGTGCAGCACCACCGGAGCAAGCTCCGACACCATTGAAGACGTATTCACAAGTGGCAACTTACTCTCCCAATCCTTCGGCCGATAAGCAAGACGCGGATATTGATATTCGGGAGGATCGGCAGGGTCCATGAGTATGGAACCGCCCAATATTATCTCTTCAATCTGCGAGCAAATGGCAGCTATGGAGCGGTGCGTGCGGTGTGGAGACAGAAAACGTTCAGGATCGCCCAGTGTAATCAACTCTTGCAGAAAATCCACCACAATACCTTGGAATAGTGGTATAAGTGAAAGTGCTCCAGGCGACGCTTGGCTAAAAGCTCCGCCTGCTATCGCTCTGTATACATGCGCCAGCCCGATCAGCAGGGAGATAATAGGCAGGAGATGCAAAATAACTGTAAACATTTGCCAGCATCTCCTCAGACAGGTCGTGCAAAAGAGAAAAACCCATCTCACGGGGAATACTATTCTGCTGCATTGGAGAAATCCTGTGGAAAGTCCTGCTCATTTCGTGAGCCCTGATCCATGCCTCCAGCCCTTTCAGCTTCATCGGTATCGTTTTTGCAGGCTTGAACTCTGCGCCCTTCGCCCCCAATTCCCATTGGTGTTCAAGCGGCCTTGACAGACCAGCGCATGGCGTGCGTATAACAATGTCCGCACGCCCCGACGCATTTTTCCGAATCAAGGCTGCCGCTTCAAGGCCGAAACATCGAGTTATTTCATATCCAAAATCGTCTCCATCCACTTCATAAAGCGCTTGCTGGATAAGAGATGCCACTGCTGCCGGAAGAATGAGGTCACTCGAGGGTTCCGCCTCAAACTCAGTATACACCTCGACCAGCTTGGTCATGCCCTCGCGGGCATCCTGCACAGCCTTGCTCTCGCTCTCCCCGTTCGCGAGCAAAGATCTGGCTCTGGCATGGATGCTTCGCGCCAGTCCTCCCCTGCCAAGGTACTGGTGCAGTGCGTAGATCAGTCTGGCTAAGCAAGACTTTCCGGTGTTGCTGGGACCGATAAACACTGACAGCGGACGCAGATCGAGCACTGCCTTCCCGATAGGCCCGAAGTCCGTCACTTCAAGCCGCAGCGGTGCCCTGCCGCGCTGCTCTGTTACGCCGGGCTTCTCATGTCCGGATTCCGTTATTCTACTCACGTGCAGACAGGCTGCGGCCCAGTTTTTATCTCCACTCTACGTGCTGGCTTATCGGTTTGCTCCGCCAGCCAGGTACCAGCTGTGTTGTGGCTGATCTTTTGCTGCGTGGGGACAGGAGGAGTTTCTGGTGGTCAGCGAGATTTGCGCGTCAGGCAACCGCTCTATCGGGCGTTAGGCTGCCTGCCGGAGAAGCGCGGGTCTGGCACCTTTGCGGAGGAGGCGTGCCGCGAGCTCTATGCGGAAAGCCGGGAGCATCCGGGGGGATGTATTCCCAGATGATGATGGTGGGGTGCCTGGAAGGAGTCGGCACACCGCGGGGGCCTGGCAGCGGCTCTCGCTGTGCTCGCAGGACATGCCCGCCTCACTGTGCTGAGCTTTTTCCGTCGCCCTTTGGGCTTTTTCTCCTGATCGTCAGCTTTCCAACCGCAGGATCCGTTCCGGACACAAACGCATCCTCGTCCCGGCGCTGGTGCCTCTCTTTTTCCTGGCACGCTGGAAATCCATTTCTTTCACGGACTGCCAGAGACCGGTTAGCTCCAGGGAGGCGAAGTCTACGGCCATTATTCGCAGGCGGTGATATGTGACATACAGACGGGGCTGGTATCGCACATACTTTTCCTGCTCCCAGAGACCTCCTTTCGTGGACACTGTACACACCTTGCACCCTTTTGAGGTGCAATAAAGAGTTGCATCTGAAACTGTTCGAGGCGCTAACCCGCAGGCACTTCGAGGCTGGCCGAATGCGCGCCTACGCCCTGTTCTTCAGGTCGCGCTTCATCCCAAGGGCTCGGGCTCAGCCTCCCTTCGATCCTGGCGAGACGACTGTCGAGATTTGATAGGCCCGTAGCTACCTTGTCGATGCGGCCATTCACCTGGTCGATGCGGCCGCCCAGGTCAGAGGCCACACGGTCGATGCGGCCGCCCAGGTCAGAGGCCACACGGTCGATGCGGCCATTCACTTGGTCGATGCGGCCATTTACCTGATCGATGCGGCCGCCCAAGTCCTTACGCAAGTCCGTGGCCACCTGGTCAATGCGGTTACTCACACGATCGATGCGCTTGGTCTGTCCAGCGTGCATGCGCCAGAGCATCGTACCGAGTAAAATCACCAACGTCAGGACACCGCCTGCGGTGGTGAGAAGGAGCTCAAGCAGCCCGATCGAGTCTGGATTCATGACAGGCAAGATACGGTTTTTCCGATACGCACGCGCATCCCGCAGGGTTCAGGGTCGTGTACTTCTGAACATCATTTCTGGTTCTCTCCATGCTTGTATGGAGAGACGGCGGCTTGTCTGGCAGCCCGCGGATAAAGCCGCTGGTGTAGCATGACATGTTCCGGAGCGGGGGCGATATGTTGCTTCGGGTTACATCAGCTCGTGAGGGCAATCATGGGGAAGAGAGCTCGACATTGGCGACGGTTTATCGGTTTATCACTGTGCGCATGCTGGGCCAAGGGACGGCAGTCGGCGCTGTTTCTGGTGGCCAGCGAAATCCGCGCGTCAGGCAATCCGTTTTTTCAGGCGCTGGCGAAGCACGAGTTTGACACCTTTGCAAAGGAGACATGCCGCGGGTTCCATTGCTTCCAGCCCTCCTTGCGGGGGAGCGCGTCCTACATTTATCAAGGTCCAGCGTTGTTTTGCTCACAGGGTCGCCGTCTGGGTTTGTGGGGTTTCCGTCATTCGCGACCTGCCTGCAGGCGGTGGCCTTCTCACCGGAACAGCAAGTCAGGACACAACCGCCTGCCAGGACCTTGACGCAGGAAACATAGCGCGGGGCGCACTATTTTCACCACAGTTTACCTGAAGCATCGCCTCTGCACTCTATAATCAGCCGGATGTCATGCGTATCGCGCTTGTTTCGCTGCTGTTCTGCCTCGCAATCCCAGCCCGGGCTCAGGAGGCTGACACAGCCCGATCCTATGCCCTGGAGAGCATCATTGTCACCGCTGACCGCTCAGAAAGCATGCTTTCCAGGTCCACGGGCGCTGTGTCTGTCCTTACGGCCGGCGAGCTCCGCCGGCTGCCTGGCGTCGCCAGGCTGGGGGATGCCCTGAGGCACATGCCGGGGTTCGCCATGCTCAATCTGGACGGACAGGGGTTTGACCCCCAAGCCACGGTACGGGGCTTCTACGGCGGTGGCGAGACCGAATACGTCCTGGTTCTCCTGGATGGGCACCCTGTAAATAATATGGAGATGGGTCTGGTCAACTGGAGTCAGATTCCGCTATCAGCCATCGAGTCCATTGAGGTGGTCCGCGGCGGTGCTTCATCGCTGTACGGGGACGCGGCGGTGGGAGGCGTGCTGAACGTCGTCACCAACAGGCAGGCGGAAAAAGCCGCAGCACAGCTCTCGCTTTCAGCAGGTTCGTTCGGAACATACCTGGGCGAGGCATCCGCGCACGCTACGGTCAGGGACAGACCCTTCTCAGCGTTTGCCAGCCTGCTGCAGACCGAAGGGTTCAGAGAGCATGCTGCGAGAAAGGCCGGCAGCATGGGCGCTTCGCTGGGAGTCCTGGAAGGCGAAACCTACAGGGTGACGCTTTCAGGGCTGGGACACTGGCGTCAGTACGACATTCCCGGCCCGCTGACACGTGACGAGGCTGGCATGTCACGCACACAGATGTCGCCATTCTTCCGGTTTGACAACGTGGATGAGCGCACCATGCTGCTGACCCTGGATGGTCGCGGCACGCTGTCTGAATCTTCAGTGCTGCGCGTCTCTGCAAGCAGCGAATGGCGAAGCAGCGACATCGTCCGCACCCTGCCGCTGGCTGCAGCCTTTGCCGACACGAAGGGGCGTGAGGTCAGCACGACACGCTTCTTCGTGTCGGCGCAACTGGCCATGCAAGGCCTTGCCATAGACACGGACAGACTGACCTTTGGCGCCGAAGGCAGGTTCGGGGCGCTTGATAACGTGTACTACAACATGCTTACCGGCTCGGCGGCTGAGTATGCGGCGTACGCTGGCGACTGGGGTGAAGTAAGCACATCCGGCCAAGGCGACCGGCAGACCATGGCAGGCTATGCACAGTACCGGCTTGACCCCCTCCCAAGGCTGCGCATCACGCTGGGTGGGCGCTACGATACCATAAATGACAGCTATACAGCTGCCGAAGGCCAGAAAGTCAGCGCATCGCATACCGCCTTCAGCCCGAAGGTGGGAGTGAACCTGGCGTTTATCCGCTCCGCCAGACACGTTGGACACGTGTACGCCAACTACCTGGGCATCTTCAAGGCTGCAACGCTGGACCAGCTCTACGACCAGCGAATACTGCCGGTGCCATTTCCGCCCTACGGGATCACTATTTCCAACAGCGAGCTGAAGCCGCAGCGCGGCACCTCATACGAGATGGGTCTGTACCACCGCGCCGTGATGTCCAGCATACTGGCCGGCGAGCTCACACTGTCTGTCTACCAGGTTGATATGACGGATGAGCTGGATTTCTCCTTTGAGACGTTCAGCTATGCCAACATCGCCGCCAGCAGGCACTCGGGCCTGGAAAGCGGCCTGCGCCTCTACATCGGTGACCGCGCTACTGCGCACACCAACTATACGCTCCAGAACGTCACATACGAGGAGGGCGCCAACAAGGGCAACTTTGTAAAAGGAATCCCCAGAGACTATCTCAACCTGGGTATCAGCGCCAGCCTGACAAGGGATGTTGCTGTGGGCGTGGTGCTGCATTCCACGGCACGCATATACCTGGATGATGCCAACACGATGCCACTGGACGACTATGTCACACTGGATGCGACGCTCTCGTACCGATGGCATCCGGCCCGGAGCGTGATCAAGCTCGAATCACTCAACCTGCTGAACGCATCCTATAGCTCAACAGGCTTTCCGGATCCTGACAGCGAGTCCGGCTCCGGCGTCGTATTCCTGTACCCGGCAGCGGGGCGCTCCGTGCGCCTTGGTGTGACGGTAACACTATAGATCATGGGTACGCAGGTCCTTGCAGTGCTGAACGGTGTGATGGCGGCAGCTTTTGCGGTGTTCGCCGTTTTGCAGCTCAATGACCCCGATCCCATGTACTGGACCACCTTCTATGCGCTGGGATCACTGGCCTGCGTGTTGTTCCATCTGAAGCGGCTACCGTCCGCCGCAGCCGGAAGCTATGCCGCCTTTTGTGGCGTGCTGGCGCTGCTGTGGACCATCCTGGCGGCTATCGGCCAGACACTGCCCGGCGCAATCCAAGGCATGGCGTATGAGGAAGAAAAAGAGATATCCGGCTTCCTCCTCGTAGGTGTCTGGATGGCTGTGCTGTATGTTCGCGCCAGGCATTCAGAGAGGTCGTAGCATCCTACGGAAGCTTCTCGTATAGCACATCGCCCCCAACGATCGTGTAGAGCACTTCGGCGTTCCGGATCTCCTCTTCGGGCACCGTCAGGATATCGCGGGAGAGCACCACAATGTCCGCAAGCTTGCCAGGCGTGAGCGAACCCTTCAGGTCCTCTTCAAAGGCGGCGTAGGCATTGTTGATGGTGTAGGATACCAGCGTCTGCTCCCTGGTCAACCGCTGATCCTCGTAGAAGATGGAGCCATCGCTGAGGCGGCGTGACACTGTGGCATAGAAGCTGGCGATCGGATCAACATCTTCTACCGGTGCATCGGTGCCGTTGGTGACGACTGCACCGGATTGCCAGAGCTTCTGCCAGACATATGCGCCTTCTTCAGCTCTTTCTTCGCCCAGCCGGCGATACACCCACGGCCCGTCTGATGTGGCGTGTACGCCCTGCATGGAGGCGATCACACCCAAGGCGCCAAAACGGGGTATGTCATCGGCGCTAAGGTGCTGGGCATGCTCAATGCGCCAGCGCAGGTCCGAGCCTTCGTCCGTTGTGGCATACGCCCGCTCAAAGATGTCCAGCACCTCGCGGTTTGCTTTGTCACCAATGGCGTGGATGTTCACCTGAAATCCGTGTCGCAGAGCAACCACCGCCGTACGCGCAATCTCGTCAGAGTCCACGGTCTGCAGGCCGATGCTTTCGGGCTTGTCGCTGTAAGGAGCAAGGAGCCATGCGCCGTGCGATCCCAAGGCACCGTCAATGGACCGCTTGACGCTGCGCACAGTAAGGAAGTTGTTGCCATATCCCACCATGCGGTGATCTGCCAGGTTTTCCGCCAGCCTCTCGGAGCTGGAACGGATCATCACGTAAAGCCGCACGGGCAGCGCCCCCTCATCGGCGAGCATCCTGTAAAAGCGGACGGTTTCAAAGCCCACACCTGCGTCGTGAAACGACGTGATTCCCTTCGACAGGCACTCTTCCGCTGCCAGCCGTGCCTGCTCGCGACGCTCGGCATCCCGTTCTTCCGGTGTCATGCGCGCCCGGCTTTGTGCCAGCGCCGCTTCAATCAGGCCTGCGGCAGTCTCTCGGAACAGGCCGGTAAGTTCGCCGCGGGCATCACGGATAATCTCGCCACCGCTGGGGTTCGGTGTTTCCGGGCTGACACCGGCTTCGCGCATCGCAGCCCGGTTGGCGAACGCTGCATGCCCGCTGGCGTGTCCCAGCAGCACAGGATTCTCCGGCGACGCGTCGCTGAGCTCGTGGTGGGTGGGGACGCCTTCCACAGACCCGACAGGCACGGACTCCCACTTTTCCTGATGCCAGCCGCGTCCGGTGACCCACTCACCAGGCTCAGCTTCTGCGGCAGCCTCCCGCACCATCTCCACAATCTCATCCCAGCTCTTGACCGCAGTCAGGTCCAGGATGCGCCTGGCTTCGCCCAGCCCCATGTAGTGGCCGTGGCCTTCGATGAAGCCAGGAACAGCCAGCCGCCCCTCAAGGTCAATGACGCGCGTTTCTGCGCCGATCATGGCGCTGACTTTTTCGGTTGAGCCAACAGCCACGATGGTGTCGCCAGCGACAGCCAGTGCCTCAGCTGCAGGCATCAGCGAGTCCGCTGTTACGATCTTGCCGTTGATAAGCACGAGCCGCACCTCGGGCTCCTGTGTGACGGTGCAGCCTGCAACAACGAGCAGGACAAGCACGGTGCTGATGAAGGCCGGCCGGACAGAGAGCATATGCATGGTGATGAAAGGATCTGGACAGGAATCATGTCAAAGTACGGCATGATCAGGAACAGGGTACAAAGGTTTGTATCTTGGCAGCATAAACGTTTAACGAAATTGCAATGGCAACCTTTCCAACCGCAACGTTGCACCGCTGGGCAGACATACCCGTTGAGGAGCTCAAAGCAGGCCTGGGGCGACGCCTGATCACGGGCGAGCGCATGATGATAGCGCACGTTTATCTGGACAAAGGCAGCGTCGTGCCGTGGCACAGCCATGACAACGAGCAGCTGACCTACCTGCTAAAGGGAGCGCTCCGATTCTTTCTGGGCAGCCAGGACGCCCCGCAGGAGGTAGTTGTGCATGAAGGCGAGGTTCTGGTGATACCGTCGAACCTGCCGCACAAGGCCGTAGCCGAGGAAGACACGCTGGATGTGGACATCTTCTGTCCGCCACGCACGGACTGGCTGGACGGCTCGGACGCCTACATCCGCGAGAGTTAAAGCATATCCAGCGCCATGAAGTACTGCTGCCTGCTAATACTGGCCTTGCCGTTCTGCGCCCAGGCCCAGGACACCGTTCCTGCCTGGTCCCATGACGCGATCTGGTACCAGATCTTTGTTGAGCGCTTCCGCAACGGGGATCCTGGCAATGATCCTGCGCTGCACGACATGGAAGGAGCCTGGCCTTTCCTCACGCCGGAAGGGTGGGCACCAACGCCATGGACGCAGGACTGGTACCGGCAGGAGGACTGGGCCAAGGCCAGCGGCGAACCCTTCTATCACACAGTGCAGATGCGGCGTTACGGGGGCGACCTGCAGGGTGTGCTCGACAAGCTGGACTACCTGGAAGACCTTGGTGTTACAGCGCTGTACTTCAACCCCATCAATGACTCGCCGTCCCTGCACAAGTATGATGCGCGAAGCTATCGGCATGTGGACCGCAACTTCGGGCCTGATCCGCGGGGCGACGAAGCCATAGCGGCCGCAGAAACCGCCGCGGATCCGGCCACATGGCAATGGACCGCCGCGGACAGCCTGTTTCTGGTGCTCATCAAGGCCGTTCATGAGCGCGGAATGCGCATCATCATGGACTATTCGTGGAACCACACGGGCAGCACCTTCTGGGCCTGGACAGATGTGCTGGACAAGCAGCAGGCGTCGCCATACGCCACCTGGTATGACATCGTCTCGTTTGACGATCCGGCCACGCCCGACACCAACGAGTTTTTTTACCACGGCTGGGTCGGTGTCAAGACGCTGCCGGAAACACGCGAAGTTGGCACGGGCGGCAAGACGCGGGGCGTCTTTGAGGGCAATCTGGATCCATCTTTTGCCAGCCATGTCTATGCCGTGACGCGGCGGTGGATGGACCCCAATGGCGACGGAGACCCGTCGGATGGTGTTGACGGGTTCAGGCTTGATGTAGCTGAAAGTGTGCCCTTCGGGTTCTGGCGCGACTTCCGGCGCTTTGTGCGTGACATCAACCCCGAGGCCTACCTGGTGGGTGAAGTGTGGTGGACGGAGTTTCCACACCACATGACGGACCCCGCGCCTTGGCTAGAGGGTGATGTCTTTGATGCGGTCATGAACTACCGCTGGTATATGCCTACGCGCAGCTTTTTTGCGAAGACCCCACCCCACCTGACTGCGACTGGCTACGTGGCCCATCTTGATTCGCTGCAGCGTGGCATCGGGCCGGACTTTATCAAGGCCATGATGAATCTCGGGGCAAGCCATGACACGCCGCGCCTAGGCACGTCACTCTACAATGGCGGGCTTTACAAGTACCGGCAAAGCCCCAGGGGCAACCCCGACCACAAGATCGATCGTCCGGATGCGCGAATCGATGAGATTCGCATCATGGTGCTCCTGCAGCAGTACACCTATCCAGGGGCTCCGCATATCTGGATGGGCGACGAGGTAGGCATGTGGGGCAGTGACGATCCAGATCCGCGCAAGCCCATACTGTGGGCAGACCTCGCCTACGAAGACGAAACCACTCATCCCATGGGGCGGGAGCGCCGTCATGACAAGGTGGCGCCAGACATGACGCTGCACAGCATATACAGGAAGCTGATAGCACTGCGCAAGCAGTACATGCGTTTGTTCGCTGACGGCGATCTGAACTACCTGGTGACCGATGATGCCAGGCGGCTCCTGGGCTATGAGAGGGTGCTGGGTACACAGCGGGCCATCGTCCTGTTCAATGCTTCCGATGCTGCGCATGAATTCACAGTACCCGCTGCTAACGGAACGTACCAGCGCGTTTTTCCGGACTCCATGACACAGGTGGTACAACACGGCCAGTTGACAGTAGCAATGCAGCCACGTACCGGATTGCTGTGGATCATGGAATAGGAAAAGGGCTGCGGGCAGCACTCGCTGTCCTGGCGGCACTGGCCGCCTTGACGCCGCGCGCAACGCTGGCGCAGGAAGACGCGCTGGCGATCGTCCGTGCAATGGAGCGCCTTATGCGCGGCACCACCATGACAGGGAGCTACAGCCTCGTCATCATTCGTCCGGACTGGGAGCGAATAATAACATTTGACACCTGGGCCGAAGGCACGGAGCGCAGCTTCATACGCATCACGGAGCCTCCTAAAGAGCGCGGGGTGTCTTTCTTGAAGGTTGGCCGTGAAATGTGGCAGTACATTCCCCGCATCAGCCGGGTGATAAAGATTCCACCCTCGATGATGATGCAGTCCTGGATGGGAAGCGGATTTACCAACGATGACCTGGTGCGTGAGTCCAGCCTGGTGACCGATTATGAGCATACACTCGTGGATACGCTCGATATGGGCGATGCTGAGATCTACCACCTTTCCCTTGCCACGCGTCCGGAGGCACCAGTAGCGTGGGCGCGCATAGCGTTGTGGGTGCGCACAAAAGACTATGTGCCGCTTCGCGCGGAGTACTTTAATGAGCGGGGTGATCGCGTACGTACCCTGACATATGGTGACATCCGTACAATTGGCGGGCGCACGATTCCCGGGAGGTTTGAGCTGGTAGAGGACCGGTGGCCAGACCGCAAGACCATCCTGCTCATCAGAGAAGCCCGGTTCGATGTGAGCATCGGGAGCGACGTGTTCACACAGGCCAACCTCAGGCGCCACCGGTAGGCCCTATGCGAAAATTGTTCAAGCTCGCGTGGCGGGACATATGGCGCAACCGTCGCCGCAGCTTCCTGACGATGGGGGCGATCCTTTTTGCGGTGACGCTGATCTCAGTGTCTATCTCAGCCAATGTGGGGACGTACGACGCGACAGAGCAGCTCATGGTGCGCCTGTCCACCAGTGAGCTGCAGGTTCAGCATCGCCGCTACCATGAGGAGCGTACGCTGGAGAACTCACTGGATGAGACGCTTATAGATGCAGCCGACCTGACTTCACAGCAAGCATGGATCACCGCCAGTGCGCGACGCCTGAGTGGTTTTGGCTTGGCAAGCAGCGATTCCTCCAGCGCCGGCATCCTGATCGTGGGCGTGGAGCCCGACAAAGAACCCGGTGTCAGCAATATGGTGCGTGTACGGACGGGCGATGCCACGCTTGGCCAGGAAGACCATGGCGCGGTGCTGCTCGGCTCTCTGCTGGCCAAGAACCTGAACCTGTCCCCTGGTGACTCCATAGTGGTTCTGACGCAAGGGTACCACAACGTCATGGGCGCAGAGATATATGTCGTTCGCGGGTTGGTGCGCGCCAGCATGCCTGAGCTCGACCGGGCGGTGATGGTCATGACACTCCCGGCGGCGCAGCAGCTCTTCAGCATGCCAGGCCGCTTCACGGAGCTTGTGCTGCGCACGGACGCTCATAACAAGGCGAAGGCGTATGCTGCGCTGCTGCAGGCGTCTCTCAGCGAACCGGATTATGTTGCCCTGCCATGGCAGACTCTGATGCCGGAGCTGGACCAGTGGCGGCGCCTCGACGATGCATCGAACTATATCTTTTACTCGTTTCTGCTGCTGATCATCGGGTTTGAGATTTTCAACACCACCACCATGAGTATGATGGAGCGTGTGCGCGAGTTCGGTGTGATGATGGCTATGGGGCTCAAACCCCACCAGGTTGGGGGGATGGTCGCGCTGGAACTCGCCATGAAGGTGCTGATGGGTACTGTCGCGGGCTTTGTGGTGGCCGTGGTCGTGGTGTATTTCCTGGGGCAGGAGCCTATCCCGCTGACAGCAGGCATGAAGGAGATGTACGACGATATCGGTTTTGTGACCGACGGGATATACTTCTCTTCAAAGCTGTCCATCTACGTTTTTCCTGTCATAAGCGTCGCGCTGATGGCGCTGGCATCCATGCTGTTTCCTGTGATCCGGATGCGCAGCTTTTCACCGGTAAAGGCGCTTCGCGCCCTATAGTGTCTGGATGATCCTGGCCAAGATCGCATGGCGCAGTATCTGGCGCAATCCACGCAGGTCGTGGGTGCTCATTTCCGCTGTTGCCATAGGTGTTTTTACGTTCGTAGGCGTGGTGGCGTATATCGACGGGCTCTCCGTGCAGCTGATACGGACAGCTATTGAGCTGCGGGGCGGACATATTCAGATCTCAGGCACCGGCTACTTCGAAAATCCGGCTCTACGGACCCGGATCACCGGAATGACCGAGGTGGCACAGATACTGGATAACTTTGACGGTCTGCGCTTTGCAGCGCAGCAGCGCGCTTCCGGCATGATCAGCAGTGCAGAGCAGTCTGCCGGGATCACTGTGGTGGGCGTAGATCCTGCTCAGGAAGAGTATGTCTCACCCATTCCGACACTAATGGTCGAAGGGGAATGGCTGAGCGGCGATGCCGAGGCAGGCGAGGTCATCATGGGTACTGCCTTGGCAGAACGCCTGGGCGTGCTGCTTGGCGAGCGCGTGGTGCTGATGGTGAGCGATCTCGCAGGCGACGTGAGTGCAGGTGCCTACCGTATCAGGGGGCTTTTCACGTCCAACAGCACGGAATATGACAAGCGTCACGTGCTCATGCACGAGAGCGCCATGGACGCGCTTACCGGGTTTCCCCCCAATGCGGCTTCAACTTTCGCGATTATCCTTGACGCTGATCAGGACATACGCCAGGTCAGCGCGGCGCTGCGCGGCGCACTCTCCGAAAAAAATGTTGAAGTGCTGACATGGCTGGACCGGTCTCCCATGCTGGTGATGATGGACGAGATGATGAACCTTACCAACGTGATCCTGGTGGTGATACTGTTTACGGCTATCGGCTTCACGCTTATCAACTCGTTCATCATGGTGATCTTCGAGCGTATCCGCGAGATTGGTATCATGGCCGCGGGCGGCGTGCGTCCCGGTCAGGTGCGCCTGCTACTTTTTCTGGAGGCCTCCTTCGTTGTGCTGCTGGGCGCTGGTGTGGGCATCGTGCTTTCTGCCGGTGTACTCGGATGGTGGAGCGCTGTCGGGCTGGACCTCAGTGCGTTTGCCGAGGGACTGTCAAGGTTCGGTGCGGGCACAGTGATCCGTCCGTACGTGAACATTGGGCGCATGGCGTCCGGCTTTGCGCTGATCTTTGTCATGGCTTTTCTAGCGGTGCTGTATCCGGCGATCAAGGCCAGCCGCTTCAAGATTGTAGATGCGATGAATCATGCCTGACCCGTTTCTTGTGGAGGCTGAAGGCCTTGTAAAGGTTTACCGTGACCGCAGCCACGTTCCGGTGCGGGCGCTGGATGGCATCAGCTTTGCCGTAGCGCCAGGGGAGTTCACGGCAATCGCCGGGCCCAGCGGGAGCGGCAAGACCACGCTGCTTAACCTTATCGGATCACTGGACTCAGCCACGGCAGGAACGATAGTGGTTGCGGGACAGGATCTGAGTCTGCTCAGCCGCAGGGCACGGGCTGAGTTCAGGCTGCGCAACCTGGGGTTCATCTTTCAGTCACACAACCTGATTCCGGTCCTTTCGGCTGCTGAAAATGCGGAGTTCAGCTTGCTTCTTCAGGGCATGCCGGCCAGGGAGCGCCGCCGCCGTGTCCTTGCAGAGTTCAAAGACCTGGGCATTGAGGAGGAGCTCACGCGCCGCCGCCCTGCCAAGCTCAGTGGCGGGCAGCAACAGCGGGTTGCGGTTGCCCGGGCACTGGTAAGCCGCCCGAAGCTTATCCTGGCCGATGAGCCAACGGCCAGCCTGGACTCCAAGACTGGCGCGCGCCTGCTGGACAAGATGCGTGACCTGAACATGCGCACAAGGATCACCTTCTTGTTTTCCACCCATGACCCCATGGTGATCGACCGCGCCCGCCGCCTTGTCACGTTACGTGACGGCCAGATCGCCAGCGATGAGACGCATGCATGATCCGCACTCTCTGGTGTGTTGCCCTTGCCTTGGCGTACACTGTGGCAGCCTGCGCTCAGCGCCCGTCACTGGAGGTCTTGGGCTATGCCAAAAACCTTGGCATCCGGCTGACCTCTTCTCTGACAGAGAAGGCACATTTCCTTGACATCGGCCGGTTCAGGGCCAGAGGCGTGCTGTCTGCTGGCGGACACGTTCGGGCTGAGGTATGGCTGGATACTGAGCTTCTTACCGGCAGCTACCTGCAGTCTGCGGATTACGCCTATGCGCAGACGTACGGGCGCCCGCGTCCGCTGCACCTCGAATGGACGCTGGGCACCGGCAAAAGCCATGAGGTGCGGCAGCGGCTGTTCCGGGCCTTTGTGGCCACGGAGTCAGCCAGGGCAACGCTCACGGTAGGGCGGCAGCGCATAGCCTGGGGCTCCGGCTTCGCCTGGAACCCTACGGACGTACTGAATCCGTTCAACCCGGGCGCCATCGAGCTAGGCGAGCGGGCCGGTGCGGACGCCGCTCACCTCAGTGTGCCGCTTGGGCCGCTTTCCCGGCTGGAGCTGGTTGCGGCATATATGGAAGCAGGAGCTCCGAGCAGCTATGCCGTTCGCGCCGGTACAAACTACCGTGCCTATGATGTGACCGCCCTTGCGGGACGCTTCAGGCGTGACTGGATGGTTGGCGGCGATTTTGCCGGATACCTGCAGGGCGCGGGTATACGCGGGGAGGCTGCTTACGTGTGGCGGGATGCCGCACTGAACTTCCTGAGGGCGGTGCTCAACACAGACTACACGTTTGCACGCGGCATCTATGGGCTTGCCGAGCTCTATTACAATGGTCGGGGAAGTGCCCGGAAGGCTGAGTATGACTTCGCGGATCTTCTGACGGGTGACACCTTCAACCTGGCACAGTGGTATGTAGCCGTCTCCGTGGCTGTGAGCATAACCCCGCTGGTGGGTGCAGGCCTCTACCAGCTGGCCAACCTGAACGATGGGAGCATGCTGGTGGGCCCATCCATTACATACTCGCTTTCACAGAGCCTGGAAGCCGCTGCTGCAGCCTATTTCTTTACTGGCACCTCTGGCAGCGAGTATGCCGCGCAGCAGCACGTGTACTTCGTGACGCTCCAGTGGTACTACTAGTCCGTCAGCGTCGCGTCCACGCTGATCACTGTACCAGCATACAGCTTGGATATGGGACATCCGGTGCGGACCTCCTTCACCGCGGACTGGAACGCGGTGTCGTCAAGCCCCGGCACGCTGGCTGTAACCGTCAGGTCAATGGAACCGATATGAAAACCGCCCGCGGGATCCGGACCCAAATTGACCACCGCGTCAGCGTGCACGTGACTCGGCACGTGCCCACCCGAGGACAGCACATGGGACAGCGCCATCGCAAAGCAGCCGGCATGTGCAGCAGCAACCAGGTCTTCCGGGCTGATGCTCACTGCCTCCTCGAAGCGGGATGCGAAGGTGAAGGGTGATTCAAAGCCTCCCCGCCCTGTCTTCATGGTCCCGTTACCGGACTTGAGGTCGCCGTGCCAAGTGGCTTCCGCAGTTCTTACTGTCATGAGTCTGTGGTTTAGAGCGTATAGTGTGTGCCGTTGACGCTGTAGGAGACGGTGATAGAAGCCGTTTTTCCTACGATTTTGGCAACGGAGCAGTACTTGTTGATGCTCAGGTCTACGGCACGTCGCACCTTGTCCGGGTGCAGGCCACCGGTCAATGTGTAGTGCACGTGAATTTGCGTGAACAGCGCAGGTGTGCCTTCACGCTCGTATTCGATAGTACAATCGAACCGCTGCAGGTTCTGGCGGCTCTTGCGGAGGATGTCGACGATGTCTATGCCGCTGCAGCCCCCGATCGCCATTGCGACCGCCTGCATGGGCCCCACACCCTGTCCGCTGCCGCTGGGCGGGTCTGTGTCGAAGTGAAGCTCGTTCCCGGCCTCGTTGGTGCCAAGGAAGTGATTCTTGTCGTCCAGACGTTTCAGGGTAACCTTTGCCATGATCCTGTTATTGCATGATCAGTTTTTAACCCGCGACAGCCCGGAGGGGTCCTGCTTCGGGCAGCCGCGGATACGTGCGGCTGCCAACCACACCCGCACAGGACGATGTTCTGGCATGGAGCTGTGCACAGTTGAGGAGGACTGCATCAACGGCAACACGCAGCCACCGGAAAACCCTGCATCGCGTCCCAAGGCACACAACCTGCGGCCCGATGGCAACTGCTGCAGGTGTAACCTCACTCCGACGTGTGCTTGGGCAGCATCATATAACCCTTTTTCAGGCTATAATTCCCACGCTGAGGCATCCCTGCGCGAGGGATTTCAGGTCCGCCCGGCTACACCATCAGCGGCTGTCCGCACCATCACGCACCGCTGCAGTAGCGGGATTTTGTGTCGCAGGGATTGCTGTTGGGAGGAGCAGGACCGCTCTTGTGCCGGCCGTGGCATGAAGCCCGTTTCCATTCGCCAAAGATGACCAGTGCATCAGGCTGGTTCAGCCGCAAGGGGTGCCAAGCCTCAGTTGTTTTTACGGATCTCTATGGCTTTTTCCACGATACCCGCAAGGTACTTGGAAATCCAGGCATAGCGCTCCTGGCTGCTACGCCCACCGGGGTTATAGCACTTCACGATACTCCAGAACCGCTGCCCCCTGAGGGAGAAATGCTTGAACGGATCGTAGCCTTTGGGAGCGATACGTCCGCTGGAGTCCTTTAATCCGTGGATTCGGATACCGGCGACACCCATACCCCTTTCCCACGACTGACAGATCTCATAGTTGATCCATTTGCGGCCAGCGGTGTTCTTACCAACAAGGACGATTGTGCAGGAGCGTTCTGCGAACTGGCTGTCGGTCCACCTCCTGATTGCACCACCTCCGCCCTTCGTTATCGCTTCCCAATCGTTGTCTTTTGCCGGCTTGTTTCCTTCAACGGCTCCAATGCTGCGAACCTGAGCAGCGCGCCAGCTATCCGGTTCGTAGTGGAAGCTGTAGAATACTTTCCGCGCCAGTCTTGTTATGTCCTCCTTTCAATTGAAGATGATGGCAATGCCGACCACGATAAGCATCGCACCGTAGAAGCCTGTAAGTGTTACGGAAAACATTGCACTGGGCCAGGTGCGATCCCGGCGAAACCTGCTTACATCCATGGAGAAGTCGATCTCATCCTTTTCCAGCACACGAACATGGTCGTAAAGCGTACGGAACAGACGCTCCTGCCACAGAAAGTAGCCGTCTAGACCCCAGAAGATCAGCACGGGAACCAACGTCACAAGTTCGAACCCAGGATTCCCACCTCTTGTCAGCAGAACAAACAGCGCGGCAGCCAAAGCCATGCTCCAGCTCTTCATGCGGAATGAATCAGCTCCAAGCCGGTTGACCACTCCTTGGATAAATTCGAGATGCTTGAGCTTTGCCTCCATTTTGCGTATCGGTCTGGTCCATTCTGCCCGTAAAGCCAGCGCCCAGTCTCTCATGGAACGCGGTGCCATGCCCACGCAAACACAGCTGGCGGACATGCCACGCATGTGTGTCAACATGCAGAGCAGAAGCGGGGTTCCTGTCGCGCGACAGCCTGTCCGCTGCGCCGCGCACAACTTACGGGATAAGGGACTGACAACAGGCCGCAGGGTCGCTCAATGCTAATGGTGTTGAGACGTGCGCGCTCCTGTCACAGTCCTGTGAGCGCAGGTACGAGTGCTACGTGCCAGACCACCACCGCTCCTGATCATGAGCAAGCACGTTTCCATAAAGTTCGGCGCTATTCTGCTCGCCGGCTTGTGTCCGTGAAATCGGGTTCCTTGGCAAACGGTGGCCCTTGCTCATCGTGTTCGCTGTTTAAAGCCACGATCTCCGTCTCCCGCCCGATCCAGTGTTCGCCAGTAAAGCAGTTTCGAGCGCTTCAATCCCACAGCAATGGATCCGCTACTGCCGGACAGCGTCAGACGCCTTTCAACGGGCATGCAATGCGCCGGACCAGCCTGACACATCTGCGGATTCACACGAAGCAGGTGCGCGGGCCCTGCGCCTGTAAAGCGCCAGGACAAATGATTCGCACCACGCCCTGCGCGAACGCAACCCTATCGGTGTGTCTTTCGTAGAGAGTATGCACTCATAGTCAGTAAATGGCTGGACCAATGCACAGTGTGTTCTCCCTCCTGATCGTCACCTTCACGGCGCTGGCGGCCGGATCCTTCGCACCGACCGAACGTGACGTGATAAAGAAAGAGTATGCGGTGAGCCCCGGCGGCACACTGCACCTGGACCTGGATCGCGGCAACATTGAGGTCGAAGTGACAGAAAAGGCTCGCGTCTTCATTGAAATGGAACGCATAGCCAAGGCCAAAGAAAAGGAAGAGGCCAAAAGTATCCTGGAACACCATGAGTACGCCTTCGAAAGACGCCACAACGACGTGTATGTGCGCTCGCGCTATGACGCCGACCGCTTCGCATGGAACCTTCGCAAGCGTCCCAGCCTGAAGATTAACGTGGTCGTGCGCGTCCCTTCCGAATACAACGTTGTGTTCAGCAACGGCGCTGGCAACGTGGAAGTGTTTGACGTGGTCGGTGATGTCCGGGGCACTACCGGGGCGGGCAACGTAACTTTGGAAAATATTGAAGGCAGGGTGGAGGTTTCGTCAGGGGCTGGCAACCTTGAGGTGTCTGGAGCAATTGGAGCAGCCGAAGTCAACACTGGCGCCGGCAACATAGCACTCTACGATCTGCAAGGCACGGTGCAAGCCGGTACAGGCGCCGGCAACATTGATGCAGTGATCGTCCATCAGCCCGAAGGGCATTCAAGGTTCGGCTCCGGCGCCGGCAACGTTACTGTCGCCCTCTCAGACGACATCGGCGTGTTTGTCCGCGCCACGGCCAACATAGGCTCGGCAAAGTGTGAATTTCCGCTGACGGTATCGAAAAAACTCCTGTCCAAGTCATTCTCCGGCGAGATCAACGGCGGTGGCGCCGAGCTGGAGCTGCATGCCGCCGTCGGCAACGTGGTACTGAAACGCCACCGAACAAGGTAAAACAGGATAAGACTGTCCTTGTAAGAAGGGCAGCCCGCAGGGTCGCACCTGGTTTGGTTACCGGGCGCGACTTTGTATTATTATAGACGGATCAGGGTGAGGTGGCGGGCGGCGCTGGCCACAAACAATAACTCTTGCACATGGGTGTACATCACAAGCCGCTGCGTAGCGCAGCTGTACTCGGGGCAGGAACGATGGGTGCGCAGATCGCTGCGCACCTGGCCAACGCAGGGCTGCAGGTCCACCTCCTAGATATGCCGGCCTCGGAAGGCCCGCGCAACGCTCTCGTGGATCGCAACCTGAAGGCGGCCACCAAAGCCAAGCCGAGCACATTCTTCACAGCAGGGACTGTGGCACAGATCAGGACGGGCAACTTTGAGGATGACTTTGCGCGCATCGCGGACGCGGACTGGGTGATCGAAGCCGTTGTCGAGCGGCTCGATATCAAGCAGCAGCTGATGGCACGCATCGAAAAGGTCGCCCGGGAGGACACCATCGTATCCACGAACACCAGCGGAATCCTCATCCGCGACATCGTGGCCGGACGGAGCAACCTGTTCAAGTCGCGCGTGCTGGGTACGCACTTCTTTAATCCTCCGCGCTACCTGGAGCTTCTCGAGCTGATACCGACGGATGCAACCGATCCCGACATCACCGAAAAGCTCGCCTGGTTCGGACGAGTTCACCTCGGCAAAGGCATCATCATAGCCAAAGACGTGCCGTACTTCGTGGGCAACCGCATCGGCGTGTATTCGATGCTGGGGGCTATGGAATACTTTACCAGCGGCACGTACACGATCGAAGAAATCGATACGCTGACCGGCCCTCTGGTAGGAAGACCAAAGTCGGGCACCTTCCGCACGGCTGACCTGGTTGGGTTGGATGTCATGAAAGACATAGGAGCACTGCTTTACGACGCGCTGCCAAAGGACGAAAGCCGGGAACGCTTCAGGGTACCTGAGGTCATCAACTCTCTGGTGGCCCGCGGCGCACTGGGTGCCAAGTCAGGAGCGGGATTTTATCGCAAAGTGGGACGGGAGATACGCTCGCTTAACCTGCAGAAGGGCAGCTATGAAGCGGCCAGGCCGCTGAAGCTGGGCAGCATCAGGTCCATCCGCAAAGCCGGCAGCGTGGCACATCGCCTGAGGGAGCTCTACGGAGACAAAGGCAGGGCAGGCCAGTTTTTTCGCAAGACCACGCAGGACACGCTCGGCTATGCAGCCCGGCGACTGGGAGAGATCACTGACAGTCCAGCCAATATTGACAAGGCCATGCGCTGGGGCTTTGGATGGGAGCTCGGTCCGTTTCAGATCTGGGATGTGCTCGGGTTTCGCCAGGTGCGAAACGACATGGAGGCTGCCGATGTGCAGCTGCCTGCCTGGATTGAATCCATGCCCGCAGGGGCCTCGTTTTACGAAGGTCAGCGTGTCTGGACCCCGTCCTCCGGTGCGATGGAGAAGGTTCACGTGCCGGCTGATGAGACTCCCCTCGCAGCCGTCAAGGCGCGGCCCGCTGCGGAGCTGTGGTCCAACAACGAGGTGGGCCTGCTTGATATAGGCAATGGCGTGGCGCTCCTGGAGTTCAGATCAAAAGCCAATGCCATGGGGAAGGAGGTCATTGGCGGAATCATGTCAGCTGTTGAACGTGTGGAGAACGATTCCCGCCTCCGTGGCCTGGTGATAGGCAACGAAGGTAGGCACTTCTCCGTCGGCGCAAATCTCAAGGAGATGGCTGGGGCGTTCATGCTGCGCCGCTTTAGCGTGATAGATTCCTTCATTGACCAGTTTCAGCAGGCGATGCAGCGCATTCATTACGCGGCCAAGCCGGTTGTGGTGGCTGTGCACCAGCGTGCGCTGGGGGGCGGCTGCGAACTCGTAATGGCAAGCCCGAACCCGGTTGCAGCCGCCGAGAGCTACATGGGCCTTGTAGAGGCAGGTATCGGGCTTATCCCGGCAGGAACGGGCTGCATGCGGCTTGCGGCCAGGGTGTCCGCTTCGGGCGCGCGGCACGACAACGACCTGCTGGCAGCGTTGATGCCTCGCTTTGAGCAGATCGCCAAGGCCGAGGTCGCTACCAGCGCAGAGCAAGCCAAGGAGATGGGGTTTCTGCCGCGCCATGCTAAGGTAGTGATGCGGGGCAGACGGCGCTTTCACGTGGCCAAGTGGGCGGTGGTCGGCCTCTCTGAGCAGGGATACATGCCACCGGCACCGGCACCTGTTCGTGTGCTGGGGCAGCCAGGCTATGCCGCACTCAAGATCGGGATACACCAGATGTACAAAGGGGGCTTTGCCACAGACTATGACCGCCACATTGCCGAACGGGTTGCCTACGTGATGACAGGGGGTGACCTTAGTGGTGCCCAGGATGTGTCGGAGCAGTATCTGCTGGACCTGGAAAGAACAGTTTTCCTTGAACTGCTGAAGAACACCAAGACGCAGAAGCGAATCGCCGGGATGCTGGCAGGCAAGCCTGTGCGCAATTGATACCGCCAAGCTCATGAAAGCAAACGAGTGCTTTATCGTCAGCAGCTTCCGCACCGCTGTTGGCAAGGCAAAAAAAGGTACGCTGCGCTATATGCGTCCGGAGCAGATGGGAGCCGCGGCAGTGCGTGAAGCCGTCAGGCATGTCCCGGGGCTGGAGACCAAAGACATTGACGATGTGCTGATCGGCTGTGCCTTTCCTGAGGGCCCACAGGGAATGAACATGGGGCGCATCATCGCGGGTGAGGCAGGCCTGCCAATCACGGTGCCGGGCGCCACCGTGAACCGGTTCTGTGCCTCGGGACTGCAGACCATTGCCATGGCCTGCCAGTCCATAGCCAACGACAGCGCCGACATCGTGGTGGCAGGTGGCACAGAGTCCATGAGCATGGTGCCAATGTCGGGATTCTATTTTCAGCCGGACCCGGACATTGCGCGGAGGCAGCCGGACACCTATATCTCGATGGGGCTGACTGCGGAGAACCTAGCGGAGAAGTACAAGATCTCGCGAGAGGAACAGGACCGGTTTGCGCAGCAGTCCCATGACCGCGCGTTGCGCGCGCAGGTAGCGGGACGCTTCAGTGATGAGGTGATTCCGTTAAAGGTCACCATATCCAGCTTCAACGGTACCGGTGTTGATACTGTTACGACAACGTTTGCAGCGGATGAGGGACCACGCAGTGACTCCTCCCGGGAGGCGCTTGCCAGGCTGAAACCGGTATTCAGGCGTGATGGCACAGTGACAGCGGGCAATTCATCGCAGATGTCCGATGGGGCGGCGGCCGCAGTGGTGATGAGCAAACAGACGATGCAGATGCTTGATGTAGAACCGATGGCGCGCATGGTTGGATATGCGGTGCACGGCGTGGCACCGGAAATCATGGGTATCGGCCCGGTCGGGGCGATACGGAAGGTGCTTCGGCGCAGCGGCCTCACGCTTGACCACATGGAGCTGATAGAGCTCAACGAGGCGTTTGCTTCCCAGGCGCTGGCGGTTGTGCAGCAGGCGCGGCTGGATGAGGAGATCGTGAACGTCAACGGCGGGGCGATCGCGCTGGGACACCCTTTGGGCTGCACCGGAGCCAAGCTGACGGCAACACTGCTGCATGAGATGAAGCGTCGTGGCGCCCGCTACGGGCTCTGTACGATGTGTATCGGCGGCGGCATGGGGGCCGCGGCCATCTTTGAAAACCTCCAACGGTAGACGCGATCTTGCTATGGAGACATGGCTGTTCTATGGTGTGCTGTCAGAAACGCCCTGGTGGGCGGTCACACTGGGTTCGCTGCTGATATTTGGACTGCTGGGGTTCACAGGCAGCCCCCTCTGGATATGGAGCGTGGCGATAATCGCGCTGTTGTACGCCTTGGGCGCCCCCCTGTGGCTGGCCACTGCAGCAGTCATACTGGTGACCCTGCTGCTGCTCAAGCCTCTGCGTCGCGCCCTGCTGTCCCGGCCAATGATGCGTATGCTAGATGCTCTGGGTGTTCTGCCTCGAATCTCTGCAACGGAGAAGTTTGCGATTGAGGCAGGAACGGTATGGGTTGAGGGGGAGCTGTTTTCGGGTCGCCCCAACTTCAGACGCATCCTCGCAGAACCTTATCCGACGCTTACGGAAAAGGAGCAGGCGTTTGTTGACGGCCCCGTAGAGGCGCTGTGCAGCTCCGTGACAGACTGGGAGATCCGTACCGCTCGTGAGTTCCCTCCAGAGGTCTGGGACATTATCCGGCACGAAAGGCTCTTTGGCCTCATCGTGCCCAGAAAGTATGGAGGGCATCGCTTCTCTGCCGCGGCCAACAGCGCGACGGTATCCAAGTTGAATTCCCACAGCTATCCGCTGGGTATCACGGTGATGGTGCCCAACTCGCTTGGACCGGCAGAGCTCCTGATTCACTATGGCACCAGGGAGCAGCAGGAGTACTTTTTGCCGAGGCTGGCCGATGCTACGCTTACGCCGGCTTTTGCCCTGACCGAGCTGGAAGCCGGATCGGATGCAGGAGCCATTCGTGCCACCGGTGAGGTGTTCCGGGACCAGAACGGGGAGGTCAAGATCTGCCTTAACTGGCGCAAGCGGTATATCACGCTGGCTGCGATCGCGGATCTTCTGGGGCTGGCTTTCAAGCTAAAAGATCCTGAAAACCTTCTGGGCCAGGGCACGAACCCGGGCATCACATGTGCCCTTGTTCATACCGACACCCCTGGCGTGGTGGTCGGCGACCGCCACGATCCGCTCGGCGTGCCTTTTGTGAATGCACCAACGGAGGGGCACAACGTGATCGTGACCCCTGATGCCATCATTGGCGGTGCCGAAGGAGCAGGACGGGGCTGGCAGATGCTGATGGAGTGCCTGGCCGCCGGTCGTGGAATCTCCCTTCCCGCCTCATCGGTAGGAACAGCAAAGAGCGTGTTCCTGATCGCGTCAGCGCATGCCGTCGTGCGCAGGCAGTTTGGGCTGCCGCTCGGCAAGTTTGAGGGTGTCCAGGAGGCGCTTGCCCGCATTGGCGGTTTCGCGTACCTGATGGACGCCGCCCGCATCTATACCGTCGGCGCCATTGACCAGGGTGCTGCACCGGCCGTGGTGACGGCCATCGTCAAGTACAACCTCACGGAACTGGGCCGCAAGGTGGTGATAGCCGGAATGGACATTACCGCAGGCAACGGGATTTCGCTTGGGCCTCGCAACTCGATTGCACACAACTACATAAGCATTCCCATCGCTATAACCGTAGAGGGAGCAAACATACTCACCCGGACGCTGATGATCTTCGGTCAGGGTGCTATACGGTGCCACCCGTGGGCATACAAAGAGATCACCGCGCTGGAGCGGCATGACGTTACCGCTTTCGATTATGCCATCTGGGGTCATCTGGGTCATATTGTCCGAAACGGATTCAGGGCGGTGCTGCTCGGACTTTCACGTGGGCGTCTGGCGGGTGCCGCAGGTGTGCGCGGGCCCGCTGCACGGTATGTGCGCCGCCTGAAGTGGGCTTCAGCATCGTTTGCGTTCCTGGCTGATATCGCGATGGTCAGTCTAGGTGGACAACTCAAGCGCAAAGAGATGATCACAGGCCGATTCGCCGACATCTTTTCATGGATGTACTTGGCGACGGCTACCATCCGGCGTTTTGAGGCGGAGGGTCGTCGCAGCGAGGATCGGCCATACTTCCGCTGGGCAATGGACTATGCGTTGGCGCGTATCCAGGAAGCCTTTGACGGGTTGTATGCCAACGTCCGGGTACCGGGGCTGACCTGGCTTCTGCGCGGGCCTGTTGCGCTGTATTCCCGCTTCAACAGCCTGGGGCGGGATCCCAGCGACAGGCTCAGCCACAAGGTGGCGCAGCTGATGCAGACGCCGGGTGAACAGCGGTCACGGCTGACAGCAGGGTGCTACAAGCCGGCGGCGGACCAGCCAGGTTTAGGCAAGCTGGAGGCTGCCTTCACCTTGGCCTGCGAGGCGGACCAGATCATGAGTCGGGTCTCAGCGGCGGTCCGCAAGCGTGTGCTCAGCAGGCGGCCGAAGAGAACCCTTGCAGAACGTGCTGCCGATGCCGGCATTATAACGGCAGCGGAGCTGGAGCTTGTCAGGCGGTCGGATGCCGCCCGGCTGGAAGCGATCCAGGTAGACTCTTTTGATCCGGAAACCTACCGGCGACACCACCAGGTCAATACAATCTCCATCAAGGTCGGAGAGGACATGGCCCTGGCGACACAGGCAGACAGCATCGCCGGCACCTGAATGGGAGTACGCTATGAGCTTTTTGAAACTGGTGTTCTTGCTGTTGCACGTGATCACGGCAGCAGCGTGGTTCGGGCTGGCACTGCGCCTTAGCGGAATGGCGCGGCAGATTGGGGGCCTTAGAGGCGAGGCCGCAAAGGCTTTGGCCGACTGCGGCGCTAGGGACGTGCGGCTGCTGACGCTGTCACTGCTGCTGACTTTCGCCTTTGCGATGGGTCTGCTGGCGCTTGGGCGGGGCTATCCGGGCCAGATGGAGTACCACATTGCCTCGGCACTGATAGTCGTCCTGGTTGGCGTCCACTTCTTCTTGATCCGGCCTGCCTGGAAGGGCCTGAGTGCTGCAGCAGCGTCACAGGAGGGTACGCACGTTTTCCAGAAGCGCATCGCGGGTGCCACCGGGCTGGGCCACCTGATCTGGCTGACGCTGCTGATCCTGATGTTCTGGAGAAGATTCGAAGCGGTGCTGTAGAAGCAGTCGCCCAGCGTGCGCCCCGCTATGGCTGCGGTGCGAATGAACGAGCACTGGAGCCAGATTAAAAGGATCCGGATCGAAGGTCAGCCTATGACAGAGTGGGTATAGATGCCGAGGGAACCGTCGTCAGGCGAAACCTGTCTTCCTGCTCATGTGGGGTGACCAGATCTACGCCACCATAGTGCACGAAGCTAAGGGTATATCATGACCGTTCCAAGCTACTGTTGGCAACCGATAGAAGACGTGGAGCCACACGCAGCACTGGGACTAGGGGAACCCGGGCTTGGTGCCTTGGCGCAGGTCTGGCGTGAGCAGCGCGAGCGTCTGAGCACCCAGGAAGCGTATCGCCAGTTTGAGGAGCGATTGCAGCGCGAGTGGGCCATCGAGACAGGACTGATCGAGCGCCTATACACATTCGACCGTGGAATCACGCAGCAGCTCATCGAGCACGGAATCCAGGCTGCGCTAATTCCACGACAGCACGGTATGAATGCTGAAGCGGTCGCGGCAATGATCAATGACCACAAGGCGGCGGTAGAAAATGTGTTCGACTTTGTAAAGGACAGGAGACACTTATCCACCAGCTACATCAAGGAGATGCATGCCCTGATGACGCGGCAGCAGAAAACCGTGGAGGGCCTTGACGCTTTGGGCAGGTCAGCATCGATTCCACTGATTCGCGGCGATTACAAGCGCTTGCCGAATAACCCGTGTCGACCAGACGGCACCATCCATGAGTACTGTCCGCCGCACCATGTTGCTTCGGAAATGGACCGGCTGATCGTTATGCATCACAAGCATCAAGATTATGCGCCTGAGGTCGAAGCCGCATGGTTACATCACCGGTTCACGCAAATCCACCCGTTTCAAGACGGTAATGGCCGGATCGCTCGTGCCTTGGCAACTCTGGTTTTCATCAAAGCCGGCTGGTTCCCCATAGTGATCCCGGAGCAGGAGCGGGCACAGTATATCAGCGTTCTGGAGGACGCGGACAGCGGCGACCTTGAGCCCTTGGTCCGCTACTTTGCTCGTCTGCAGCGCACGCAATTCCTTCGCGCGTTGAGTATCACAGAGCATGTCCGGAAGAGCCGTCGTGTGGCAGACCAGATCAGGTCCATTCGGCAGCAGCTTAAAAAGCGCAAGGATTCCATCGTTGCCGAACTGGAGGCCGCAGAATCCATCGCCGCATCGCTACTGGAACAAGCTAAGCAGCGGCTGGATACAGTTGCAGCTGATTTGAGCAACGAATTGAGCGACATATTGGAGCACGTCACATACTACGCCGACAGTGCAGCAAATGATAGTGATCGCAGCCATTGGCACTGCAATCAGATTGTTCGCACTGCGGAGAAGCTGGGCTATTTTGCCAACTTCCGTCTCTACCGGGCTTGGACGCGGCTGGTGATGCACAATGCCAACAAGACTCAATTGCTAATCTCAGTTCATGGGATAGGACGACAGTTTCAGGGCGTGCTGGCTTGTTCCGCATCGTGGTTCCAGCGGGTAGAGGTAGAGGGCAGCGAGGAGTCGGGTTCCGTTGTTCCGGCAACCGACGAAGTCTTTCTGATCAACTACAAGGAGCCCGTTGAGGAAGCCGCGGCGCGATTCTCATTCTGGCTCGAAGACGCAATCGTACATAGCCTTCGGTTATGGCAAGAGGCCGAGTGGTAGCGTTGGCGCCCTGGAGAAAGAGCAGGCTGGTTCTTGCTGCCCGGCTTTTCTATGCCACGCCTGGGGCGCACGTGCGCTAGCCAACCTTAGGAACTCCTGATTAAGTTGGAACCCGAGACTGATGTTGGCATAACCTATAAGAAACACCTTCATGCAGCTTAGTTTCACAGACCTCGAATACGGAAACAGGAAAACGAAGGGAGTTACACGCCAAACAGATACGAATAAATCTGGCACTGCAACTGAAGGATAGCAGGACTCAGCTAGCGCACAAGTTTGGGCCGATCCTCGGCTTTCCAAGCCGCAAGGTCGTCTTGGGCCCAAATTCTTCCCTATCTCGGCGCTGGTGCCTCTTTTTCACCCAGCACGCTGAAACCCCCGTTTCTTCCACGGACCCCTACGGTCTCAGGCACTCCAGGCGGAGCCATTGGGCTGGTACCTTGGCTTCCGTTCGGTCCACTCCTGGCCCTGTTTCCACACCGCGGGCAGAACTGTAGCCTCCTGACTCACTGGGCCGGCCCCGTCCTGCGCCCAAGCGGCGCACTTACGTCGATTACAATGACTTTGGTCTTGAGCCGATGTTGCGGGACCAGCTCGGCCTTCAACCGATTCCGAAGTTGGCCAGGAGATTCTGGACGGCGACCGCTCGGTGGCGGATTCTTGAGGTGGTCGGCGCCAAACCACAACACCAGGTAGATGCCGTAGCTGTCGGATCTGGGGTCGCGACAGTATCGCCCATGCAGCTGGTCGCTTGCAGTGGTCCAGAGATCCCGGCGTCGGTCTTTTTGATCTCGATGGGAACGGCGTGCGGGAAGCAGTGCACCATGATGTCGGGATGCTTTTCCTCGGCGACCTGCTCGTCCTGGCTGGTTGTAACGTCATACAGATCAAGCAGGGGCTCCAGATCGGACACCAGCACCTTCCGGCAAGCGTTTTCAGGCTTTGGCGCAATGACCCCCCTGCCCTTCGGATCCTCTGGATCCGTGTGCCAGTACTGAATCCAGGCATCGGTGCTTCCATTTCGGACTCGCTTTCCCAGTTGGCTCAGCCTCTCGGCGACAAGCGCCACCAGATCCGCCGCACTACCAGGTGGCCCGCCCCGCAGCGCTTCGCACACCTCGTTCACGGTCGGCGTTCTGCGGGTTATGGCCCGGCGCTGCTCGTCGCGAGCTCGCCGGAGTTTCGCGCTCCACTTTGTCAAGGCGGGGTCGTCTGCCAGGCCGACGAGTGCGGCACTAGTCTCGTTGTCCGCTCTGCGTGCCAGGGTTTTAATCCAGCCGTTTACAAGGGACACCGCCCGGACTCCGGTGGCGAAGCTGTCGCCATCCATGCAAGGATGGGTCGAGTCGGGAACATCGTCCCATGGTGAATGCAACCTGGACCCAACGGCCCGAATAAGGTCGGCCAGGTGTCCGGTCGGCCATTCCTGATTCGGCAAGGGGTTCCTGTCCGGCACCAGAAAGCTGACCACATGGTGCACCCGTACTTCCCCGCCACCCAACAAGAAGTTGATCAAACGGGGTAAATGCTTGTTCGGTGCCACGAGACTGGTCTGCCGCCAGCCAATAGGCCTGCTGAACCAGGTCCAGCCCGCTCCGCTCCTAACACAGATCGTGGGACCAAGCGAAGAGACTCGTGAGGTAGGTCGGGCGAAAAAGGAGATGGCGGAGCGCGAGCGGTTGCGCTACCGGTTCTTTGAAGGACTGCTCGAGCACGCCAAGACGAGAACTTCCCTGCACGCGAACATCAGCCCCTCAAAGCGCAGCTGGGTCGGGGTGGGATCCGGGATCGCCGGAGTTGCTTTCAACTACGTGGTTCGGCAGCACGACGCTCGCGTCGAGTTGTATATTGACACGAGGGACAGTGACAAGAATCAGCGCATCTCCGGGGCGCTCGCCGACAATAAGGACAGTATCGAGCGCACGTTTGGCCACTCGTTGAAGTGGGGTGCCTTGAAAGGGCGGCAGGCTTGCCGGATTTCGAAGGCATACGGAAACAGGGGATACCTAGATGAAGACAAGTGGGAGGCCGTGTACGAGGCATTGGTAGATGCGATGGCAAAGTTCGGATCGGCCCTCAAGCCACATCTCAAGGGGCTGTAGCATCGCGTTGGTCTTTGCGACTCACACCGCAAGGGACTCGGAATACATGGTGCCGTTTGGCACCTCGGAAGATCGGAACCCGCCCGGTTCGGGTGCCCGCTAGGTAACTGGCTCGGCCAAGCCGTGGCGGAGGGATGAAGGCCAGCGGTTGAGGATGCGTTTTCAGTGCTTGGCGAGGGAACGAGTCCAGCCGGAGATCCTGGTGAAGTTGGGGGTAGCGGCGGGTCTGGCAACCCGTGGAGGGTGCGCATCCCAGAAGCGCGTCGCGGGTGCCACCGGGCTGATCTGGCTGGTGCTTCGGAACAGGCGCGAAGCAAGGCTGTAAAAATAGTACGTGAAACAACGCGAATCCCGTTATGGCCACCCCGCGAATGAACGAGAGCTGGAGTCAGGTGAGGAGTCAGATTGAAGAGATCTGGAGCGAAACCGAGTTTACTGACAGGGAGATGAAAAAGGCGCGCGGCAATATGCGCAAGATGGTCGCACTCATCCACGAGAAGACCAACGAGCCAAAGCACGAGATCTTCGCAAAGATCAGCGCGATCATCTAGTGCCCACGTTCAGCGAGATTCGTGCGTTCACGGGCTCACTGGGTATACTGTCTACCTCAGAGCGGCAGTACCTGGCTGCGCTCGTGGAACACGCCGACATAGTGGATGACCTCTCCGAGGCGGAATGCAAAGACTTTCTGCTGTCCCTTGAGCACGTTAGAAAGGATATCTCCACAGCGCTGCTGTGGGCTTTTTTCCTGGGGGGTGTAGGCGCTCACCACTACTACCTCAAGCGCACAGCCACGGGTATTCTCTATACGGTCATGACCTGCACGTTGGTCCTGTACCCGGTCAGCTATGTGCTCAACATCGTGGACCTCTTTCGGATGAAGAAGTTGGTTGTGCAGACCAATCGTAAACGGGCCTTGGAGCTCAAGAGCATGATCCTGGCCTCCCGCGCACGCACCTGATGCACGTTCTGGTGACGTGCGAACAGTCACCACACGAGCCGGTCCAGCTGCCTGCTTCTTGAAAGGATACCGCTTCCCATCGCGGAAATGCAGTCCGGATGCGTTGAGAGGTCCACACCCGGTTCAGTGAGGGTGCCTCGACTTTGACACGGAAGCTGTCTGCCAAGTGGCAGGCACTCCTTGCTCAACAGCCACAGCAAGGCGATCCAGGCGGCGTTCACGGAGATTGCCGAAGCCTGCGGCGCGAAGACGGTCAATCCGATGGAGAAGGGCCTGTACGCAGCAACGGCCTGCCCTGGAAATACCGGCGCCGGCTGCGCAATACGAGCATGGTGCAGCGCCTGCGGCGCCGGGAGCACTGATCCCATCTTTCCGGACAAAGCATTCGTGGAGACGGGCGCCGTGCTGGTGGAATGGCTCGAGACACGGATAGTGGGTCAGCACTACTTCACGATAGCGGCATACCATGGCGAACTTTAAGCCTGCCCCGCAACAGCAAAAGCCCGTTTACGGCACAGCTGGGACTTAACTGCACAAACCGCCTTGAACAGTAAACGAGTTGGGTTTTGATGCGTAAAGACACACAGCTCCATGGTATGGATATTAGGCATAGCCGCTTCGCTGATAACAGGTCCTGCAATGCAGGTTGCAGACTTGGAGAAAGCCCGAGAAGCCATGGAAGCCCGGGAGTGGCGCCGCGCCGTAGCGCTCCTGTCAGAGCACCTCAAGCATGGTCCGGGCGATCTTGAAGGGTACTACCTGCGTGGTATCTGTTACGGCGAGATCGGCAAAAACCCTAACCTGAGAAACCGGATTGAGCGGTCGCTGCAGAAGGGGGTGGCAGATTTTGAAACAGTCCTGGCACAGGATTCACTGTACCGTGATGTGGTGTTTCAGCTTGCGCTGATCCGGCGCTATCAGAACAACTTCCAGAAGGCCATCCAGCTTGGCGAAGTACAACGCCATCTCCGGCCTGAGCTTCCGCATGTCCACATCGGACTGCTGAACTTTTACTGGCGATACGTGATTACTACGCCGCCCACGGACGCACGCCTTTGGCTGAGGACACAGCCTGGATTGTATGCGCAGCTCTTTGTAGGCAAGGCCTTTGAGCAGCAGAACCTGTTTGACTCCGCCGAAAAGATCTATTCAGAGCTGGGCGATCGGGAGGAGCATGCCGTTCCGGTTCTACTGGCACAGGCACGCCTGAGCTTTTCCCGGCAACTGCCCATAAGGGGTACACGATACATCAAGGAGGCCATTGCCGCCGTCAGGACAGATCTGGACGCATTGCTTTTGTTTGATGAGATCCGAACCATTGTGACGCCTGGTGAACAGGCTGCATTTGACCGGCTCGCCTCGCCTGCTGAGGTTCAGCGCTTTTTTACGGAGTTCTGGGCCAAGCGCGATCCGATGCCGGCTGCTCCCTATAATGCCAGGCTGGCAGAACACTACCGGCGGCTGCACGTGGCTGAGGTACACTACGTGTTTAACGGATTCCGAAACTGGTTCCGGAGTTCGTATACACACGATGAAAGATACTTTCCGCCAACATATGCGCTGAGTCACGACTTTGATGACCGCGGTGTTATGTTTATCCGGCACGGCGAACCGGATGATTTCAGCATAAGCGAAACGCCAACCTGGTTTTACGAGTCTTCCGAGGATCAGAAGGACTCGTTGCTCGTGTTTCATTTTGCACCCACCTGCCACAACGGGGTGTGCGGTGTGACCAAGCACTTTGTGCCTGTGCCCCGAGGCGAAAGTTTCCTGCCTCCAAAGCTGACGGGACTGGACCTGCCCGATGCTGAGAGAAAGACCCAGGCGTACATCACGCAGGGGCTGTCAACTGACCGTCACCGCTGGCCTTCAGGCACCAAGCTGCTGGATGTACCATTCTTGTTGGCATCCTTTCGGGGGTTTGACAACCGTACGCTGGTTGAGGCATATTTCGATGTGCCGCTGGAGGAGCTGGTCCCGGAGCACGATACGCTGACCTTCGAAGCAGGCCTCATGGTGCACGATGATCGGTGGCAGCAGCGTTCGTTCAGCCGCAGTATCATACGCCTCCCGGTGGAAAGAGCCACAAGCTCCTATACCGGGCTGTTCCAGACCGATCTTCGTCCACAAGAGTACCATGTGGCGCTGCACGTGCGCTCTTTGGATATGCCGGCACTGCGCGCGCACAAGCTGTCATACGAGCCGCTGAGCTTCGCAGCGCCGGGACTGAAGATCAGTGATATTCTGCTTGCGGACAGCGTGGTGGCCTTGGACAATGTTGTGAATCGCGAGGACGTGTATACAGATGTAAATCCATCCGGCTACTTCCGGCCTGGAGCGGCACCGGCCGTGTACTTTGAGATCTACGACCTAGCACTTGATGAAGAAGGGCAGACACGCTACTCCATCTCTTATACGCTGGCCAACCAGCAGGGTGATGTGACCTCCCTGGCTCTCGGTGAGCAGGAAGGCACGCTTGCCAGTCCGATTGAGTTTGTCGTCGTGGATGTCACCGATGTATCACACGGAGCGTACGAATTCACGGTCACGGTGACAGATCACCTCTCCGGAGCTTCTGTTTCGCGATCGAGACAGCTAGTTCTGGGCCGGTAGCAGACACCAAGCCGGTGTACCGTATCTGCTGGCAAGCCTTAGCCTCATTGTGGCGGAGCACCTTGGAAGTCGCCATTTTTGCCTGTCTACGCCAGCTCTCATTGTGCTGCAGCTGGCGTGGGAGACGGCAGGAGCGCTGCTCGTTTCCGAAGTGCGACGGCTTGAATCCCGTCATGGCATGCATCCATCACGAGGCAGTACCTGCCAGTCATCCGCCTGCACAGCGGCTGCCCCCAGTTCTGGACAAGTCACGACTTCTTTGTCACACGCCTTGGATGCCCGTGAAGCCGAGTGCGGCGCAGTGTGACCGGCAGAAACCCGAGGTGTGCATATATTGGTATACGCTGCCTCAGGCGATGCCCTTGCGGCCTTCCCCTTCCATTCCGTGTACGCAGTACGATAATGCCTGGCTATGACAGAGCGCAGCGTGCACTGGCTGCCCGTGCTGTTAAGCAGGAAGCACGGCGGCTGGGGTTTGATGCATGTGGACTGTCTCGCGCAGTCAGGCTGGATAAGGAGGCCCGCCGGTTAGAGGAGTGGTTAAGCCAGGGACGCCATGCATCGATGGCCTACATGGAGCGCCATTTTGAGAAGCGGGTGGATCCTGCAAGGCTTGTGGATGGGGCCCAGTCCGTCATCAGTGTGCTCAGGAATTATTACCAGCCGGTGGCACAGCCCACAGATGCTTCCGTCGGCAAGGTCAGCCGGTACGCGTGGGGCGACGACTACCACCAGGTGCTAAAGGAGGGTCTGTATGCGTTGTATCACTGGATAGACGAGTCATACGGACCCATCAGCGGGCGCGCGTTTGTTGACTCGGCCCCGGTGCTGGACAAAGTCTGGGCACAGCGCAGCGGGCTCGGCTGGATCGGCAAACACACCAACCTGATCAGCCGTGATATTGGCTCCTTCTTCTTCATCGGGGAGCTCATCATTGACTTGCCCCTGGCGTATGACAACCCCACCCCGGATTACTGCGGCAGCTGCACGCGCTGCATAGATGCATGCCCGACAGACGCGATCTATCAGCCGTATGCGGTGGACGCCAACCGCTGCATATCCTACTGGACAATCGAGCATCGTAGCAATGACATTCCCAAGGACCTCGAGCACGGGTTTGACAACTGGATTTTCGGATGTGATATCTGCCAGGAGGTTTGTCCGTGGAACAAGTTCAAATCTCCCACGGACGAGCAGCGATTCATGCCGCGCTCAGGCATTGCGGATACCCGTATCAGCGAGTGGGCGGAACTGGATCTTGCGGAGTATCGCAAACAGTTCAAGGGCAGCGCTGTGAGACGGGCACGCTACGACGGACTGAAGCGCAATGTGCAGGTCGCTGCCAGGAACCGCGACCGCCGCTAAGAACCTTCAGGCCGAAGCAGCGGGAAGAGTATCACGTCGCGTATGGACGCCCGACCGGTCAGCAGCATAGCCAGCCGGTCCACGCCGACTCCCAGTCCCGCCGCAGGGGGCATGCCATACTCCAGCGCACGCAGGTAGTCTTCATCGATCTGCATGGCCTCCATGTCCCCTTTCGCCCGCAGACGGACCTGATCTTCAAAGCGTGCACGCTGGTCTTCCGGGTCGTTGAGCTCGCTAAAAGCATTACACAGCTCCTTGCCATTGCATATGACTTCGAAGCGCTCCACCAGCCCCTCCTTGTACCGGTGCCGCTTGGCAAGCGGGCTGAGCTCAACCGGATAGTCGGTAACAAAGGTGGGCTGGATAATGTGCGGTTCAACAAACGTGCCAAAGATCCCATCAATGAGCTTGCCGCTATCCATAGACGCATCCACCTGCAATCCCAGTGATGCCGCTGTCTGTGCCAGCTCTCCCCGGCTGGCCTGGTACAAGTCATGCCCGGTACGTTCCGCTATGACCTCGAAAATCGGCTTTCGGGGCCAGGGTCTGGCAAAGGAGAGGGTCTGTTCCTGCGCCACGATCGTCGTAGTGCCATGCAGCGCCAGCACCACGAACTCGATCATCTCCTCAACCAGGTCCATCATCCACAGGTAGTCCTTATAGGCCACATAGAGCTCCAGCATGGTGAACTCAGGGTTGTGGAAACGGCTGAGGCCTTCGTTGCGGAAATCTTTGGCGATTTCGTAGACGCCATCGAAGCCGCCGGCGATCAGACGCTTCAGGTAGAGCTCATCCGCAATGCGGAGAAACAGCGGCATGTCCAGCGCATTGTGGTACGTCACAAAGGGGCGCGCAGCAGCACCGCCGTAGAGCGGCTGGAGGGCGGGGGTCTCCACCTCGATATAGCCGCGTACATCCAAAAACTGGCGCAGCGCAGACACCATGCGCGCCCGCTGTTCAAAAACCTTGCGCGACTCCGGATTCACCACAAGATCAACGTATCGCTGCCTGTACCTGAACTCCTTGTCGGTGACCTCGTCGTACACAGTACCACCCTGCTCTTTTACTATTGGCAGCGGGCGCAAGCTTTTCGAGAGCAGGGTCAGCGTGTGTGCGTGGATGGTGATTTCGCCGCGCCCCGTGCGGAAGACATGGCCCTGTACACCCAGGATGTCACCTATGTGCAGCAGGCGCTTGAAGACTCCGTTGTAAAAGCCATCGGGCAGGTCATCGCGACGCACGTACACCTGCATGCGTCCGGTGGCGTCCTGAAGGTCAAAGAAGCTGGCCTTGCCCATGATGCGCCGTGTCATCATACGTCCGGCAAGGGACACTTTAAACGAATGAGACTCTTGGTGCCGGGCGTCATCAAACGTGGACCGTACGTGCTCTACCGTGGCGTCCACGTCCCACGCGTGCGGGTACGGATCAACACCTTGTGCATCAAGCCTGCGGCGGGCCTCCAGACGCACCTGCTCCTGATCAGTAAGTGCTCGTGGTGCAGTCATGCCGAAACAGTCAAAAGCGGCGTGGTACGGATCCTGGGAATAGCCACACGCCACCGGCCCGGGACAGGCTTCACTGTCCGAGCTTCAGCGCAAGATAAGCCACGCCCTCGCGCATGATATCAGTGGAAGAGAATCAACACGTCACGCTGTCCCATGGCCGGCGGTCCATGTTCGCCAAAGGTGCACCAGTGTTGCCGCAAGCCGGGCTAAGCGTCTGCCGTCAGAAAGGTTCGTTCAGGCACGTGATGGCGGGGCAGGCTACCCGCTGCAAAGTACGGGCTGCGGCTTGGCCAGAAACTCGTCTGCAAACAGCCTGGCGACCTGCAGAGCCTGTATGCTGCGGTCCACCAGAAAGTCGTTCATAAAGGCAATCAGCGCCATCCGCTCCTGTGGCTGCTCCTCGGTAGCCTCCAGCACGGACACGAATCGTTTCCACAGCGACTCCTCTATCTCCCCCTTCACATACCGCGCAAAGAGCGAGGGCAAAAGGGCCGAGCGCCTGGGATAAAAAGTCTGGTTCATAAGCTTCGGCTCATTTTGGTGAGACACTTTAAGAAAAGAAGCCGCAAAAACCGGGCCAACTGTCAGGCGGTCTTACACGTACCTGCAGGTAGTACACGTGACCGCACGTCTCCATGCAAGGCGGCGCCTCTGCACAGCCGCAGCCTGACATGGCAGGTAAAATTGCTCATACGAGCTTTTAAAAGTAACGGAAGCGATACCGGCTTGCTGTTAAGCTCCTGTGAAAAGTGTGCTACGATTACGGCAAGACGATCTCGCGCCGCATGCGTGCAACCGGTATGCCGAGCTGCTTGCGGTACTTGGAAATCGTTCGCCTCGCAATCTGGAAGCCGCGTGCATCAAGAATCTCAGCCAGTGCGCGGTCTGAGAGGGGCCTGGACTTGTCCTCCTGCCTGATAACATCATCGATGATGGCCTTGACCTCTCTGCTGGACACTTTGTCCCCGCTGTGCGTGGCTACGCCCTCCGAAAAAAAGTACTTCAGCTCGTAGACACCAAAGTCACAGTGAACATACTTGCCGCCAACCACGCGGCTTATCGTGGAGATGTCCATCCCGACTGCGTCGGCGATATCCGCCAGTATGAGCGGTCTCAGATGGCCCGGTCCCAAGGTGAAGAAGTCGTGCTGCTTCGTTACGATGGCATGCATAACCAATAGCAGCGTCTTGCGCCGCTGGTTGATGGCGTCAATGAACCAGCGGGCTGACTTAAACTTGTGTTGAAGAAACTGGCGCGCCTCAGCGCCGGCGCCATCCTTGCTGTTGGAGGATGTCAGCTGATCAAACAGTGCACGGTACTCCCGTGAAATCCCTATACGGGGCCCAGGTCTATCGTCAAGGGAGATCTCAAAGCCATCATTTGTGGCATGAACCACGAAATCGGGTGTGATATAGTTCTCCTGTGCGGTGATCGTGCCTTCGCCGGGCTTGGGATTCAGGCGCTGAACAACGTCAAAAGCCACTTTAAGCGCGCGCTCATCCACATCCAGCTTCTGGCGGATCCGGCCAAAGCGCTTCATCGTGAAGTCCTCGAAACACTCCGACAAGACGCGCTGTGCGGTATCCCGGCCAGGCATGCTGCCCGGCAGCGCCTCAACCTGCACCAGAAGACACTCCTGCAGGCTGCGTGCGCCAATGCCGATCGGATCCAGCCTTTGCAGCTGGCGCAGCACGCGCTCCACATCATCCTCGGTAAGGCTCTTCCCATAGGTGAACATGATATCGTCGACGATGGAGAAGAGCTCGCGGCGCAGGTAGCCGTCCTCATCGATGGACCCGATAATCTGTTCACCGATGAGCAGGTCCAAGGAAGAGGGGCTGAGCAAGGCATGCTGAGAGCGCAGGTGCTCCGCCAGCGAAACCTCAGCGACCACCGGGCGTGGCACACGATCTTCCTGGTCTACCCGGGCCTTGTAGCCATAAGAGTCGTCGTCACCGGCTGGCAGCTCCCAGTCAAAATCATCCTCCGTGCCGGCATCGTCCTGTGAGGCCTCTTCCAACACGACAACCTCTTCCAGCACGGGGTTTTCTGCAAGCTCTGCCTGCACGCGCTGTTCCAGCGCGAGGTTGCTCAGCTGCAGCAGCTTGATATACTGTATCTTTTGCGGCGACAGCTTCAGCTGGTGCTTGAGCTGCTGTTGAAGGTTCAGCATCGGTCACATCCGCGCACGTATCGCTGTCGCCGGCACGCCACGGGCTACGCTTAACTTGCGGCTTCGAACGGAGTGGCTACCTTTTAGTTTGTACTGGATAGCCGCGGACAAAAGCCCTCTTGTAACACGATGGGTCTACGACACAGCCCAGTCTCTCCCTATGTGCGTGAAGAAGACCTGGAAAGGAGGCTCCGGCCAGGCCGGCTGGACGAATTCATCGGACAGCAGCGAATCAAGGACAACCTGCGTGTTTTCATTACCGCGGCGCTGGGGCGCGGCGAGTCACTGGACCATGTACTGCTGTCGGGCCCGCCTGGTCTGGGCAAGACCACGCTTGGCCACATCATTGCTGCGGAGATGGGCGCGCATATCACAACAACCAGCGGACCTGTCCTGGACAAGCCCCACGCGGTAGCCGGCATCCTGACCAAGCTCAACGAGGGCGATGTGCTCTTCATCGACGAGATTCACCGGCTGGGACCGATAGTGGAAGAGTACCTCTACTCGGCGATGGAAGACTACTTCATCGACATCGTCATTGACTCGGGCCCCAATGCACGCAGCGTAAAGATCATGCTGCCCTCCTTCACGCTGGTGGGCGCAACCACGCGCAAAGGGTTGCTTACGGCGCCCCTCCGGGCGCGGTTCGGTATTGACTTCCGCTATGACTACTACACGGCACCGTTGCTGGAGCAGATACTGCTCCGATCGGCAGGAATCCTGAACGTGGAAATTGACCCTCAGGGTGCCAGAGAAATCGCGCGGCGCAGCCGCGGCACGCCCCGCATTGCTAATCGCCTCTTGCGGCGGGCCCGGGACTTTGCGGATGTGCACGGCGATGGGCGTATCACGCTTGAGATAGCAGACAAAGCGCTGACAGCACTGGATGTGGACAGTGAAGGCCTGGATGATATGGATGCGCGTATCCTCACCACGCTCATAGAGAAGTTTGACGGCGGCCCGGCAGGCCTGGTCAACCTGGCCGTATCCGTAGGAGAGGAGCCTGGCACCATAGAGGAGGTCTACGAGCCCTACCTGATTCAGGAAGGCTACATGCAGCGTACGCCGCGCGGCCGCGTGGCGACGCGACGGTCCTACAAACACTTCAACCTCAAGAAGGCACCCGACCTTTTTAACCTACCGTAGAATGATGAAAACAGTATGTCTGGCGACATTGCTGCTGCTTACGCTTGGCGCCTGCCAGGATGATGTGGCTGTAAGCACCATGCTGTGTTCTCAGCATGGCAACAACGACGGGCTGACGCTGCAAGACGGCTTCTGCGCGATCGTGGTGGCCGACTCGCTCGGACGTGCCCGCCACCTGACCGTGCGCGATAACGGGGATATCTTCGTTGCACTGCGCCAGCAAAACGACCACGGTGCCATCGCCGCCCTGCGAGACACCGACGGCGACGGGCGCGCAGACACCATGGCCTTCTTTGGTGACATCGGCGGCACAGGAATCCACCTGCGCGGGGACTACCTGTACTTTGCTGCCGACACGTTTATCGTCCGCTATCCCATGGGCCTGGGCCTGGTGCCAATCGACGAGGCGGAACCCATTGTCACCGGCTTTGTCCGCCAGCGCAGCCACGCTGTCAAGCCCTTCGAGTTCGACAATGCAGGCAATCTCTACGTCAACATTGGTGCGCCATCCAACGCCTGCATGGAGCAGACCCGTACGCCTGAAAGTCCAGGTCAGGACCCGTGTCCGCTCCTGGAGGGGACTGGTGGCGTGTGGCGCTTTGCTGCCGATCAGACAGGACAGACTTTGGAAGATGGCATACGCTATGCCACAGGTATCCGCAATGGTGTGGCCAATGCGTGGAACACTGCCATGGACAAGCTCTATGTGGTGCAGCATGGCAGGGACGATCTGCACCGCTTCTGGCCCGACCGCTATACGGAAGAGCAGAACAACGACCTGCCGTCGGAAGAATTCTTTGAGGTTGAAGAGGGAGATGATTTCGGCTGGCCATACTGCTATCACGATCACCTGCAGGGTTTGAAGCTGCTTAACCCCGAGTACGGTGGCGATGGTGCTCTGGTGGGCCGCTGTGCGGACATGAAGGGACCTATTCACGGGTTTCCCGGGCACTGGGCGCCCAACGACCTGCTGTTCTATCAGGGGACGATGTTTCCGGAGCGTTTCCATGGGGGTGTCTTCGTGGCGTTTCACGGCTCATGGAACAGGTCTCCGGTGCAGCAGGGCTTCCAGATCACGTTTCTGCCTTTTGCGGACGGGGCCGTAACGGGCGATCCCGAGATGTTTGCCGACGGATTTGCGGGCGCGAACACGGTGGCTGTGTCCAACGCCGCACGGGCGCGCCCGACGGGGCTTGCCACGGGTCCGGACGGATCGTTGTACATCTCTGATTCCGTCAAGGGCCGCATCTGGCGGATCGTTTACGTGGAAATCTGACAGACCGGGCATGGCGTTGCGTGCGCTGCCGGATTTTCTGGCCGCCTTGCGGTCCCAGTGCGAGGGGGAGGTCCGCACGGACGACTACAGCCGTATCCTGTACAGCACTGATGCGAGCATCTACCAGGTGATGCCGCACGGTGTGATGTTTCCGCGTTCCGCTGCGGATGTCCAGGCGGTCATCACACTGGCTGCGCAGCATGGCATCGCGCTCGTGCCCCGCACAGGTGGCAGCAGCCTCGCCGGGCAGGCCATCGGGGAGGCACTGGTGATGGATTTCACGGCGCACCTGAACGGGATCCTGGAATACTCCCGGGAAGAGCAGTGGGTGCGTGTGGAGCCCGGCATCGTGCTGGACCAGCTGAACCTGGAGCTGGCATCCTCGGGGCTTCAGTTCGGACCGGACCCGGCCAGCGCCAACCGTGCTGCGATGGGTGGCATCGTGTCCAACAACTCCACAGGCAGCCACTCCATCTGCTACGGCATGACAGCGGACCATGTCTTGGCTATGAACGTGGTGCTCAGCGATGGATCCCGCACGCATCTGGGACCGGTGGAGGGTAATGCACTGGAGCAGTTTTCCAGGCGCAGCGGGCTGGAAGGTGCACTCTATCGGGGTCTTCAGGACCTGGTTGGCGCGCCTGCCAACAGGGAGACGATCCTGGAAGGCACACCGCGCCACTGGCGTCGCTGTGGTGGCTACAACCTTGACCGCTTTGTGGGTGCAGGTCCGTCTTTCCGATGGCCGCAGGATGAGCGCTTCAACCTGGCCAAGCTGGTTTGTGGCGCTGAGGGAACGCTGGCTGTTATTGAAGACGTGAAGCTGAACCTTGTCCCTGTGCCGCCGGCCAAGGGACTGGGCGTAGTGCACTTTGAGAGCATCCATGAGGCGCTCAGTGCTGTGCCCGCGATTCTGGAGGTGTCGCCCAGCGCCGTTGAGCTGCTGGACAGCCTGGGCCTGTCGCTGTGTCGCGGCGTGCCCGAGTATGCCCGGCTGCTCACCCGCTTTATCGAAGGCAGGCCTGACTGCATACTGATCACCGAGTTCTGCGGATCAGACCAGGGCGAGGTGGCTGAGAAGGTGGACGCCCTTCGCAGGCACCTCCGGAGCCATGCATCAGGCAGCGTGGTCGCGGTCTTGGACCCGAAGCATCAGCAGGACGTGTGGAAAGTGCGCAAGGTGGGGCTGGGGCTGCTGATGAGCATCAAGGGCGACCACAAGCCGATCCCGTTTATTGAAGACGCTGCTGTGCCTACGGAGCACCTTGCGCAGTACGTTCAGGAGATTGACCGCTTCTGCCAGGAGCGTGGTACGCGCGTAGCATACTATGCGCATGCCAGCGCCGGCTGCGTGCATATCCGGCCGCTGATCAACACGAAGGCCGCTGCTGAGCTTGAGAAGATCCCGGAGATCACCGCTTTCGCTGTCGGGCTTTTGCGCGGCTGCGGCGGCGCCCTCTCCAGTGAGCACGGCGATGGCCGCGCGCGCAGCTGGATGAACGAACGCTTCTTCGGACCGGCCCTTTACGGGCTGTACAAGGAGGTGAAGAAGCTCTTCGATCCGCACAATATCCTGAACCCGGGCAATGTGGTTGATGGCCCTCCGGTTACGGACAACCTGCGCTACGGAGCAGACTATGGTGTGATTCCGCTGCCACTGAAGCTTGACTGGCATCAGGACATGGGCTTTGACCGTGCAGTGGAGATGTGCAACGGCGCCGGCATCTGCCGCAAGGCGACGGCGGGTACAATGTGCCCGAGCTTTATGGCCACGCGGGAAGAGGAGCACTCCACGCGGGGTCGCGCCAATGCCCTTCGTGCCGCCCTGTCAGGAAGGCTGCCGCACAGCGAGCTCACCAGCCGCAGGATGTACGAGGTGATGGACCTGTGTGTGGAGTGCAAGGCATGCAAAGCCGAGTGTCCTTCCTCGGTGGACATGGCCAAGATCAAGTTCGAGTTTCTGGCCCAGTATCATGCCAGGCACGGCATACCGGTCCGGAGCCGTCTTTTCGGCCATGCCTGGCAGCTGGGACGCCTGGGCAGTGGCCCGCATGCGGGGCTTATCAACCGCATGCTGGGAAGCCGGGCGGTGCGTCACGGCCTGGAAGCGATGCTGGGCCTGAGCCGCCAGCGCACACTGCCTGCGTACGCCCGGGAGCCGTTTACACGATGGTTCCGGCGGCGGCGCCAAGGCGCTCAGAACGGCCGTCCGCAGGTCGTGCTGCTGAACGACACCTTTACGACCTGCCACGAGCCGGAGATTGCCATCAGCACTACGAAGGTTCTGGAGGCTGCAGGCTTTGAGGTTGTGCTTCCGGGTCACCGCTGCTGCGGACGGCCGATGATTTCCAAGGGCCTGGTTGATGCGGCCCGGCGTGCCGCACGCCATACTGTGGACCGGCTTGCGCCGTTTGCCAGGCGCGGCATCCCGATCATCGGCTTGGAGCCCAGCTGCCTGCTGTCTTTGCGCGATGAGTATCTGTACCTCCTGCCGGACGATCATGCAGCGCAGCAGGTGGCCGCGCATGCTGTGCTGTTTGAGGAGTTTCTGGCCCGTCTGGCTGATGAAGGGCAGCTTGCGCTGGCGTTTACGCGCACGGAACGCCGCGTGCTGCTGCACAGCCACTGCCATCAGAAGGCACTGGTAGGGTCAGCCCCCGGCATGCGTGTGCTGTCGCTGCCCGAAGGCTATGATGTGCACGAGGTGGACTCAGGCTGCTGCGGCATGGCCGGCTCGTTTGGATACGAGAAGGAGCACTACGATATTTCGGTGAAGATGGCTGAGCGCCGCCTTTTACCTGCCGTGCGCGAGGAGGAAGAAGACACCATCCTGGTGGCTGCGGGGGTCAGCTGCCGCCACCAGATCAGGCATGGCTCGGGCCGCACAGCGTTGCATCCGGCACAGGTTGTCCATGGCGCGCTCCTTGCACCCTGAAAGTTCGTGAAAGAAGGGAGCTCCTGAAAGGCCCGTCCTGGGCTCACACTCGCCTCGGCGCTGCTGCCTCTCGCTCACCCGGCGTTCTGAAATCCGCTGCTTCCGCGAGCTGCTAGCCCAGGAGAGTGTTGAGGGTAACCACCGCGCTGATTACGATAACGCTCATGCTGATAACCCACAGCAGGATCCGCATCTTACTGTCTATTACAGCATTCTGCATGTCCAGCTTGTTGTTCTGCGCTTCCAGTCGGGCATTTACGGCATCCAGCTTGGGTTCCATGGCGCCTTGGAATTGAGCGATAAGATTGGCACTGGCCATGGTTTGAAGTTCTTGAACGAAGGAGTAGGCCTCCTCCTCTTTCAGGCCCAGCTTCAGAAGCAGCAGAAACAGGTGCTTATCGTCCGGAGAAGGCCGCATCTCGGCCATTGTGAAGATACGTGGCGAAGGCTGCTGGTACCACCGCTCGGGTGCAAGGGTCGCAGGCGCTTCCCTGCGCCCTGACAGTCCGCGAAAGAAACGGGGTTTCTGAAAGACCCGTCCTGGGCTCAAACTCACACCCGCCTCGGCGCTGCATTTGGCAGGGTTGGCTACCGATGAGCAGTTCGCCTATCCGAACTTCGTGAACCGTTGCAGAGTCCTCTCCGACGATAAGGGCACGGCCTGCCCGAACTTTGTGAACGAACTCACAAGTCGTATCAGTGCACTGAAGATGATCCCCTACCATCGAGGAGCCGCGAAAGGTGGCACTGACAGAGCGGTCGGCACCCCGCTGCTCCACTTCCACCCCGATAGATCCTTTTAGTAACATCTACCATCTCCTTCGCATTAGCCCTTCCGGGAATATGTCTATTGTATGGAAACACTGAGAAACAATTCGAGATCACGAGTGGGCGGTTTTTTTCGGTCGCCGTGTGTAGGGCCAACGACATTCGTCTGGGTGATGATCGATCGGATCCCTTGCATCAGCTTCGTCTTGCCCCCGGGGGGCGGGCGACCAGTTCTCGGCTTCCTGCAGGGAGGGTCACAGTTCACTCTGGATCGGCCTGCTACCGGGGTCCCTACTTGAGGCAGGGTGACCCGCCAACTGGCTGGCCAATCCACTGCACAGCAGCTGGCAAACAATGCGTCTCTTGGGGGCGTGCTTCCCTGGCTGGCGGACTTCTATGCCGGACTTGGGTATAAAAATGACGTGGGAGTCGGGTGCGGAATTTGGCCCTCCTGCGATTCACAGGGGATTGTCCGCTTATTCGCAGGCGCGGTCGTATCTTGCGCTTCCTTGGGTGCCACCTGTGCAGGAAGGAAACCCGGCCCGAATACTCGGTGGAAACTGGAAGGCCCACGCCCTTGCCTTGGTCCTGCCCTATATTGGGGTCCATCGTTCAATGCAAACTGTACTGACAAGGCTACGGCTAAAAAGCCAACGAAATGAAAATTGAGATCATCCTGGCAAACGTGGAGGCAGGCAAGATTGCTCTGCCGGAGTTTCAGCGTGGGTATGTGTGGAAACGGAGGCAGGTACGGGAGTTCTTCGACTCGCTCTATCGAAGGCACCCGGTTGGGGGGCTGCTTACTTGGCTTACTACGCGCGACGATGGCACCGCTACAGAACTCCTGCTGGACGGCCAGCAACGGGTGACCTCGCTGTACGGTGTAATCAAGGGCCGATCGCCGAATTTCTTCAGCGGAGACGACACGGCGTTCAGCAATCTGTACTTCCACGCTATGCGCGAGAGATTCGAGTTCCTACAGCCAATCAAGATGAAGGATGATCCGCTCTGGTTCGATGTGACGAGGGTAATGCAAGCGGGCGCAGGCGGGGTTGCAAGCCTAATAAACAGGCAGCTTGCGGGGGTAAGCGAACTCCATGACTTCGAGTTTCAGATGCAGATCATGAATCGCCTCCTTTGGCTTCTGGGAGTGACCGAGGTGAACCTTCACGTCGAGCAGATCACGGATAATAACCAGACTGTCGACACGGTCGTGAACATCTTCAACCGACTCAACAGTGCAGGTACCAAGTTGTCGCGCGGTGATCTGGCGCTTGCGAGAATCGCTGCGAAGTGGCCCAGGGTCCGCGATAAGATGGGGCGGCACACCGAGGAGTGGCAGAAACACGGGTTCCACTTCACTCTGGACTGGCTGCTGAGATGCGTGAATGCTGTCGTGAATGGGGAAGCAGCGTTTCAGTACCTGCACGACACCCCGGGTCACGAGGTGAAGGATGGCCTGCAACGCACCGTCAAACATGTCGATGCCGTGCTGAATAAGATTTCGGATCGGCTGGGGCTGGACCATAATCGCGTTCTTTTCGGGCGCTTCTCAATTCCTGTCCTAGTTCGCCATTTGGCGTTACGCCCTCCCGGATTGATGAGTATTGATGAGTGGAATCAGCTGCTCTACTGGTTCTTGCAGGCGGGAATGCAGGGCCGCTTCTCCGGGACGATGGAGACCACGATCAAGCAGGATTTGGTGTCAGTGGACGGGACACTAAACGGAATAGAGCGGTTGATCGCGGACATAGGGACAAAGTGGGGGCGGCGGCACGTGGCTGCCTCCGACTTCGATACCTGGTCCCGCGGAGCCCGGTTCTACCCGGCACTCTACTGGATGACTCGCGTGGGCGGGGCAAGAAATTTCTGCGACGGCATGGAGCTCAAGTCTGGCCTGCTGGGCAAGGGCGCCCAGCTGCAGGTACACCACATCTTCCCCAAAGCAGTGCTCTATAAGGCTGGATACGAGAGAGCGCAGGTCAACGCACTCGGCAACTTCTGCTTCCTCACTGCCGATTGCAACTTTTGGATCGGAGCAGCCTGTCCCGCAGAGGAATCTCCCCATAAGAAGGGCAAGCGCGGCTCTGACCTTCGCCGCGTCTGCCTCGCGGGCTACTTCGCCTTTGTGCAGCAAAAGACCCCCGGAGTTCTGGAGTCCCAGTGGATTCCGATGGACGAGGAGCTATGGAAAGTCGAAAACTATCCGGCATTCCTTGAAGCCCGACGTAATCTCCTGGCCGACGCCGCTAACCAGCATCTGACCGCCCTGTATCCGGGGCATGCCGAGGCGCTGGATACGGCTGACGGGCCACTTCGGGCCGCAGTTCCGCCCGCGTCACGGCCACATATCTCCAGTGCGGACGAGGAGAAAGTGCTCAATGAGCTTCAAGACTGGATGTCCAGGCAGTGGCTGCCCTCTGGCGAGTTTGGCTACGAGCTTCGCGGCATTACCACCGATCGGGCCAAGGCAATAATTGATCTGGCTTGGCCGAGCGGCCTCCTGGAGGGCCGGGGACGTCCTGTCGCACTTCTCCTGAACGAATCTGCGGAGACGTACCGGACAGTCAGCCAATCCGGATTCGACTGCTACACGAGCGTGGAGGCGTTCAAACAGTACGTGATCAACGAGATCACCGGAGAAACCACCGCTGCAACCGCCTGATGAATTCCCCATCGAGCCTCATACCTTCGTGGGAATCAGCACCACACCGCCTGACGAGTTGAATTCCTTGCCGATTCCGACATCTCGGATCACCCTATGTGGGCACGCCGCCGGCCCAAGAGGAGGCCCCGATGGCCGAGAGCGACAGACACAGCTGCGTGTTGGGGATTGTTTTGAGATATCCCCGATGATCTGCCCTGTAACAACTATTCCTTAGGATAAGTTTAGAGAGGCTGACGCGAGGAATCCAAGCGATGTCTACTACACACCCGTCGTGATCGTGCACCACCTCGCGAAGAGCATCCTGCGTACCAACGCCATTTGGCCGAGATCGCAAAGACGGATCCCGGAAGAGCGACCCAGCACTTTCTTTCCTTTGCCGTGGCCAGCCCGGCGTGTGGGGGCGCCCTCCTCTTCCCTTAGGTAGCGGAGATCCTAGCTGAGCGAGTTGTGCTCTTCCTCGCTAATCATTGCCGAGGCGCTCGATCGGATCGAAGTGGCACCACCGCGGGACGAAATCAGCGATCGTACCCGGGAGAAGGTGATGGACAGCCTCCAGTCGGGTACTAACGGTTGCCTGAGTCGCTGCGCGAAGATACCCGGTTACTGTCGGGTGGGTAGCGTGACACATGTCGTCATGGGCGCTCCGTCCACACGGGTTGTGAATACCGCACATCGCTTCAAGGTGCGCGTACCACATAAGATCAATTGCGGTCGCCTGACCATGCTTTCCAATGCAACGCCGTGCACATATCACCCCGCCCCGGAACATTGCCATGCTACACCAGCCCGTGGAAGAAACGCCCGACAATCCGGGCGGACAAGTAACCCCCGATCTATGGGCAAATAGGCGGGAACCGAGGCTTTTCCCTGCTGCTACAACGATAATCCCTGCTGATTAAATTATTATTACAGCAAGGGAAGAAATTTATGTTTCACCACATTATTCTGGTGGCCACTCTGTCAGTCACCACTGCCACATCGGTCAGCGAGCAAGAAGTCTGCAAGCCCGCCCACGAAAAGGAAGCCCGTCAGCGGGTTGCTGTTCTGAACTCCAATGGGGAGACGTTGGTCAGGTTCACCGAGTTCTATGTGTTTCTGGAACCGGTGCTCTGGCACACCATCGACTACGAGCGCAAGCGGGTCCTAACGATAGCACTCGCGGTCTATCATAACTGCGTCTGGCGACCCGCCAACGTTAAGGATCGGAGGGGCCGCCCGGAAAAAAAAAAAAAGCGCGACAACTGGCTGGTCACGGTCAAAGACGGCCGGACAGGAAAAAAGCTGGGCTCCATTGGACTGCTCGGGTTCAAGGTTCACTGAGTAACCTTTAGGTCCAGCCACGCCTGAAGCATCACCTCGCCATACTCCGAACTCGTCGTCGCTGATAGCCGCTGAGTGCTCCTCCGCGGACTAGTCAAGGTATGCCCGAGCCGCCCTCCTCGTTCGGCGTGTGATCAGGCGAGTGCGGATTTTGGCACCCTTGGGGTTGTGATGGCGTGCGCGAACTGATCTGGTGCGGGGAAAATCAGAACCAACTGAAGGGCCTCGTTGCGAGTCGCCACAGTATGCGGACGCTGGGCAGAGCAAAGGAGTCGGCTCATGCGCAACGACGAGTGCGACCCTGATTATCCAGAGGAGCACAACCCGCGTGCACGGGCCTATGTTGATCCGGGTGCCAAGTAGCTCGGGTTTTCGCGTCAGATTGATTCGATTGCCCGTCCTGCCCCAAATTGCGCGTGAACCGCGCAGGCCGGATCAGTCAAGTCCCAATCGTGCTGCAAATTGGTTTTTGCTGGTGTGAGGAGGCAGCCACGGAGCCGGCGCCGCTGGACGAGGTGGAGCAGTAGCTGATGGAGGTTGGGGTCGAGGCACAAGCGGTGGTAACCGACAATGACTACCCCTCGAATCAGACTATGATGGGCATGCAGGCGCGGAAGCTGCGGAGCTACCTGAGCAAGCCCCACCAAGGCACCGGAAGTGGAATCGTAATGTGCACCAGCCGGCCTATGTCCACCTGGCAGTGGACCCGGGGCAGGTGATTTGCTGCATCAGCGCAGCGAACAGATGAAGCGGAATTCGCATACCGGCTCGTGACCGGAGGCTGCGCCGAGTTCATGTCTCTGACAGGAATGATGTGCGAAAACGGCTATTTATCCAAACCGCCACCTTCAACCTTGGTTTTACGACGCGCAAGCGGTGCGGAGCCGGACCTCACACAGGGTCGCGGCGGCGTGCGCTTGCAAGGCATGTCAGTCCGCTTATATTGCGTGTTCTTCGCCGCTCTGTGGACTTTTTGGCTCGCTCCTCGGCTTTTCAAGTCGCGGAACACGCCTTGGACCCACGTTCTTCCCTATCCCGGCACTGGCGCCTCTTTTCACCCGGCACCCTGAACCCCCATTTCACTCTCCACAGATTGCTAGCCCAAGAGAGTGTTGAGAGTGAACACTGCGCTGATTACGATAACGCTCATGCTGATAACCCACAACTGGATCCGCATCTTGCTTTCTATTGCGGCGCTCTGCGTGTCCAGCTTGTTGTTCTGCGCTTCCAGTCGGGCATTTACGGCATCCAACTTGGACTCCATGGAGCCTTGGAATTGAGCGATAAGATTGGCACTGGCCATGGTTTGGAGTTCTTGAACGAAGGAGTAGGCCTCCTCCTCTTTCAGGCCCAGCTTCAGAAGCAAAAGAAACAGACGCTTATCGTCCGGAGAAGGCAGCGTCTCGGCCATAGGTGAAGATACGTGGCATAGACTGCTGATACCACCGGAAGAGCGCAAGGGTTGCAGGCGCTCCCCTGCAACACGGCATGAACATTGCTTTGCAGAAAGTCTGAACCAGCGCAGGAATAGGCGCTAGTTCAGACTTCTAAGCGCCACTGTCGGCGTCCTTGGCCTGCAGCTTAACGGGCCTGTATCCGCCTGCCATGCGGTCCCGGACAAACATGATGCCAAAGACCAGGACAAGGATCAGCCCGTATGGAGCAAGGGTGCGAAATGACTGCCTTCCGCCATAGTTGTCCGCAGGATTAAGCAGCGCCTGGGCTTCCTGCACCAGCGGATCATCAAGCCCAGTACCGGCGATTTCGCGCAGCAGCTCCCCTGTTCTGCCAGGCGGCAGCATAGCCCGGTCTTCGAGCATGAACCCCACCTCCCTCAGCGCCTCCACCTTCATCTCGTAGTTCTCCGGTCTCAGGGCGACATCCATGGTATCCAGCGTATACCAGATCTCCCACAGCGCTTCTTCGTATGCATCGTCCCTGTTGATGGGGTCAACGACGGCCTTGATCGCCTCAACAGTCGCCATGATGTCTTCCGTCTGCGGTCCTGAGGCCAAGGCGGGAAGCTCCTCTACAGCCCGGTCAAGAACCTCCCTGGTGGCAGTCTCCGGCAACTCACTGTGCCCCTCGATGTCCGCGACGCTTCCCAGCCACGGTGTAACCAGGAAGGATGCAAGCATGCCGACAGCACCCATGACGCCAAGGCCCAGCGCACCGCTTTTCGGGTTGCGTTCTGACACAAGCCCCAGCATCGTAGGCCAGAAGTAGGCAATGCCGATGGCCCAGACGGCGGCTGTGACAAGCGCCATGGTTAGAGTTTCCGCCTTGCTGAACAGATATAGCCCCACAACAGCCAGTATGGACCCGAAAAAGAGGATACCGGTCGGTGTCAGCAGGCGTACCACGGGCGGCGCCAGAAGGCGCAGCGTCCCCATGATGCCGAAGATGAACCCAAACACCAGAAGTCCGTGCAGCCCCCCGGCTTCCAGCACAGGCGGGACCCATGTAACGGGCGGGAGCTCCATGGAAGCCGTCAGCAGCATCATGGGCAGCATGACGATCATAATGGGTGCAAAGAGTGCTTTGAAGGACTGGCCCACAGAGATGCCGGCGCTGACACCTTCCGTCTGCGGGAAGGGTTCCATCAGCATCATGATGCCGTACCCCAGTGCAGGCACCAGAATCAGAAGCAGCTGGCCCCGCCAGCCAACACCAAGATTGGCAAAGAAGAGTGCCAGGATGATGGCGGCCAGGAGGTTGCCATACGGAAACCACATATGGAAGTGGTTGAGCTTTGACGTCTTGTTATCGGGGTAGAGTGCCGCCACCAGCGGGTTGCATCCGGCTTCCACCAGCCCTGCTCCTAGGCCGCAGCACAGAGAACCCGCTACGGCCATCACATAGCCCTGCGATGTCATGATCAGGATCGCGCCCGCAACATGGCCTGCGAAGGCGCCACGCACGATCCATCGCATGCCTATGGTGTCGCACAGCGGCGAAAAGATGGCCTGGCTGATAGTAAAGCCAATGAAGAACACCCCCGTGAAGACGCCAAGTTCGGCATTGGTGAGCGCGAACTCCTGCTTCACCGAGAAGGCGATGCCGGCAAGCACCGTGAAGGCGAAAGCCGTAGTAAGCAGCGCCGCACAACTGCCCCAAAAAAGCTTTTCTCTGTTGATCATCAGACTCCCTGGTTATGCGCCTCTACGGGCGCGTGGACATCTACGATTAGAACCGCTCAAGGATAAAGCACAAGGACCTGACAATGCAAGTCGTTTCAGGCTGAAGGCGGCAGCTGCTACTGAGGCATGCTGCTGCATCCTGTGGGTTGGGGTGTGCCGAATGCGGTGGCGAACAAGAACAGAAGCGTGCACGAGGCATACAACCTCACTCCTGCAACTTAGCCCTGGTAGATACTATGCGCACGACAGCAACAGCAGCAGCACTTCTTGCGATCCTCCTCCTTGGTGCGGAGCTGGCCCACGCCCAACGTCCGGCCTCGCCTCTCGGCATGGCCGCTATTCCGGCCTCGCCTCGCGGCATGGCCGCTACGCAGATTGGCAAAGCATGGATCACGGTAGACTACGGCCGTCCGATTCTCCGTGGCCGCACGGAGATATTTGGGTCAGGAGACTCCTACGGGGACCGTGTTATCGGAAATGCGTCGGTCTGGCGTGTGGGAGCCAACAAGTCCACCCGCCTGAATACGGAGACGGACCTGCAGTTTGGCAGCGAGACCCTTGCTGCCGGCGAGTACAGCGTATTCGCGGCGCTGGCAGAAGGCGAATGGACGCTGATATTCTCCAGTCACGAGGCGAAAAGCTCTGGTCGTGATGATAGCCCGGGTATCTGGGGAGCTTACGGATACTCGGAGGATCAGGACGTGCTGCGGGTGCCGATGCAACTGCACAAGAGTGACGCATCGGTTGACCAGTTCACCATAGGCTTCCTGAACGTGACCAGCGAGGGTGGTACGCTGGCGCTAATGTGGGAGCACACGAAGGCCACAGCAGACTTCCGCGTCGCCGAGTAGCGGCACGCGGACGTTGTGAGCGGGAGCCACAGGCAACGGGGAACGAAGCCAAGCTCCTACCGCCACGCAAAGGGCCACATGCCCCTTTAATGAACCCGTGTGCGGTGCTGGCCGGCAATATCCGCGCTGAGCCACGGCAGCATGGCCGAAGCGCAGGAAACGCCCGGCCGTCTCTGCCAGAAGGCCGGGCGGGTGGCCGCAAACGCCTCACCCCAGGCGACCGTCCCAGTCCGCGCACCTGGAGAGAAGCACGGGTACGCACCCGCCCGGAGCAGGTGTTGTGTGGAAAGCTCTCACGGTACGCATGGGCGCCTTCCGGATCGGGTTGTGCGAGAGGCCAGCTCCTATTCGTTCACCCGCAGATTGAAGGGCTCTACACGGCCGCCCTCAGGCATGACCAGGCGGCCTTCGTCAAAGGGTGCCCGGAACGAGATATCCGACGCAGTCGCCGTAGCACGCAACGTAGTATCCTGTTCACCCCCGGCAAAGGAGTAGCTCTCAAAGCGCGTAGGCACTGTCAGGCCATCAAACGTCTGGTATTCGAGGAAGCGCATGAGTGTCTCCCGTCCCTGCGTGTCGGGGCGCCCACGCCCGTATGTTGACCGGTAGCGGATCGCACTCACACGTCCGGTCTCAGGATGGACGTACAAGGTATACGTGTCGCCATACGAATCGCCCACATCATCGTCATAAGAGACCTTCACCATCTGGTGCGAAACGCCGTCCAGAGACTCGTCTGGAAGCACCTCGTAACGTGTGCCGGCATCAGCCAGGACAAAAGGTATGGACTGAAAGTAATACGCTGTCGAAGCCCAGAAACGAGGGTTGATCTGCACAGTGTCCGGATATACCCAGGCGTCCGCTCCATCCCAGGCCATCTGCGCATCCAGCGCTATCGGTTCACGCCGGCTTCCCATGGCGAGCAGATCATGGTAGATCTGTCGCGTGCGGTTGTTGGCTACCAAGTGGGACCGGACCAGGAAGTTGTCGCTGCCAAAATCCCACGTGTACGAGCTGGTCGGCGCATCAAGCCAGGCGCGGATGCCACCGGCCGCATTGATGGCGCGAAGTATCAGCCGGCCTCCATCCGTGGCCTCAAGCCGCTCACGGATGACCTCATCCTCGGGTGGTGCTTCAGTCTGGCAGCCCAGGAGCAGCACCACAAGGGCTGCGATGGAAAGTTGTCGCATGGTGATGGTTGAACGGGTTGGAAATATCGCACCCTGTCAAACCAACGCAAGCGCAATACGTTGCCTGCAACCCTGAAACGTTCATGAACACAATACGCATCGCGGCGCTCCAGATGTGTTCGCGGCAGAACCGCGACGACAACCTCCGGCAGGCGCGAACGCTCATGGAAGAGGCACTCAGCAAGGGAGCTCAGCTTATCGCGCTGCCGGAGAACTTCTCCTTCCTGAACCGCGAAGGTGACAAGCTCTCCGTCGTCGAAGACTTGCAGCATGGTCCCAGCGTCCAGATGCTTGGTGCGTTCGCACGGACGCATGGCGTAATCATTGTGGGTGGCAGCGTTCCGCTGCGCGCCGGAGGCAAGGTCACCAACACTTGCCTGGTATTCAGCGCTGCCGGGGAAATCATCGCCCGCTACGACAAGATCCACCTCTTTGACATCTCCCTGGATGAGGCGCATGCCTTTCAGGAATCCAGGCACATCGCACCGGGGTCTGCACTGGTGACCTTTGAGGGGTACGGGCACAAGATGGGCCTTAGCATCTGCTACGACCTGCGCTTTCCGGAGCTGTTTCGCCGGCTGGCTGTGCAAGGAGCCAGGGTGCTCTTCGTGCCATCGGCATTTACATGGCGCACCGGATCATACCACTGGGAGGTGCTGCTACGTGCTCGGGCGATAGAGAACCTGTGCTATGTTGTTGCGCCGGCACAGCAGGGCCGGCACAATAATCGCCGGGAAAGCTTCGGACATACCATGATCATTGACCCTTGGGGGCAGATCCTCACTCAGGCACCAGACCGTCCGGGCGTGGTTGTAGCAGAGCTGGACTTCAGCTACCAGCAGCAGACGCGCCAGAGACTGCCATGCCTGGATCATGTCCGGGTGCTGCATGACCGCCAGACATGACAGTGCAGCCTGACAGGGAAAGATTGGTACTCTGCCGGAAAAGCCCTATGATCCAGAGCGACTTCGAGATGAAGCTGCACACGGAGCACAAGTATGGAAAAGTACATCGGGGCGAATCTGGATGACGGTGGTGGCCATTGGTCTGGCGGTCGACGTCTTCGTCCAAAGTGATTCCCTAACGCCGATCGAGTTACCGGAAGGAGGAGCACCGTTTCGGACGGCCCTCATCCAGTTGGGAATCCTCTACATCGTTGCCCTGTTCGTCGAACGCACGCTTGAAGTTCTTATCCGGGCGTGGCGTCAGAGTAGGAAGACTCATCTCGGAGAGAAAGTGCGATCAGCGGAAGAAAGTGGCAAGGCGGCGGCCGAGAAGAAACTCCAAGAATACAAGGTGGGCACTTCTCATCGGTTTGACACTGGGGATTTTGGTATCGGTGTCCGGGGTCCGCTTGCTTGGCCCGATCTTCGAGTTCGGTGGCGCAGGGGCGTCGTTTCAACGGGTTGTGCTTCAGTTCACGGACATCATCCTTGCAGCCGGACTGATTGGTGGCGGATCGGCAACAATCCACGAGTTGATGGCACTAGTCGCTGATTTCCTGAAGACCAGTCGAAAGCGCGCGAAGCAATCTTGAAGTCGGCAAGACAGCACCATTGCCGGAACGGGCAGCCAAGTCCCAGCGCCCTGTTATTCTGCCCACGTATCCGCCCAATACTGTTCCTCTCAGGGGTTCTGGGCTATAACGCGTTGTCTGGGTTCACACTGACACGCGCTAAGCTGCCAAACCCGAACGCCAACCCTGCTTACAGTGCCAGATTCCGTGTTAGGGAAGGGACATGAAATCCCATTGAGCAGGTAGATGCCATCTGCCTGCCACTGAGGCTACTGCTTCCTGCCAAGCCTTTCGAACAAATGATCCAGAGAGATGGATTTCCCCGGGCCGGGGTATCCGAAGTCGTCGCTTAAGGCCTGCCGCAGGTATTTTTGATCCGCGGCGCTTTCGCTGCCGGTTTTCTTTTTATACGCCTCTGTGTCTGCGGCAAAGTGCTCCACCCACCCCAACAGCTCCGGATCATCGAGCACCATGGCCAGACGGGCGGCATGAAACAGCACGATGAATCGTCTGACATCGTGAAAGTCTTCCCATATCGGGGGTGTGTTTGGCGTCAGGTACAAGGCGGCAGTCGCTTTTATTGCAGCCCGCTCCTGTTCGGTGAAGTACTCCAGCCCCCACTCCTGCACCATCAGGCGCAACGCTGTTAGACAATGGTCTATGTCATAGTGGTCTGCATCACCTTCTCCATGGGCCGTGCGAATCAGCTCCGGAAGCGCCTGACGCCCGAACTTCGCCAACGCCAATGCCGTGTCCCAGTGAAGGGATCGCAGCAGGGTCCTGCATGACAATCGCATACTCCGCCAGAAAGGCTGTCGTCCCATCGTCTTTAAACCGGTGCACCCCCAAGCGCATGGCCTCCCGGTCCCGCTGTATCTCGCTCGCGAGCGCGTAAAGTATCGCGCTGCGCAACGCGGGCGTCCAGTCCTGATACGGAATGTGGTCGACGTAGAGCATTCCCCGGGAAAGTGTGTCGAGGTTATCACTCCTGAGATCCGCGGCAATCGCCTCCTGGCTGGGAAGCGTCCAGCTCCGCTGGGCGGCCGCCTCAGAAAACGCGCCTGCCAGCAGCAGCAGGCAGAAAACGAAGCTCCTCATAACGCGCTGATCTTATAGTTGCAGGTGCAGATGATGATCGTCGTAGTAGGAAAACTGGAAGAGCACTTTAAAACCTGCTATCTCAGCCAGATCCGCAAGTATGTCGTACTCTCCTCTCCCACTCTGCATCCCCCAGGTGCCCCCACAGCTTCCTGGTGCTTATATCGATCCCCGTACCGCGCATGTGCTGACTCCTGGCATGGCCGTCAACTGCTTCGTTTCCCACGGGACACCGGTAGCCGCTCGTTAGCGGAAGACCACCTATGTCCAGATCGGTATCCGCAACGGCCAAAGCGCGCAGATCCTCCAGCATTCCCGGAATATCCGACCTGATGTACCCGAAAGGACGGTGCGTTTTCTCATTACCCCCCGCCCAGTACCCGTTCAGCTCATCCCAAGGGAAATGCGCCGACCCCCCGGATGTCGCGAACTGGTCACAGCTTGGCCCAT
>JAAXGV010000121.1 GCA_012271185.1 Rhodothermales bacterium
AGGAGCTGGCCCGCCTGTAGTATCTGTCTATGGGACCGGTGGCTTCAGTCGGCACGCATAAGTATGCAAAATGCCCAGAATCGGCCTTTTGGTGGGCAATTCGGTGTCAAAACGGTCCCAATCGGCCTGCTGCGGGCAAAAAAGTGGGCACATTCCACCCCAGCGCAGAAACAAGCGCTAATTCAGACCTTACCTTAAGTCGACAATCTGATTACTGGGTAGCACTAGCCTTTGTAGGCCAACGCCTCCTCGCAGGTGCTGCAGATCATGATGATCTTGTCAAATCCGCTGATGGCAAAGATTTCGCGGATGCTGTCACGCATGGAGCAGAGGACCAGCGTGCCTCCCATGCCGCCAGCCTTCAACGTCTTGGCTGTCATCAGCAGCACACGCATACCGGCGCTGCTGATGAAGCTGAGGCGCGAGAAGTCCACGACAAAGTGCGTGTTGCCTTCTGCTATGCGATTGGACACATGCTCCTCAAAATCTCGCGCAACGGAGCTGTCAATGCGCGCGACAGGTGTAAGGACCAGCTTGTCGCTTATGTGATTTTCGATGATTTCAAATTGCATTGCCAAGAAGTCACCTCCTCTGGGTAGTTAAGTTGAGCACGGCGCAGTCTATGGTGCGTCATATTCGAGAGTAAGCCGGTTTCTCCCATCCACATATTCGTACGACATGCGGGACACCTGGGCTTTTATCAGATGAAGGCCTAGGCCTCCGACACCACGGGCGAGAAGATCGGATGCTGTGTCCGGGTTCGTGTCTGCGGTTGGATCGAACTGCACATCATTCGATTCAACGATCAGCACGGCGGTCTTGTTTTTGAGGCCGAGCTCAACTTCAATGTTGGGCTCCACGTCCTCATCAAACTTCCCGTGAATAAGCACGTTGGTAATCAGCTCGTCCAGCGCAAGGTTGATAATGAACGTGGTGCGCTCGGGAAGCTCGTGTGTTGCGCCAAAGGCTTCGACCATATGAGCCAGGGTACGAAGCTCCTGCAGCTTCGCCTGCAGGGTGACGTTAAACTTCTGAGGCATGGTTATTGTCCGTGTTGTTGTGAAGAACCAGGCAGGTCATATCGTCTGCCGGAGCAGTTCCTGCGGAAAAGGACAGTATGTCCGACCAGACCTTATCAACGATGTCCTGCGGCCGGCGGCTTTGAGCATCATCAATGGAGGTCTCCAGCCGATCCTTGCCGAAGAGCTCACCGTCCACATTGACCATATCGGTCAGGCCATCGGAATACATGACCAGCGTCTCGCCCGACTGCAGGTTCATGGTTTTGCTTCCGTAGGAGAAGTTGTCTATGACGCCCATGGCCAGACCTCCGGTCATCGGAAGGTTCCTCCGGGCACCATCGGCAGCGAGTACATACGGGGGTTCATGGCCGGCACTGACGTATTCAACATGGCCCGTGGCAAGGTCTACAATAGCCAGGATCACCGTCACGAAGAGGTCCATCGGGTTCTGGCTGCACAGCCGCCGGTTGGCTTCATTCGCAATATCCGATATTGACCCCACATTTTCCGCAACGGCATACTTCAGGGCCGCCTGCGAAGCTGCCATAAAGAGTGCGGATGCCACGCCTTTTCCGGACACGTCGCCTACGACGACAAACAGCTGTCCCTTCTTGAATTCCACGAAGTCCACAAAGTCGCCGCCGACCCGCAGCGCAGGCTCCATCCGAGCACAGACAGTGAATACGCGGAAATCCACGGTGCCTTCCCGAACCAGTGCCGCCTGGACCACTTTGGCCATCTCCAGGTCTCGCGTGATGGCGCGCTGCGCTTGGCGCAGCTCCGCATTGGTCGTCTGAAGAGCCAGGGTACGTTCGGATACCAGTGCCTCGAGCACCTCCTCACGGTTGAAGACCTGGATTGCCATGTCTTCAAAGACACGCGCCAGAGATCCGATCTCATCGGTACGCTGTGCCACCGGGCGGATGAGACTGTGGTCAAGCTGCTCGCCTGACTCGACCATGCGCGCGGCATCGGCAATCGTTTCGATGGGTCGTGTAAGGAGCTGGACACCAAAGAAGGTGGCCGCGGCCGTAAAGGCCAGCAGCAGGATGGCGATAAGCCCGGTCTTCCGTGCTTCGCCCCAGACACTCGCGGCAATCTCGTCCATATTCACATAGAAGAGCACACCCCCGATACGTTCCTCGCCGATATTGACTGGAGAAGCTGCCCACGTTCCTCGCTGCCCGGAGTCGAGGAGCCCAAGCCTGGCTGAGCGTACGACATCCTGATTGCCTGGCGCCATGGCGCTGTCGAGTACCGTGCGTGCAATGGTTAGCAGCACCATGAGGGAGTCAAAAGCCTCAAAAGCTGGTAGTGTGCTGCCACCAATATGCTGCAAGGGAGCGCTCTGCGCGGCAGCGACCAGCTCATTGTCCTGGTTGACGACCCAAAGGGCCTGGGGATACCCGTCTCTGACCAGGAGCTTCGCTTCCTCCTGGTATACCGTATAGAGCACGTTGCCGGCGGCGCTTTCAATAGCAAGACCGACCTGAACCAGACGTTTCCCATGAGAGCGGGCCACCGTCACATACTTGTACGCAGTGCCGGTGCTTGCGTGAACATCCGTAGGGTGATCGATCCACTGCTCTACCAGCAGGTCTACACTGCGCAGCGTATCAGACTCAGGAAGTTCGCCTCCCTCCTCGCCGGAAAGGCTGGAATAAGTGATACTGCCATTCAGTGCGGCCACACGAATCTCACCGATATTGGTCCTGTCAGTCAGTATGCCGAAAACCGCTTCAATCGAGTCTTTGCCCCAGTTCGCGTTCTCGGCTGCCTCTACGAAGTGGTCCAAGATGGTAGCCTTCACCCGCATATGTTGCCCGAGGTTACCCTCAATCACTCCGGATACGTCGGCACGATCACGGGCATGGGCCTGACGCAGAAGCTCCTGGTTGCCAAAAACCAGCTCATTACCCACCTGAACGATCCGGTGGTGGTCCACACCGTTGACGCCAACATATTTGTAGACTTTGCGATCGATCTCGCGTACCTGCGCCGGCTGTGTGACCACTGCGAATGTGTCAGGAGGCGCATAAAGGAGCGGATAGAATTTCGATGCCTGCGGCTGAACGGACGGGTCCGGATCGAACTTGAATGGTATCAGCGCACCGTCATCCCCGCGAATGTTGGTCAGGTACGAGAATGCCGTGGTATCAGTGATCCAGAACTCGTCCAGTACGGTCTCTTCCCCAACGGAAGTCAGGATATCGATGACAGCCGAAGTGTCGTAGGCCGCCGCCTCCGCAACCTGAACGAAGTAGGCGGTGATCGCTGCCTGTGCGGCCATGGGATCGTTCAGCGTCACATCCACGGTTCGGGCTACGTTGGCGATGGAGATCTCGCCGATATCGCCGTATTTGCCTGAAATCAGGCGCGCCAGCTGCTCAGCGACGTCACTGGTTTCGTCGCGCAATGCCGTTGACGAGGTGTACAGCAGCGTGACTGACGTGGCCAGTATGGCGATGATGAGCAGCCCCGAGTTCGCCAGAAAGATGCGCGGTGCCAGTCGAAGACTCTTCAGCGAGAACCTGCGCTGCTCCGTATCGGGTGGCTCTCTGCTGCCGTTTTCGGATGCAGTGTGGGGAACCAGTCCCTGACCAGATTTTTGCTCCACGTGCTGGCACCTCCATGCTTGGGACGGATACCGCCAAAGGTACGGTGCTCAAGGCTTTACGGCACAGCCTGCACCTTGTTTTCACTGTCGCATGCGCTGAGAGATCCCAGCTCCGGAGCCCTGTTCTGAGGCTGCTCGGGCAGCCAGAAACCGCCAGGCCAGGTAGGCCATAAAGCCTGTACCGGTAAGTAGTGCCGCATCAGCTGCCAAGAAGCGGGGCGTGTGAATCGCGTGGGGACAACCGGCGCCGATCAGATACAATGCTCCGGGCAGCTCCTGCAGGAAATACGCAAAGTCTTCGCTGGCAAACCACAGATCGGCGTCCACTGTTGCCGGTTGCCCGACATACTCCACGGCTGCGCTTCGCGTCAGGGCCGCCGCTTCAGGATCATTGTACAGTACAGGATATCCTGCTTTTATTTTCACTGTGGCACCAGCGCCATGCGCCTGTGCCGTCTGCCGGACCACACGGCGTATCAGCTTATGCGCTTCACTGCGCCACGCTTCGCTCATGGTGCGCAGTGTTCCTGTCAGAGAAACGGTGCTGGGGATGACATTGGTGGACCCGAGCGCTTCCATCCTACCTATGGACAGTACACCGGGCACGTTTGGTGGGCAATGCCGGCTGATGATACTCTGCAGCGCAACAACAGCATGAGCTGCTGCGACGACCGGATCGTTCAAGAGCCGGTGGGGTTCCGCTCCGTGGCCACCCTGCCCCTCAATGCGGATATACAGCTCATCGGAAGACGCCATAAACATGCCGCTGCGGATACCAATCGATCCAGCAGGCAGAGAGTGCATGACGTGCTGCGCAAAGGCGGCAGCGGGCCGGCTGTGTTGTCCGTGCAGGATGCCGGCCTCAATCATCGGCCTGGCACCGCCTGGCAAGAGCTCCTCGCTCGGCTGAAACACCATCCGGACTGTACCGGCAAGCTTCGCCCGGATCCGGCTCAGGATCATGGCCGTGCCCACCAGCGAAGCCGTGTGCACGTCGTGGCCGCAGGCGTGCATGACACCTGCGCGGGTGGACGCGAAGCTTACGCCTGTACGCTCCTGAATAGGCAAGGCGTCCATATCAGCCCGCAGCAGGACAGGAGGCCCGGGCAGGTCCCCTTCAAGCGTTGCGACCAGGCCAGTCCCGGCGATGCCAGACTGGATATGCAGACCCAGCGGAGTCAGCGTGTCCTTTACCAGACGGGCCGTCTCATGCTCTTCATAGGCCAGCTCCGGATTGCTGTGTATAGCGCGCCGCAGCCCAGCAATGGTCGGAAAGACCTGCTCCGCAGCTGCTTTTATCTCACGGACCATGCCTGCTAATACAGCCGCCGTCGCTTGTTAAGGTAGGCGAGGAGGGCCGTACCATAGGGCTCCTCTGTATCAAGCTCTACAAAGTCAATGCTGTGCTCCAGGCAGCGCCTGCGAAACTCCTCGCTGTCCGCCTGCACCGCCTCGGTAAAGTCGCGGCGCAGCTGTGCAGGATGCAAGGTAATTTCTTCCTGGGATTCCATGTCCCGAAATAATGTAGGCACGTCCGGGAAAGCAAAGGCACGCTCTGTGGCGCTTTCCAGGACACGAAAAACCAGCACCTCATGTCCCCGGTGTCTAAGGTGTCGCAAGGCCCGTACTAGGCTGTGCTGCGTTCCGATGTTGTCAAAAAGATCCGTGATAACAACCACAAGAGACCGCCGGGCGATGCGCTCGGCGACTTCATGGAGTGCAGCGGCCGTGTTGGTGCGCCGGTCGCTTGGCACAAGGCGAGACAGATGATCGAGCCGTGCCAGAATCTGACGCAGATACTGCATGGAGGCCTTCGGGTGCATCAGCGTATGCACGTGCTCGTCGTACGCCACAAGGCTGGTGGCATCCCGCTGCTTGACCATCAGGAAGTGCAGTGCTGCGGCAAGGTAGGAGCCATATTCGAGCTTGGTGATACGTCCGGCATACCGGTACCGCATGGAAGGCGACGTGTCCAGCACCACGTAATGGCGGAGATTGGTTTCTTCCTCATACTGTTTGATATAGTGGCGGTCGGTTTTGCCGAACACTTTCCAGTCTACGCGTCGCAGCTCGTCACCAGGATTGTAGGGGCGGTGCTCGGCGAACTCCACTGAGAATCCGTGATAGGGACTCTTGTGCAGCCCGGTTATAAAGCCTTCCACGACCAGGCGGGCTCGCAGCTCCATGTTCTTGAGTCGGGACACCATGACGGGATCCAGGTATCGCAGTGAACTGCCCCGCGTTGCGTTCATCGTAGGCCTCCAGCTGTACGCGTGCTTGGAACGGCATGCTGGCGCGGTGTTCCCAGTACAGCCGGCTCCACGGAACTTTTTTTTTTTCAGTACTAAAATGCGTTGCAGGGAGTATATGCCAACAGCATGCACACCAGTGCACGCTCGAACATTTCCCTGCTGGCTGGCGAGCGCTGGCTTTGTACGCAGGTAATCACAACACTGGACTGAATATTATGACCAACAACAACCTGGTGCTGCTCATGCTGGTGGGCGTGCTGGCCTTTGCCTCCTGCCAGCGTGCGGACAATCCTGCCGGCCAAAGCCCGGCTGATCAGGTTCCGGAGTCGCAGATTGTACTGACCGAGG
>JAAXGV010000153.1 GCA_012271185.1 Rhodothermales bacterium
GGAGGTCTTTTTTACGGAGTTGGAGCTGCGTTTTCTTACCAGCTATGCCCGGCGGATCACGGCGCCTGGGCCGGATACGCTGCAGTCAGCCATCCGGCTGGTGGCCCTCCTGGGCTACGAGATCCTAGACGACGCGTAACCACAACGTGGCGGGCATGCTGTACACCGGTGAGACCCCGTGGCGGGAGGCCTATGGCCTGCCGCCACGGGTAGCCGTAGCCAACCTGCCGCGGCCCACTGCCACCGCTTCCATAGCAACGCGCCGTTCCGAAATGACCTCGGGGAAACAACACACGCCTCAAATATGACTGTCTGCTTGAAAAGCTGGGTAAAGGGCAGGGCAAGCTCACCATTCAGGCCGCACGGCTGTGCTCTTCGGCGTGTGCAGCCCGGCAGCAACTTTTTTTGCTTTCACCTTGTTTTTGAATCTTTTTTACAATATTTTTGTAAAAAGGATTGCAAATGAATTTCCGGGAGCTCATAGCAGAAGTCGGCATCACACCACGGCAGGTGCGGTACCTGATCGCTGAGGCCTTTGTCCCGCCGCCCACCGGGGGGCGGGCACACGCCACCTATGGCAGGGAGCATGTCGAGGCCATCAGGCGGTACATGCGGCTTCGGGCGCTGGGGTTCACACCAGCATCCATCAGGGTGCTAATGCAGGCGCGTGAAGGCGTACCGTTCCCCGTGGCGCCTGGGGTCACGCTGGTCATTGATCCCAGGCATATAGCCGCTGGCGCACCGGTCGAACCACTGCTGCAGCGCATCAGCACCATACTGAATGAGACACTCAACAAAAAAGATACATTGACATGAATATCACCAGCTATGGCAGTACTGCCAACCCTTACCTTCCCACGACAGACCCGATCGCAGCCCTGGTAGAGCGCACACGCAGCGACAAGGGCGCAGGGCCTGCCGTACTCTCCGGGCTGAGCGTTGATGTGTCCATCCGGGGGGCACTCGCTCTTGTGGAGACCACACGCACGTACGAAAACCGCGAGCAGCAGCCAATTGAAGCCCTCTTGAGCCTGCCTGTACCGGTCCATGCTGCATTCTTTGGCTTGACGGCCAGGATCGGCGGACGCACACTCGAAGGCAAAGCGATGCTCAAACACGCCGCACGCACGGAATACGAGGAAGCAATCGACAAGGGAATGTCTGCTGTGCTCCACGAGGAGCTGCTGCGGGGCGTGCACCTGATCTCTGTGGGCAACCTGGCTCCAGGCACACAGGCAGAGGTAACCGCCCGCTGGGCGATGCCCCTGCGGCTACAGTCCGACCGCGGACACCTCCGCATTCCCATGACAGTGGGTGATGTATACGGGGTTTCGGGGCTTCCGGACTCAGATGCACTGGAACACGGAGGCGCGGCACCGGAGGCTACGTTGCGGCTGCAGCACGACGCCCAAGGCGTCACGCTCGCTGGCGGAGCGCTCATGCAGGACGCAGACGGCGGCCTGTCCACAAGAGTTCCAGCCAATGCTCCCATTGACATTGTGGTGGAAGGCTACCGGCGCACGGAACTGACAGGCCGCACCTGGGATGGCCGGCGAGTCTCACTCACCATCGGTGCGGCACCCGCTGGCACCGAAAACCTGAGCGTCACGATTCTCGTCGACCACTCCGGCTCCATGAGCAGCCCCTGCGAAGTCGGGAATGGAACTCGGCTCTCCTGCCACGAGGCACTGGTGAAAGCGCTCCACAAAGCGCCGGCCTGGCTTCGCGAAGGTGATCAGATCGCGTTGTGGGAGTTTGATCATGACTGCAACCCCATCGGAAGCGGCCTGCCCGTTGGGCCGGGCGAATTCGCAAGATCCGTTTCCTTGCTTAGAGAGCCGTCCGGCGGCACGGAAATCGGAGGCGCACTGGACAAAGTCAGGTCGGTCGAAACCAAGGACGTGCTCCTGATCACAGACGGCATGAGCTATGCGCTGGATGTTCAAGCCCAGGCACTTACAGGCCGCCGCGTGTTCGTTGTGCTGATTGGAGAAGACAGCCTTGAAGCGAATGTCGGCCACCTGGCCGCCCTGACCGGAGGTGATCTGCAGTTCAGTGCTGGTGCGGATGTGGAACACGCACTGAAGGCCTGCCTGCAGGGGCTGCGTACCCTGCACACTCCTGATGAACCCTATGACACAAACGACGAGGGTGCACCGGTGCGGCTTGTTACCGCGAGAGGCAATGCCACGGTAGAAGCACGGTGGACGAAGGGTTCAGGCAACAGTAAACGTGATGGGTTTGCGCATGCAGTCGCAGCCTATGCTGCCAGCCTGGCCGTTACATGTTCTGAGAAAGAGACGGCAGCAGACATAGCCCTCGGGGAGGGCCTGGTCACGCACCTTACCAGCCTTGTTCTGACAGACACGGATGGGGAAAGGCAGTCTGGTCTGCCAGCTACACGCAAGATCACGCTACCCACGCCACGCGCTGCGGCATATCACAGCCCGGGTGCTGTTCACGGCCCACTCAAGGCTTATGGGCCACCCCCACCCGATGCTATAGGACACAGCATGCCAACGCTTTATGCACCACCCGCTTCAATGCCGGAACCGGACTGGCCGATCGATTGGGATACCATGGCCCCGGGACTGGCCCAAGGCAACCTGCAAGGCCTGCCGCTGATAATTGCTCGGGCTGTCCGTGAGATTTCCGAGGCGACAGACGTAAAGCTTGCCGCCAGCACACTCGGAATCGACGCGCTAGAGCTGGCAATCGCGCTGCTGGCTCACCAGGCATCCCATATGTCTCGCCAGGCGGAACGCGTATGCCGCAGATTGCTGCGCAACATCGACCAGACCGCCTTCGAAAAGATCGCCGATGATTTCGAAGGGCACCCCTTGCTGGATTGGGCGTTTTGAGCATAAGCTGGCAGCGCACCGCCTGAATCATTGATCCGCGGACAAACGTGGCCGGCTGAATACAGCAGCACCCAAGTCAGCTTGCCCGGAGCCAATTTCCACGAAGAAGCGCCAGCACCCGCAGGTCAGTGCATGAACCGGTCTCGCCGGTTAACGCAAGGCGTCTGCCGGTCGTTACACCCGTGTGACTGCCAAGTCATCGGCGCTGGCAACCAGCGATCAAGGCACAGGAAACCGCGAATTTGCAGAAGCAGGCCCGCATGCCGGCTGCCATGCTGTACACTAGGGCTTGTCAGGACTTTTGGGACTCATGAAACAGTTCGATGCGCTCTTTGCGGAGCTTCAGCACAAGGTGCGAACACAGGATCCTGCCTCAGGCACTGCCAGAGCCGTTGCTTCCGGCACCCACACCATTGGTAAGAAGATTCTGGAGGAGGCCGGAGAAGTCTGGATGGCGGCGCAACACGAAAGCCGCGAACGATGTGCCGAGGAAATCTCGCAGCTGCTCTACCACGTGCAGGTTATGATGGTCGCACTGGATCTCGAGCTGAACGATGTCTACCAACACCTCTAGCTGCCCGTGGATAAAACAGCTTTTTGCGGGATCCCCGCGGATGATTAGCTTACGGCAACCATAACCCCATCAAGGGAGAACAGCCATGGCAATGGGCAGACGGTCCCAGGGACAGCAGCAGGAAATGTTT
>JAAXGV010000095.1 GCA_012271185.1 Rhodothermales bacterium
ACCATCATCATCCGGAAATACACCCCTGGCGGAATACCCGGGCGTCCCCGGTTCTCCGCATAGAACGCGCGGCACGTGTCCTCCGCAAAAGTGTCAAACCCGTGCTTCTCCAGCAGCCCGTCCAGTGCCCGATAGAACGGGTTGGCTGACGAGCGAATCTCGCTGGCCACCAAAAACATCTCCTGCTGTTGTCCCTTAGACCGTCTGCCCATTGCCATGGCTGTTCCCCCGATGGGGCTATGTTTGTCGTAAGTTAATCATCCGCGGGGATCTTGCAAAAGGCGACTTTATCCACGGGCAGATAGGGCCGAAGCACTGCTGCGGTCTCCAGAGCGGAAGACCACCGCTGCGCTGCACGCCGGCAGGCTGCCAGGATGGGCCCGAGCCCGCGGTCGGCAGCCAAAGGCAACACCTGCAGCGTCAGCCACAACGCCGCCGCGGATGCACCTGCGCGGGAACACTCAAGGCTGATTTCGCCGAGATGGAGCTCGTCGGATGTGAAGTACGTGTAGGGTGAGTCGTGCCTGTAAAACCTGCCCAAGGAAGGGTCCCGCAGCAGGATGCATCCACACCCATAAGGCTGCAGCCCGTGCTTGTGCGGATCAATGACAACGGAATCCGCACCTGCTATTGCGCGGAAATTCCGCGCAACCGCCCCGGAAAGCAGCCCGGCCTGGTCCGCATAAGCCAGTAGTACATAGAACCCTCCATACGCAGCGTCGACATGGACACGAGTGCCATATCGTCTGCAGAGCGGGAGCGCCTCCGCCACGGGATCAACCGCCCCTAACGATGTGGTTCCAGCAGTCAGCACAACAGTGCCTACCGTGCCGGTTTTCAGCTCGGCCTCCAAAGCTTCCAGCTGCATGCGGCCCTGCGCATCGGCGGGAACCTCAACCGGGCGTACACCCAGTAACGCAGACATGCGTCCGTGCGTGTAATGCGCAGCTTCACTGAATGCGATGGCCTGCTGTGGCCGGATGTTGCGGGCCACCCACAACGCTTCGAGGTTGGCCATGGTGCCGCCACCGGTCAGGTGGCCCAGCGTCTCCTCAGGGAAGCGGAACATCTCCGCCAATCGCCGCACCACCTCCTTCTCCATGGCTGCAGTAGGCGGGCCTCCATCGAGCGCGTGGTTGTTGGGGTTGATGAGCATCGCGGCCGCATACCCGAGCGCCGCCACGGGGTGTGGCGGCTTAAGCATCTGCCCGGCGTAACGCGGGTGAAAGAAAGGATAGTTGCCCCGCAGCCGCTGCATCAGGGCATTGAAGGCCACGCTGACTTCCTCGTCACACACCCTGACGGATTCGTGACGCTCGAAGTCGCCCCACGATGCCTCCCAGGAGCGTACAGCCCGTGCGGCTTCTTCAAGCCAGGCAACCAGATCCACTGTGCTACGTCGCTGAGGCGGGTTTTTCGCGGCGGCGTGTCGTACGCACAAGCCCGACAATGCCCACCAGAATCAAGACAGACGAGATGGCCATAGCCTGCGACACCGTAAGGCCGAAGATGTCGATCCTGTTCGTCACACGGATCTGCTCGATCAGCAGCCGCTCAACACCGAAGAACAACAAAGTCAGCGAGAACAACCAACCCCGCCTGAAAGGATGCCTGCGCACGGCATAGAGTGTGCCGAACAGCACCAGCGCCATGCCGAACTCGTAAAGCGAGGTCGGATAGACACCGGTTTCCGGGAGCGTCACCCCGACAATATTGTTGGGATACGTTTCTCCCCAAAGCCAGGTCGGCACAAACGAGGGGCGCGCCTCGGGGTTGGATGCGATGCCCCAGTCCCCGTCACCGGCCAGGTGGCAGCCAATGCGTCCGATGCCATAGGCAAGCAGCACGTTCGGTATCAGCGCATCACAAAACGTTATCAGTCTGATCCCCTTCCTGTGGACATACACGGCTATGCTCACACCTGCCACCAGGAGGCCGCCGTAGAAGGTCAGCCCACCCTTGGAGAAAATCATGCCGGCAGGGTCTCTTCTGAACTCATCCATGTGCTCCAGTATGTGAAACACCTTGGCGCCAGCCAGCCCCCCGACCACTGCAATCACCACGACTGTTCCTATCAGGTGTGCAGGACTTGCATTGACCGTAGCCTTGCGGCCTCTTTTGGCCTGACCCTTCTTGGCCGGCATGACGACGCTGCTGAGATGGCCTGCTTGATACAGGCGATCCAGCTCCCTGCGGGAAAGCCAGGCTGCCGCCAGAAATGCGGTGGCCATCATGGCCCCAAACGAGTAGATCGTCAGTGACTCGGCCCCCAGGATCTCAAAGGGCAGCGGGATTTCCAGGATACGCGGATACATGCGTCAAGTACGGTGGCTGAGCAGATAGCGGGGTAGCACATCAAATGGAACAGTTTCCTGCACGCCTTGAGTCATCTCTTTCACCTGTGCATATCCGGAGGCCAGCTCTTCATCCCCCACAATCACGCAGTACCCTGCCCCGACGCGGTGAGCAGTGCGCATCTGCGCTTTCATGGACCGACTGCGCAAGCCGTGTGTGGCACGCAGCCCTGCCTGGCGCAGCCGAAGGGCCAAGCCGAACACTGCCTTTTCAGCAGACTCACCCAAGCCGATGAGAAACACTGTTGGCGGCAACGTGTCCGGCCACGGTGCATCCGCCGCCTCCAGTGCCAGGAGCAGGCGCTCCATGCCGGCTGCAAACCCAACGGCTGGCACCGGCTTCCTGCTGCCAACAGATACAGATAACAGGTCGTATCGTCCGCCGCCCGCAAGGGCGCTTTGTGCCCCTATTTCGGGGCTCTCCAGCTCAAAGGCCGTGCGCGAGTAGTAGTCCAGGCCGCGCACCAGGAAAGGGTCTTCCACAAAAGGCACACCCACCTCGGCCAAGAGCACTTTTACGGCTTCGTAGTGCGCGCGGCTGTCCGGATCAACAAAGTCCATGAGCCTGGGCGCAGACTGCACCAGTGCAGCCTCATGTTCCAGCTTCGTGTCCAGGATGCGGAGCGGGTTGCTCTTCAGCCGCCCCTGGCTTGTCGCTGAAAGCTCCTGGCTGAACGGCTCAAAGTATGCCCGCAGTGCCTGAATGTAGCGCGGTCGGCTCTCCGCATCGCCCAGCGTGTTGATGCGCAGCAAAGTGCTCCCAAGGCCCAGCGCACTGTAGATCTCCACGGTGCACGCAATGATTTCCGCGTCAGCCCGGGCATCTGTGCTGCCTATGATCTCAGCGCCAAACTGGTGAAACTGGCGGTATCGCCCCTTTTGTGGCCGCTCCGCCCGAAAGCACGGCCCCATGTAGAACAGGCGCTGCTCCCCGGGGCGCTGGTCAAGGTGGTGCTGCAGGTATGCACGCATGACGGGAGCCGTCATTTCGGGGCGCAGCACATAATTCGTAGAACCGCGCTCAAAGCTGAACATCTCCTTGGTCACAATATCGGTCAGCTCACCTACGCCCCGGGCAATCAGATCCAGCGGCTCCAGCACCGGTGTCCTGATCTCTGCAAAGGCAAAACGCTGCATGACAGCGCGGATTCTTTCCTCGACATGGCACCACGCTTCAGACCGTGTTACGGGCGACGCGCTTCCTGGCAGAATGTCAAAGGTGCCCTCAATGGACCGGTACGTCGTCTTCACCCCTGGCGCGGTTGGCCTCGCAGGCCAGTTGTACGCATCAGAGGCGTAATATGATTGGCATGCTTCGAGCCAATACAAGGAATCATGTCTCCCCACGGGAGCGGGGGTCCATCAGCGCCGGTCCTGATCCCCGTCAGGAGTCAGCACGGCGGAGCGTATCCAGCGCTGCCTGCATGTCCGCAGGCAGCGCAGCAGTAACCGAAACAGCCTCTCCGCTGTGCGGGTGGACGAAGGACAGATCCTTAGCGTGCAAGGCCTGGCGTGCAAGCTGCTTGAACAGGCGGCTGTACGTAGCCTTGCGGCGGCTGGTTACCGGCCCGCATCGTATCGAGCGCCCGCCATAGGCAGGGTCCCCCAGTATTGGGTGGCCCATGTGTTGTGCATGCACGCGAATCTGGTGTGTACGGCCCGTCTCCAGCTTAAAAGCTGCCAGCGCTGAAAAAGCGAACGGTTCAATCACCCGAAAGCGGGTGGCAGCGTACTTGCCATGCGGCGCGCGGACCACTGTCATCTTTTTTCTGTCCCTGTAGTTGCGGCCAACGGATGCTTCTATTCGGCCGGCCGAAGGATCCGGAACACCCCAGATAATGCCGTAATAGGTGCGTATGATCGTCCGCTCTGCAAACTGTGCCGCCAGCTTGCGATGCGTAACGTCGTCTTTTGCCACCAGCAACAGCCCCGAGGTGTCCTTATCAAGGCGATGGACGATACCGGGCCGTATGTGCGGTCCTTCGTACAGGCTGCTGAGACCAACCTCCTCGCTCTGCGGCCGGTGGCCGGCCGTGATGGGCTTGCCGCCGGTGTGATGCAGCAGCGCATGAACCAGTGTCCCCGTGCTATGGCCAGGCCCCGGATGGGTGGACATCCCGGCAGCCTTGTTTACAACGAGCATCCAATCGTCTTCGTACTGGATGTCGAGGGGCAAGGCCTCAGGTACAATGGCCAGCGGCTTTGGCGGGGACGGTATCCATACGATCCGGTCGCCATGCTGAACCCTGGTGGAGGAGCGCAACACACGCTGTCCATTGAGCGTCACAGCGCCCTGCCGGATACCACGCTGGACCTGTGTACGCGAAGCGTCGGGCACCACCCCCGCTATGTACGCATCGATGCGCTGCGCCGCGCCGGCTGACACAAGCAGATCCAGTACATCTCCTCTCATCACGCCGTATCCAGGATACGCTCGGCCGACGCTTTCCGCTCCTCTACCACGCGAGCCCACAGCGCCTGCTTGAGAGCGGTCAGCCCTTCCCTGGCTACGCTGCTTATGAGATGCGTCTCCAGGTCTGGCGGGAAACCCTGACGGACAGCCGTGAGCCATGTATGGCGCTCACCCCGCGGCAGGAGGTCACTCTTGCTGAAAGCAACTGTGTGGGGCTTATGTTTCATGGTCGCGTCGTAGGTGTACAGCTCATGCAGCAGCTGATCATACTCTGCACGCGGGTCAGGCGACACCACCGGAATAATAAAAAGCAGCACTGCGTTGCGCTCAATATGCCTCAGGAAACGCAGCCCCAGCCCCTTCCCCTCGCTCGCGCCGGCGATAATCCCTGGGATGTCTGCGATGACAAACGACTGAAAGGATTCCACCTGCACCACGCCAGGCATCGGCGCAAGCGTGGTAAAAGGGTACTCTGCAATCTTGGGGCGCGCTGCAGACACCGCGGATACCAGCGTGCTCTTGCCAGCGTTAGGCTGACCCACAAGCCCGACATCTGCCAGCATCTTCAACTCGAGCGTAACGTCTTTCTCCTCCCCGGGCTCGCCAGGCTGTGCAAAGCGCGGAACCTGTCGCGTCGCACGCTTGAAAAACGCATTGCCTTTCCCGCCACGCCCGCCGCGTACCAGAACAAGCTGGTCCCCTTCACGTACGACTTCGTCGAGGGTCCGGCTGCCGCCGGTCATGCTTACTGCTGTGCCCGGTGGTACACGGAGGACAAGGTCCTTGCCGTCCCTGCCCGTTTTATTGCTGCCTTCTCCGGGGCTGCCGTTCGGCGCAAAGTGATGCCGGTTGTAGCGCAGATCAAGGAGCGTATAGAGATTGCCATCCGCTTCAATCAGCACAGAGCCTCCGCGGCCGCCGTCGCCCCCGGACGGTCCGCCCCTGGGCACATGCTTCTCGCGCCGGAATGCAACGCAGCCGGGTCCTCCCCGCCCGCTTCGCACCTTGATCGTTACATAGTCAACAAACCGCATACCTTTCAAGACATGACAGAAGTCACAGTCTACACTGACGGCAGCTGCGAGCCCAACCCCGGTCGAGGCGGCTGGGCCGTTATCATTCAATGCGAAAACCGGGAACGCGTTCTGACTGGTGCAGAGCACGACACTACCAACAACAGGATGGAGATGACTGCAGCACTTGAGGCACTGCGTGCTCTCAACCGGCCCTGCGCAGTGGATCTGCATACAGATAGCGCGTATCTTCTAAACTCGTTCAACAAAAACTGGCTCGCCAAATGGCAACGCGATGGCTGGGTCAACTCTGCGCGGAAACCTGTGAAGAACCGGGACCTCTGGCAGGACCTGCTGCAAGAAACGCGTCGCCACAAGGTCACCTGGATCAAGGTCCGGGCCCACGCAACCAACGAGCTTAACAACAGGGCAGACAGGCTTGCCGCGGAGGCCAGACGTACCCTGAAATGATGCCGGAACCAGACGGCTGCTGTCCATGGAATCAATTGCCATGGCGCATCGTCAAACCATGCTAAATCCCGTCCCTGCAAAGGGTACTTGCACATGCTGATTACCGCCTTGCTACTGGGTTCTCTGGCAGTGCACCCGGACCCCAAATGCCCCGATGAGTGCACACTGACCGCTCAGCCTATGACCGGAAGCATCAGCATGGATGGTTTTCTGGACGAGGAAGCATGGTCTTTGGCGACGATTGCCTCGGGGTTTTCACAGTATTCGCCTGACGAAGGTGCACCAGCTTCACAGCAGACGGAAGTACGCGTGCTCTACGACCATTCCGCGCTTTATATCGGTGTGACGCTTCGGGACAGCGAACCGGAAAAGATTCGCAGGCTCCTTGGGCGACGCGATGAATTCAACCAGGCCGACTGGTTCATCGCGTCTATCGACTCGTACTACGACCGCAAGACCGCATACAACTTCGCGGTAAGCGCATCAGGGGTGCAGGCTGATGGTATCTACGCTGGCCGCATGTTTGGAGGTGGCTCCGGAGGCTTCGGCTTCGACACCTCCTGGGATGCGGTCTGGCACAGCGAGGTGCGCATAACCGACCAGGGATGGTCTGTTGAGATGCGTATACCCTATTCCATGCTGCGCTTTTCTGAAGCCAGAGTCCAGCGGTGGGGCATCAACTTCAGGCGTGTCATCCCGCGACTGAGCGAGATTGACGAATGGGTGCTGGTTCCCCGCACCGAGCGGAGCAGCGGCACCGTAGCCCATTTTGGTGTCTTGGAAAACATCGTTGACATCCGTGCGCGCCGCAACTTTCAGGTAACACCGTACACGGTGGCCAGTGCCCGCTTTGATGAAGGAGAGCTTCCAGGCAGCACACAGCGCTCATCAGCAGCCGACTTCGGCAGCGACCTCAAGGTAGGACTGTCAACTAATATCACGCTGGACGCAACGATCAACCCCGACTTTGGCCAGGTCGAGGCAGATCCGGCCGAGCTTAACCTTACCGCCTTTGAGACGTTTTTTCCGGAACGTCGTCCGTTCTTTACGGAAGGCACGCAGATCTTCCGTTACAGTCTGGATCGGGGCGGATCGCTGCTCTACACCCGCCGCATAGGGGCGAGATCGCCCATCGTTGGGGCTACCAAGGTATCCGGCCGTACCGGGCGCGGCATGAATTTCGGATTTTTTGGCGCCGTCACGGGAGAAGACTTCAGCCCCTCCAACTACTACGGCGTAGGTCGTGCCCAGCAGCAGATCGGCAGCCTGTCAAATGTCGGCGGTATGCTGACATACTTTGACGACACGGCAGACCTTCGCAGTATCGCAGGCGGCGTGGACTGGGATCTGCGCTTCAGGCAGAACAGGTACAAGGTTGACGGTCAGTTCAGTGCAACACACAGGCAGGTGGAGGATGATGCCGAAACGGGGTTTGCCTTAACGGCTGGCTTCGACAAGCAGCGGTCCTTGTGGAACTACTCGTTTGGACTGACCATCATGAACGACACCTATAACCCGAACGATGTGGGCCGTCTGCGCCAGAACAATCAGATCAATTTTTATGGTGGGGTATTCCACCAGATCAATGGTGGACGACCTGTGGGACCCTTTCAGCGGGGCAGTGCACGCTTCTTTAGTGGCAGCGGCCTCTCGTACAAAGAAGGCGTCTCTATCGGTACGGGTTTTTTCTTCAGCTCGGACTGGGTTACGCATGGATTTCAGGAGATTGAGTTTGGCATGCGCAGTGACTACCTCTTCGGCGGCTACGACGTCACCGAGACGCGCGGTCTGGGCCCGCGTGCGCGACCGCGTGAGCTGAGCATGGACCTGGAGTTCACCACCGACTCCCGGCGAACCTGGCAGCTGTCACCCCAAGTCGACGTAGAAATCTACGGGGATGGCGGCCTCTCAGTGGAGTCCAGCCTTGAAGGCGAATGGGCGGCCTCATCGCGAGTCAACCTGTCCCTGGAGGTGGGCACCGGGCGCGAGTATGGTGTTACCGAGTGGGCCTCCAACGAAGCATTTGCACCTGACGCGGACGGATGGCTGATCAGCGAGTCCTCACGCGTCAAGCCGGAAGACGTAGCAGTATGGCACGCATTCAGCACCAGCGAGGCCATAGCATCGGCCTTGGCCAACCGCACACCGTATGATGCGCTGGGACATCACTACGTTCCCGTCTTCGGCATCCGCAACACACAGTCGGCTGACGTCACACTGCGCGGCAATCTGACGCTCACGCCTACGCTGGCTATCCAGCTCTATGGTCAGCTTTTTGCCGCACGGGGAAGCAACGAGCGCTTCATGCTGCTGCAGAACCGCGACACACTCGTGCCGGTCGACAACTACCCGAAACACTATGATTTCGGGTTCAGCAGACTCCAGACCAATACGGTGCTTCGCTGGGAATACCGGCCAGGGTCCACGCTTTTTGTGGTGTGGACACAGTCGCGCTCTGACAGCGACGATCTGCTGGCACTGGACCTTGCGAGTCCCTCTCCCTACGACCAGCGGACTGTGGACCAGCTCTTTGGCACGTTTGGCGTGTTTCCCACGAACGTGCTCATGATCAAGTTCAACTACAAGTTTCTGCGCTAGTCATCTTCAGGCACATCCTTGACTTCTACGGAGAAGTCCTCCATCACAGGATTAGCGAGCAGTTTCTCACAGGCCGCGGTAGCGGCAATCTCTGCTGCAGCTGCGGATTCCTCGTTAATCCACATCTCAATCACCTTCCCTACGCGCACGCGGTCAATCGCTTCAAAGCCCAGGTTGGTGAGCGCATGCTGAACCGCCTTGCCTTGCGGGTCAAGAATGGACGAGCGTAACGTGACTGTAATATTGGCTTTGTACATTGGGTAGCGGCCGGCCGTAAGTGAGCCATATTTTACAATGACAGCAGCGGTTTAGGTTCTGGCCGCAGTCAGCAGGACAACCGAAAACAGGAAAATTCAACGGCGTCCTGCTGGACATAACGTGCCGCATGCTGCCGGACAAGAAGCAGATTAAACTCTGCTGCAGATCCGGTCTACTATGCATCCACGTCGCACAGATTCCACGGGAATGTGAGCGGTGAATGATGTCGAGGAACAAGAGTCTGCTGCCACTCGATGATCGAAGTGAAGACCAGAGCTGACGACGCCAGCACAGTCAGGTCAGGCATCAGTTCCGACCTTCTCTCGCACGTGCAGGGATGGACCGTCGAGCCTTTGCGATATGCTGGCAGTCCCGAACACCAGCGTGCCTCTTTCCCGGCGGTTGTGCAAGTTGCTCATGGTACTCGGCGGCCGCATCGCTGACAGAGGTCGCCGGGTGTCGTGATACATCTCTATTTGAAAGGCGACGCAGTCGTGTTCTGGAAGGTACCGTTACAGTCGCTGCGGCGGATCGGCAATTGAATGTCAGCCGCTGTTCGTCCTTGGGAGTTCCGCCAACATGCGCCGAACGGGCATTGCCTCCGGCTGCAGAGTATCCGTTCGCGTGCATGGCCAGCACCGCGACCTTCTCACCGGTGAGAAACCCCGGCCACTCAGATCTTCCAGTCATTGCAGCAACACTGCCGCTACGATGAATTGTCTGCGCATCTGTGTCCCTTCTTCCGGATGAATCCCGAAGCCCCTCGCGTTGCCACTTGCAATCACCTGAGACAAGCACCCGCTCTTACGGTGTTCCGGGCAGCGGTCGGCCCGGCACATCACGACGCCCCTATGCCTTCGTTCAGTATGGCCAGGTATCGATCGTAGACGAACAGCCGGTTGCGGGATCTTCCAGTAAACTCGCGCGCAATGTTCTGTTCAACAAGCAGCTGCATCGCCGTGGACACGGTTGGAAAGGACCGGGCCGTGACAGTGCAAACCTTGGGCAGGGACAGGATCGGCTCGGCTTTGAGAGCGTCGTAGACCTGCAGCGCCGATCCGGCGCGGCGACCGGCACGCCGTTGCAGGGCAGCGCGATCCGACGCGAACATGTCCATCAGGCGGCGGGACGTGGCAACCGCGCTTTCGGCCGTGGTCCGCACACCCTTGACAAAAAAGGCGAGCCACGATTCCCAGTCACCGGTGCGGCGTACGGTATTCAGCAGGTCGTAGTAGACAGCCCGATGCTGCTTGAAGAAGAGGCTCAGGTACAGGAGCGGCTCGCGCAAGATGCCAGCATGGCACAGCAGCAATGTGGTGAGCAATCGTCCCAAGCGCCCGTTGCCGTCCAAGAAAGGATGGATGGTCTCGAATTGCACGTGTGCCAGTCCTGCCCGGACAAGGGCTGGCAGCCCGTCGTCCTTGGCGTGGAGAAAACGTTCGAGCGCGGCCATGCAGTCGGGCACAGCACTGGCCGGGGGTGGCACGAAGATGGCATCGCCGGGGCGGAGACCCCCACCGATCCAGTTTTGCGAGCGCCGGAACTCGCCGGGCGCCTTGCTGCTGCCGCGTCCGCGCGACAACAACGCACGGTGGACCTCACGGAGTAGTCGGCACGACAGCGGAAACTCTTCCCGCAGGCGCTTCAGGCCATGAGTGAGAGCTGCAACATAATTTGAGACCTCGACGACATCATTGAGCGGAATGCCGGGTTCCTCTCCCAACTCGTACAACAGGAGGTCTGACAGTGATGACTGTGACCCCTCGATCTGGGAGGAAAGTACTGCCTCCTTGCGCACATAGGCGTACAAAAAGAGCGGTACGTCCGACAGGAATGTCGAGAGGGCATCCAAGCGCCCGAGAGCCAGCGTTGCCGCTTCCAGCTCCTGCTGCAGCGGGCCGTCCAGCACGACAGCGGGTTTCGGTGGCAGAGGCAAGGGTACGAAGGCCCGAACGCGCTCGCGACCAGTGCTCGTGATTTCGTATCTGCCGGTTTCTCCGCGCTGCATGCCGAACCCGTCAAGTTTAACGGATTTTAATAGCGTGTAATGTTATTAAAAATTATCCCGAAAATTTAAATAAATACGGATTATGTGGACAATCGAGGAGCAAATGCCGTGTGAATGTCGGATTTCGCCACAGGCTCCTCGGACTTGCTGGTTGCGCCGATGCAGCGACCCGCTGCCTGACTCGCAGAACAGTGTGAAAACGATATCGTCCGCGGTCTGTGGTGTGTGGGCGGGGGATGACCCGGGTGCTCGGCCCCAAGGCGGAGCACCATGTCCCAATGATGCCCGTCACCGTGCCGCCGTTGATAACCAGGAGTCCCTGATCCGCATCTTTTCGGACGCAGCGTCCGCGGAACGCCTGTGGAACAGCCTCTTTTTGCAGCCTGTATGCAGGCGGTGAAACCTTCATCGCGTTCGCTGCCACGTTATTTACAGCAAAGCAGGGACACAATCGTCACTGCTGCTCTCCCGCACCATCGAAAGCCAAATCACAGCTGGAACTTTGCTGAGGGCGCCTGGAAACCGATCGGACAGCAGACAGATGGCCATTCCGATCCTGTCCCGAAGTCGTTGGACAAACCCGGTTTTGGCATCGTCCAAGGAATTTTCGACACGTCACCGACGGTTCACTTCCGTTCGGCTTTGGGGCCCACACCTGGCAGGGTCATCCCTCCGCCTTTCCCCACCTCGCTCTTAAACCGGCAGTAGTGGGTGATTTGCAGACTCCGCTGCATAGCGGCTGCGGGGACCCATCCCTCATGCAGTTACGGACACGATAAGACTGCTCCTCCGTGCCACTACGCGACACGAGCAAAACCAGGTTGCAGCACAATCGAAACTTGCCCCATTCCAGCGACAACTACAACCAGTGCCTCTGGCGCTCGGAACAGGCTAAAACCAGCGGGGCACGCACCTGTTCGTTGCTTCTGTAGCAGGCTTGCGACATAATGCTCTGGGAGAGAAAAATGAGCGGCAAAGAGCACCGATCAAGCATGCATTCTTCGTAGATTGGCACTGCAAGGAAGACTGCACCGCCTGCAAGCCGATCACCATACCTGAACCGAACGGGCAGGTGGTCATATCACCGAGGTCGGAGTGCCGTGCCGGGGCCACCCGCAGATGCCGGACAAGTAATTGAGCACCGTGCAGCGCGCTGGACCCAAATACCAGTGAAAGTCGGAGTCACTGGGCGACTGCTGTTGATGTCTGACCTCCGTAGCACCCATACCTTGATTCATGTATCGAATCACTTTGCTCCTGCTCACGTGCCTTGCCTGCCCGGCGCAGGCACAGGTGCGAACTGTCGGCATTTTTCAGCACGATGAGGCAAGCTTTGGAGGATACACGCTGTTGGAGTCCCTGACGCACCCGTCCACGTACCTGATCAATAAGTACGGCGACGTTGTCAACCACTGGGCTCACGACCAAATCATTGGGGCTGCCGTGCGGCTTCTGGCAAATGGCAATCTGCTGCGGGCTTCTGCCACACCGGAATCCTGGGTGGTCCAAGGCGGGCAGGGTGGGCGCCTGCAGGAGATAGCCTGGGACGGGACAGTACTGTGGCAGTATGACTATGTGACACCCAAGGTGATGCTGCACCACGACATCGTTCCCATGCCCAGCGGCAACGTCCTCACAACAGCCTGGGAACGCCTGAATGCCGCCGAGCTTGCCGCTGTGGGCTACGACACTACCGGCTTAACAGCTGACACGGTGCTCTGGTCCGAGCGGATTGTTGAGTTCCGACCAATACCTCCGGACAGCGCTGAAATCATCTGGGAGTGGAATGCAACCGACCATCTGGTACAAGACTTCGACCCGGCCAAACCCAACTATGGCGAGGTTAAGGATTACCCTTGGCGCATCAACGTCAACACAGGCGCAGGCGGAAGCTGGCTGCACTTCAACGGGCTGGACTACAATGAGAACCTTAACCTCATCATGGTTAGTGCCGGCAACTTCAGTGAAGTGTGGGTCATAAACCGCAAGACCACGACCGCGGAAGCGCAGGGCGCCAAGGGCGACCTGCTGTACCGCTTTGGCAATCCGGAGATGTACGCGGCAGGAGACTCCACAGATCGCCTGCTCTATTTCAACCACTCGCCGCACTGGATCGGCAACGGCCTCCCGGGTTACGGTAACATCCTAGTATTTGATAACGGGCGATTTCGGCCGGACCCGCAGTACTCTACCGTACTGGAGCTTGTACTGCCGTACTACATTGATTACGACGGCAACGTATTCTTTAACATCGGGACAGATGGTGCTTACGAGCCGCCCATCGAGGTCTGGAGATACAGCGACTCAGGCAACCTGTTCTCACTGATCACTTCCGGGATGCAGCGCCTCCCCAACGGCAACACCATGATCCTGGAAGGCATGACGGGCAGGATCTTTGAGATCGACACCAATGAGGCAAAGGTGTGGGAATACGTCAACCCTGTCGTGCGCACTGGTCCTCTAGCCCGTGACGAGCCCATACCTACTTTTGTGCCCAACGATCCGAACCCCAGGCCTATTCTTCAGAATGCGGTATTCAGGGTGTACCGCTATGCGCCTGATTACCCTGGCCTGCAAGGAAAAGATCTTTCGTCGAAGGGACCAATAGAGCTACCCGCTTTAGCGGCAGATGGCACAAACGCCCTGCCTGCGGACATCGCGCTGGATCAGAACTATCCCAACCCGTTCAACCCTGCCACGCGCATCAGCTTTACACTGGATCGTCCGCACCACGTTCATCTGGCAGTTTACGACCTGCTTGGCCGTGAAGTAGCGGTGATCCTGAACGACTACAGAGAGGCAGGGCAACACGAGGCAGCCTTTAGCGCCCAAGGCCTTGCCAGCGGCATATACCTGTACCGTCTTGAAGCTGCCGGTGCTGTGGTGCAGAAGCGTATGGTTCTCGCCAAGTAGGTGTTGGGGGCCGCTATACATGTGTGCCCACCCACGGAGAGCTTGCGCAAGACCGGTGTCTGCACCACATGTATTGCCTGTGCAACGCTTTGAATTCAGCATATCCACGAAAACACACGGTCCTGGCGCATTCCGGACTATCCCGGCGTGCATGGATCGCCTTACGCAGGGTTAGTGTGGACCCGACAGTTTTGTGCTGTTGACGTTGCGCTTCATGACTGCATGGACACCCCGGTACACGGCGCGGAGGACACCGGTGAGGATATACGCTGCCAGACCAACCAGCAGACCAGTTTCCCGAAGGACGACAATAAGCGCGACCCCGATAACGTAGCCGGTAACTACGAGTGGTTTGGCCGCGAGATAGGCTGTCGTGGGCTTCGGCGTGCCGTCAAAAGCGATGTTGGTCACCATGAGCGCAGACAAGACAAAGACGACAGGAAACAGTGTAGCCCCATCGAGCAACCAGCTGTGGGCATCTCCATTGAGTGCGACCAGGACAAACGCATAAGCCTGCACGGGGGCAGGCAAGCCGTTAAAATAGTCTTTGGCCTCTCCCTCATAAGTCACATTGTAGCGTGCTAAACGTACAGCGGCACACATGGCAGGCAGGCCCGACGCAAGTACGCCGAAAACACCGAAGTCTTCGAGCGCAATCGCGTAGATCAGATATGAAGGAGCTACACCGAATGACACGATGTCACTCAGCGAGTCAAGCTCGACGCCAAAATGGCTTTGCCCCTGTGAGAGCCGCGCCATCATACCATCCAAGAGGTCAAAGAAACCGGCAAGAACAATCAGGTAACAGGCATAGGCGTACTGACCCTCATGGATCTGCGTAACAGCCAGGAACCCGCTGAACAGGTTCATCAGCGTGAAGAATGACGGCACAGCCGTCCGGGACAGCCTATTGTTGCGGTACGCCAACCCATCGGGTCGCTGCATCCCACTCTTCTCGCTGCCTCCCACTTCTTGCGGAGCCGTCATGACATGCGACCCATAATTGTCTCACCCGCCCGCACCCTGTCTCCTGTATGCACCCGGATGGGAACCTCGAGGCACACAAATACATCCAGCCGCGAGCCAAACCGGATCATTCCGAACCGCTCTCCGGCTCTGACGCTGTCCCCCGCAGCCACATGACACACCACGCGGCCGGCCACCTGCTTACAGAGCACCCTGTGACCGCTAGGATGACGAATACCAAGCTGTGACTGTTCATTGTTCTGTGAAGCTTTGTCCCTCCATGCCATCTGATGCGCTCCGCGTTCATAGTGATCATACTCTACAGTGCCATCCGCAGGAATACGGTTAACATGCACGTTGAAGATCGCTAAGAATATGGAAATACGCCTGGCAGGCCCCTGCAGGTACAGCGGCTCACTCTCCAGCGTGACGGCGACCACCTTCCCGTCGGCCGGCGCCAGGAGGAGGGCGTGGGCATCCAGCGGCACCTCTCTGCGCGGATGACGAAAAAATAGAGGGGAAAGAGTCCCAGGAGTATCACCATGACAACGCCGGTCACAGCACGCATGGCGAAGGGCAGCTGCGGCAATATCACCGCAAAGCCGACAGAGGCTGCCAGAATCCAAGCCGCCACGATGACAGGATAACCCTCTCGCGCAATCATGCGTGCATCAAAACACCGGCAGGGAGCCTGATACGGGCCCAGGAGTTTGTTGGTGCTGCACCGGAATTTACTCATGCCGCGGGTATCGTTTCATACGCTGGGCTGCAAGCTGAACTTCGCTGAAACCAGCGGACTTCGCCGCGTCTTTGCGGAGCAGGATTATACGATTGTTCCTTTCGGGGAAGAAGCTGATGTGGTAGTCGTCAACACGTGCTCGGTTACAGCAGAAGCCGACCGAAAATGCCGGCAGGTGATCCGCCGCGGACGCCGGACAAGCCCCGATGCGTGTGTCATCGTTACGGGCTGTTATGCACAGCTGCAGCCGCAGGAAGTCGCTGCCATAGAAGGTGTGGATGTGGTGCTTGGCACCCAGGAGAAGGCGCAGCTCTATCAGCTGGTCAAGTCATTCGGCCGACGTGAGCACACACAGGTCAACGTTTCCTGCACTGGGGACATACGCTCCTTTGACCCGGCCCTTCTTTCTTCGGATCGTACCCGCGCATTTCTGAAGATCCAGGATGGCTGTGACTATTCTTGTGCGTTCTGTACGATTCCTGCGGCCCGGGGCAAGAGTCGCAGCGCCTCGCCCGAACAGGTGATCAAGCAGGCGCAGAGCATCGCCACGCGTGGAATCAAGGAGATTGTACTCACCGGCGTAAACATTGGGCTGTTCGGCCAGGGCACGTATGACGCAGGCAGCACAGACCTTCTGGCGCTTTTGCAGCAGCTCAGCGCCGTGAAGGATGTTGAGCGCTACCGGATCTCCTCCATCGAGCCCAACCTCCTGACAGAGGCGATCCTTAACTTTGTCGGGAGCACACCTTCTTTCGTTCCCCACTTCCATATCCCGCTCCAGAGCGGCGATGATACAGTACTGGGTATTATGCGCCGCCGTTACCGTCGCCATGTCTATGCCAGCCGTGTCGCGCGCATCATTGAACTGATGCCCGATGCGTGCATAGGCGCCGATGTGATCGTCGGGCACCCGGGCGAAACCCCGGAACGCTTTGACAACACGTGCTGCTTTCTGGAGGAACTCCCGATATCCTACCTGCACGTTTTTACGTACTCGGAGCGCCCCGGAACCGCAGCTGCCAACACGACCTGCCACGGGACCGTGCCCCGCCACATCCGCTCAGAACGCAGCAGGATTCTGCGATCGCTCTCTGGCCGGAAGCGCACAGCATTTACAGAGCGCTTCCTTGGTACCACACGACCTGTGCTGTGGGAGCACGCAGCGTCCAACGGGCACATGTACGGCTTCACGGACAACTATATAAGGACAAGGCGCCGGTTTAATGCGGAACGCGTCGGCACCGTAGAGGAGGTTCGCCTGATGCAGCACGACGGGGCCGTGGCGCTGGCTGGATAGCATTACGAAGCACAGGCCGACTCCACCTCGCTCACAGTCTTGGGAATGGGCCGGCCCAGCACGCGAGCACCTTCGGCTGTTACCAGCACATCGTCTTCAATGCGCACCCCTCCGAAGTCCCGCCAGGCATCAAGCGCATCGTAGTCGATAAAGGCTTCATGGCGACGCTCAGCCCGCCACTGATCCATGAGCGCACCCACGAAGTAGCATCCGGGCTCCACAGTGATGACATACCCGGGCGCAAGCGCCTTACCCAAGCGCAGATAAGCCAATCCGAACTGGCCGGCACGCTGGACCGCATCATCGTAGCCAACCAGATCCTCGCCCAATCCCTCAAGATCATGCACATCCAGACCCATCATATGCCCGATCCCATGCGGAAAAAACAACGCATGGGCACCCGCGGCGACCGCCTCGTCTGTATCCCCGCGCATGAGGCCCAAGCCTTTCAGGTCACTCGCAATAGATCGTGCGGCAATGAGGTGTGCATCCCTGAAGGGAACCCCCGGCTTCATGACATCAATGGCGGCAAGCTGCGCGCGCAAGACACACTCGTATATGGAGCGCTGCCGCGAAGAAAACCGGCCGCTTACAGGTATCGTGCGGGTGATGTCACTGGCGTACTGCATCGGCGACGACGCACCGCTGTCATGGACAACCAGATCACCTGACGCAAGCCTGTTGTTGTAGGTGTGATTATGCAGGATTTCACCGCGCCTGGAAAAGATGCACGGAAACGCCAAACGGCCACCGCCCGCAATAGCAATCCCTTCTACGTGTCCAGCGATCTCACGCTCATAGCGCCCCGGGCGTGCCAGCCGCATTGCTGCCACATGCATGTCATAGGAAACAGCCAGCGCTGCTTCTATCTCCGCTACCTCGCGTGCCTCCTTGACGGACCGCTGCCCGATGACTGCGCGCACAAGAGCACCGGATGCATGCAACCCTGCGGAGCCGGTACGCAAGTGCAGCAACGCTTCCAGCCTGGCTTGTGTATCCCGCCGATAAGGCGGCTCAAAATGCACCTTGCGACCGGAGGCTGCAAGCCGGCGCAACGCATCTGCCAATGCAGCGGACGGTTGCACGCCGGTGGCACCTGCCTGTGCGGCTAAGGCTTCGGCGCCCGGTTGCGCGCCGCTCCATATGATGTCATCAACGGTCGGGTCGTCGGCAAACAAGGTGTGGCGTCCCTCATCTGCATCAAGGAGCGCCGCCAACCCGGGAATGCTGTGCCCCCAGTAGTACAGGAAGGAGCTGTCCTGCCGAAACGGATACCAATTGTCGGGGTAATTCATGGGCGCTTCAGCGCTGCCCATGAAGAGGATGACTCCTGACCCGACAGCCTGGGCCAGATGATTTCTGCGGTCCGAATAGACAGAATCGATAAAAGACATTTCGATTTAATTGTTCTTCTCTGGGTTGCAGTGACAGATGATCAACCAGCGTGCCCACAAACCAGCGGGTTTCGTCCAGAGGCTAATGGGCAACATTCCACCACTCGCCATCGACTTTCATTGCCAGCTCGCAGAGCGGATAATACTCATCGGGGTGCGGCCCTTCACTGAGAAAGGTCATCAGCACCCACCCCGCATCACACCAGGTCGATACATTGGGACAGGGGTTTTCCGGCTCGGGAAAATCTGGCCAAATTGGACGCTGTTGGTAGACCGGTGGCTTCTCTCCCTGCTGATGCTGTGCGGTGGCGCGGTATATTTCGTGAGTTGGACGCCGTTGGCAGGCTGGGGGCTTTTCGCTCGTCTCGAATACATGGCGGACGTAGTCTACGCCGCCAGTTAAGAAGATCCCGAACAAGGCTCTTCTTCCTATGCGATGTGTACGGACCTCGTACGACTCATAGATCCGTATGAAGAGGTCCTTTGCGCCAGCATACCGCGTTCCATCGTCTCCGTGCTCGCTCCCGGCATTTGTCAAAGCCCAAAAGGTATTATGTGATTGGTGGTCCGTACCGTCACGGAACAGCCGTCCGAGTTCATTAGCAAAGGCGTCCAGCTCCGCCGCCGGGCGTGCGTTGAACACCTGCCGCAGCACGGCTACTGCCGCAGCCACCCCATCGGGGGTACCCTCGGGGGTGTCCTCCCCCGGGCCCCACGCATCCCGCGCCGCCGCATTCGCGAGCAGGTCACGCAGTGCCGTCTCGGGTGTGGGGAATTGCCACTCGCCATTGACCAGGACCCTGCCCTTCCGGGGCAGCATATCCGCCTCTTGCGCCACTGCGCCCATCGGAAGCAGCAGCGCGAACAGTAAAAGCATCACGTTTTTCATGTTGTACTCCGTCAGCAGCCATGCTGACCCTGGTGCCCTTGGAAGCTATCATACGCGTACTTCCATTGCAAGTCATAGTCATAGAACCAGTAGGGGCTGCTTGCGACACCCTCCGGAGCCATATCTCCCGCCGAACGGAGCTCTTCGTAGTAGAAATCTACCCATTCGGAGCTGGCCTTACTGGCCACGTCACTTTGCGTGCCGGTGAGCGCTTCCAACTCTTCCATCAAGACTTGGCCCTCAGTACCCAAACACAGACTGAACCCTTCCTCGTGGTAGCGCTCATGGGCTATGATCTGGTCAACAAAACTCAACATTGCGTTGTAGGTGTCGTACAGTGTGTTTACCTCGTAAAAGTTGCCGCCGGTGGTTAGTGAAGAGGCCGCATAACAGGTACCGTCCGCATCGTCATACCTTGGCCCGGAAGCGTCGTAATCAATAGCCACGTGGAGCCACGAGCGGAGCTCCGAGCCAACCCTTGGAGGCTCTCGCAGCATATAGATGCCCTCCCACGGCCCAGTCCCCTGCTCCGTTGCACCGGCATACGGATAGCTCCGCACTCGGTAGAAGCCGAGTGCAGACTTCGGTTCTAGTGCTCGTGGCTCATGCGTATACTGCACCGGCGCGTACAGCTGACCCCAGCTCCAGTCGGTTCGGGGCATTACGTGGATGGTTTGCGACTCGCTGAAGTCGCTGCCGACGGAGACCGTGATTGTGGCCTCCGTGGTTGCGGTGCCGGACCATGACGTTTCGCCCGTGCCGGAGTGCTCTGCTCCGGTCGAAGAGGACCACGAGAACGTGAACTGATCCATATCCAGGCCAGCGGAATCGCTGGTGACCGTGCA
>JAAXGV010000052.1 GCA_012271185.1 Rhodothermales bacterium
TTGTAACGAAACGCCTACGATCTGCATTAAGGCGCTGTACCTGTACGGATGCTGCTTCTGCTGACGTTTTTACATCCGCAGCCAGGCTGCCGGGTGTACCCTCCAACCCTTCTGCTTAGCCATGTCCCTCAAGCCCATCACAGTATGTCCTGCGGACATCACGCGCCTTTGGTTGCACCTGCAGGGCTTCAGCAAGCCCCGCGGGCATGTGACGCTGACGCGCGAGCGCTTCGTGCACCACCTGGAGCAGACCGGAGGGTTGCAGCTCGATAGCGTGAATGCGCTGGAGCGAGCGCACTACCTGACGTTGTGGAGCCGGTTTGGGGCATATAACCGCGCACAGGTGGATGCTTGGGTGTATGATGAACGCCTTGCCTATGAGTACTGGGGGCATGAGGCCTCCATTCTGTCAATGTCGCACCTCCCATTGGGGATGCGACGCATGCGGCGGTTTCCTCCAGCCGAGTGGAAGCGGGCTGCCTGGTGGGAGCGCTGGAACACATCGCCTGCTTCCAAGCGGCGTGTGATGCGGATGCTTCGCGACCGTGGACCGCTAGAGCGCGCGGATATTAGCGCTGACTCTCTGGATCGGGCCAAGGAGGACAAGCAGTCCCTGCTCGTTCTGTGGCACAGTGGGCGGGCTGCAGTAAGTCGAAGGCAGCACTTTCGGCGGGTGTATGACCTTGCGGAGCGTGTGTACCCGGTGGTGGCACCTGCCAGTAGCATGGCGCTAGAGGACAGCTGGCTCCTGACGGGACTCCGCGGTAACGGAGTCGCCAGCGAAGATCACCTCGTGAACTACTGGACAGGCCCCAAGCCCAACGCAGGCCTGCGCCGACGCATCCTGACGCGCAATCACAAGGCGCGGCGTATCGTGCCGGTGCGGGTCAAGGGCTTTGACCGGCTGTTCTATGCCCTGCCAGAGCACCTGGCATGGCTGGATGCAGCGCCAGAGCCCCAAGGTACAACGCTTGTGTGTCCCTTTGATTCGCTGCTGTGGCAGCGCAAGCGAGCAGAAGATCTGCTGAGCTTCAGGTACCGGATCGAGATCTACGTGCCGCCAGCCAAGCGTGTCTACGGGTACTACGTGTGTCCGATCCTGCACAATGGCCAGCTCGTTGGTCGTCTCGATCCCAAGATGCACCGGGCGACCGGCATCCTTGAAATCAAGCGTGTGTTTATCGAGCCCGGTGTTACGGCAGATGCCTCGCTCCACACAGGGCTGCGCGACGCGCTCGAAAGCCTGGCCACCTTTCTCAATGCCACCAATATCCGGGTGCAGGATGAAAGCCTGCTGCGGCACTAGCGGCCCGTGGACAAAGTCACCTCCTGCAAGATCCATGCGGATGGGTTAAGTTACAGGCGAATATGGACCTCGGCGAAGGCAACAGGCAGGTGATATAAGGGACGGCAGCAGGCGTTGCTACTGGTGGCCAGCGAGATTCGCGCGTCAGGCAATCCGTTCCGACAGGGCTGGAAAAGCACAGGTTGGGTACCTTTGCGGGGGAGGCGTGCCGCGAGTTCCATACGAAATCATAATGACTTTACGATGACCCCACGAAGCCCCTCTGGTCTTGATGATATTCTGGATACGTGGCGCAAAGAAGCCGCGGCCTCTTCGTTTAACCTGGAGCGTGTTAAGGGTACTGCCTTTGAGCGGTTGTGCATGGCCTACATGACGCATGACCCAACGCAAAAGACGCAGTATGAGCCCCCCTTGCGCTACGGAGACTGGGCTCGTGAGCGGGGTCTGCCAGAGACCGACGTAGGCGTAGATCTGGTTGCTAAGGTTCGTGGCGGTGAAGGCTGGTGTGCTATCCAGTGCAAATTCCTTTCCAAGGGCAAGCCGCTCCAGAAAAGAGAGGTTGACTCCTTTCTGGCTGCTTCGGGCAGCAGTGACTTCACGCGGCGTGTCTTTATTGATACGACTGGTGAGGATTGGAGCAGACCGGCGGAAGCTGTGGCCCGGAAGCAGGTGGTGCCCGTGGTTCGGATCGGGCTCCATGAGCTTCGCAAGAGTCCTGTCAACTGGGGCAGGTATGTCCGGCTTGGGGAGGTTGAGCGCAGGGTGCCCAAGACGCCGCATCCCCATCAGAAGGAGGCGATCGCCAGGGCCGTGGCCGGGCTGGCTGATCCTGGTTCCCGTGGCAAGCTCATTATGGCGTGTGGCACGGGCAAGACCTTCACTGCGCTTCGCATTGCGGAGGAGCTCGCGGGGCCCGGAGGCCGCGTGCTGTATCTGGTGCCCAGCCTGGCTCTCATGTCTCAAACGGTACGGGAATGGGCGGCAGACACCAGGCTGGCGCTTCGGGCGTATGCCGCGTGCTCGGATGCCCAGGTCGGCCGGCGAAGGCGCCGCAATGACGATCGCATTGATATGGACGCACTGGATCTGGCCTTTCCGGCGACCACCGATGCAGCCAAGCTGGCGCAGGAGGCCACGCCCCCCGCACCCGACCAGCTGACCGTGGTATTTGCCACATACCATTCGCTCCCTGTGATTGGTGAAGCCCAGCGCGGCCATGGGCTGCCCGCCTTTGACCTGGCTGTCTGTGACGAGGCCCACCGCACAGCGGGGGCGCGGATCAAGGGCGAGGACGAGAGCCACTTTGTGCAGATCCACGATCAGCAGCACGTCCAGGTGGGCCGGCGGCTGTACATGACGGCCACTCCCAAGGTATACGCCGCATCCGCACGCAACAAGGCGGGTAAAGTCAATGCGCTGCTGTGCTCCATGGAGGACCAGGCGCTGTACGGTCCCGTCCTGTACGAAATCGGCTTCGGGAGCGCAGTGGAACAGAGCCTGTTGACTGACTACAAGATGATCGTGTTGACCGTACCGGAAGAGGCGGTTGCCCAAGGGGTCAGGCAGTCGCTGGCGAAGCATGAGCTCAAGCTCTCCGATGCGGGCAAGCTCATAGGGTGCTGGCGTGCGCTGGCAAAGGCGGATCAGGAGGAGTTTCCGGAGGATGATCGTTTGCCCATGCGCCGGGCCATCGCATACTGCCGCGACATCAGAACCTCCAGGCAGCTGGAGGCGCTCTTCGGTGATGTCGCGCGTGAGTACCGCGAGTCCCCCACCGCCGGGGATGATCCTCTGCCGGACTATGCGATTGAGGCGAAGCATGTGGACGGCACCTTCAATGCGACCCGGCGTGGCGAACGCTTGGAGTGGCTCGATGGCGTGCGTTCAGCGGATCGCACGTGCCGTGTGCTCTCCAATGCCCGCTGCCTGGCGGAGGGGGTGGATGTCCCCACGCTGGATGCCATCCTGTTCATGCACCCCCGCAAGAGTCAGATTGATATCGTGCAGGCCGTGGGGCGCGTCATGCGCCGCGCCACAGGCAAGCGGATGGGGTATGTCGTGCTTCCCGTAGTTATTCCCTCCCATGCGGATCCCAGCACCGCCCTGGATCGGCCCGGCACGTTCCGTGTCGTGTGGCAGGTGCTCAACGCCATTCGGTCACACGATGAGCGGTTTGAGGCGATGCTCAACCTCCTGGAGGAAGGGCAGTCCGGCAAGCACCTGGGCATTGTAGCGCTTTCGGACTGGCAGCCCAAAGGGGCCGCACCCGGCCCTGATATTGGTCGTGGCGGCACGGGCTCAGGAGACAGCGCATCCCCAAGCCAGCAAGGGATGTTCGTAGTTGACCTGCCTGCGGCGATACGAGCCAAAATCGTGCTCAAGTGTGGTAACCGGCGCTATTGGGACGAATGGGCGGGAGACGTTGCCGATATTGCGCGGCGTCACATCGTGCGGATAGAGTCCATGGTTACAGCCGATGAGGATGCGTGGGAGGTGTTTCAGGCCTTCCTTGCCGAGCTGCGGGATGACCTGAACGAGGGCATCACCGGGCAGGACGCCATCGAGATGCTTGCTCAGCACATGATTACCTGCCCCGTCTTCGAAGCATTGCACGGCGATGCCCGGTTCGTCGATCAGAACCCCGTCAGCAAGGGCATGCAACGCGTTCTCGACATGCTGGCCGCAGCCCACATTGACGCTGAGGCCGAAGGGCTGGGCGCGTTCTATGCGAGCGTGGCCCGGCGTGCCAAAGCCGCGAACACGCCGCTGGCCCGGCAGAAGATCATCACGGAGCTGTATGACAAGTTCTTCCGGAACGCTTTCCCGAAGATAGCAGAGAAGCTTGGCATCGTGTACACGCCCATCGAACTGGTGGACTTTATCCTGCATTCGGTGGATGAGGTGCTGCGCGCGGAGTTTGGGCAGTCGCTCTCGTCTGAGGGCGTACAGATCCTGGACCCTTTCACCGGGACGGGCACCTTCATCACGCGCATCATCCAGAATGGCCTGATAAAGCCGGCGGTTCTGGCACAAAAGTACGCGTCAGAGATCCATGCCAACGAGATCATGCTGCTCGCGTATTATATCGCCGCGGTCAACATTGAGGCGGCCTATCATGCGGCAGCGGAGGCGGACGAGTACCAGCGTTTTTCGGGGGTCATTCTGACCGATACGTTCGATCTGCAGGAGGGCGAAGACCTTATTGCGCACCTCCTGCCGGAGAACTCTGAGCAGCGCAAGAGGCAGAAGAACGCGACGATCCGCGTGATCGTGGGCAATCCGCCCTGGAGCGCAGGGCAGAAGAGCGAGAATGATGCCGCTCAGAACCAGAGGTATCCAGCCTTGGACAACAGGATCAGTGAAACCTATGCCGCCCACGCCTCAGCCACATTAGTGCGCACCCTGTATGACAGCTACGTGCGGGCGATACGCTGGGCATCCGACCGTATTGGCCATAGCGGCGTGATTGGCTTCGTAACCAATGCGGGCTGGCTGGACAGCAATGCTACGGATGGCCTGCGCAAGTGTCTTGCGGAGGAGTTTACGAGCATTTATGTGCTCCATTTGCGGGGGAATGCAAGAACACAGGGTGAGCAGCGGAGAGCCGAGGGAGGTAATATTTTCGGGTCCGGCTCCAGGGCACCGGTGGCCATCACTCTGCTGGTGCGCAACCCGGGCCGTCAAGGATGCACGATTCTGTTCCGCGACATAGGGGACTACCTCAGTCGCGAGGGGAAGCTGGAAAAGGTGGTGGCATTTCATAGCCTGCGTGGCGTGGAAGCCCAAGGAGGATGGTCGGAGCGGAAGCCAGACGTGCACCATGATTGGCTGAACCAGCGAGCGCCCGGTTTTGCGGCTTTCATGGCTATGGGGGACAAGTCCAGCGGCGCACAGGATGGCGAAAAGATCTTCAGGCGCTACTCGCTGGGGATAGCAACCAGCCGTGACGCCTGGTGCTGCAATTATTCGGAAGCGGCGCTTCGGAAGAACGTTCAGGCCATGATCCGCTTCTACAATGCCGAGCGGGTGCGACTCCAGGGTCAAATTGCACGCAGACTGTCAGCAGCGGAGATTACGCGCCTCGTAAACAATGACCCCACGAAAATCAGCTGGTCAAGGGGTCTGAAAAGCGACTTGCGCCGGAACAAGACCCTCAGCATCGACGAGGGCCGGTTTGCGGTATCGCAGTACCGGCCCTTCACGCGGCAGTAT
>JAAXGV010000090.1 GCA_012271185.1 Rhodothermales bacterium
TCCGAGTCAAGGTACGTACCCCTGGCCCCGGAATGCCATGCTATGATATCTGCTAGACTTCGAGTTCCCAGCCTGGCTCGTAGGTCCGGTTCCAGTAAGCCATAGCTTCCTCGTCACCCATGATGTGTCCGTTGGCAGGATCACACTGTAAGCTGCGGCCCGTCAGCTGCGCGATGTTGCCCAGGTGACACAGTAGCGTACTCTTGTGGCCTTCATCGATGGGTGACGCCTGCTCTGCATCATCCCGAATCACTGCCAGGAAGTTTGCGATATGCCGGTCCGTGAGCCCGCCGCCGCCCCTGATGTCCAGTGTCGCCTCCTGGCCGGAGGCGCGCGAACGCTTCCAGATCTCCTTGTTATCCCGATCGTATACGACATAACCGTCCCGATCGATGATGACTGTGCCGTATTCCCCGTGGACGGAAGTGCCGCGGCCACGGCCTTCGGACGGTCGTCCGTTGCAGCTCTTGCCATCCCAAGTGATGGCTTTGCCACCCTCGAAATTGAACGTGGCTACCTGGGTATCGAAAAACTCCCAGTCATCATCAAAGTGGAAACGCCCTCCGGCAGAGACTACGCGGGTCGGGAAATCGACACCCAGCGCCCAGCGTGCGATGTCTATCTCGTGCGCACCGTTGTTGCATATCTCACCAGTGCCCCAGTGTAGAAACCAATGCCAGTTGTAATGAATGTAGTTGTCTTTGAACGGGATGCGCGGCGCAGGGCCCTGCCACAGGTCGTAGTTGAGCCATTCCGGGACAGGCACCGGGCTGCCACGCCCAATGCTGCCGCGGGTGTTCGCATACCAGGCTCTGGCGTAGTAGGCACGTCCTATGATGCCTTCATGGATAGCCTGGACGATCTGCGCTGATTCGACAGAGGAGCGTTGCTGGTTGCCCATCTGTATGACCCGGTTGTAGCGCTGCTGTGCAGCGACCAGCATTTCACCTTCACCCGCATTGTAGCTGCACGGCTTCTCCACGTAGACGTGCTTGCCTGCCTGCGCGGCCATTATTGTAGCCGGCGCATGCCAGTGGTCGGGCGCTGCAATCACCAGTAGGTCTACGTCGTTATCTTCCAGTACACGCCGGACATCCACCTCGCCCTTCGGTGAGGCCTCCGGTGCAACCTCCTTCACACCCTCGATGGTTCTGGCAATCGCGCGCGCGTCCACGTCGCATACGTAGACAACCTCGCAGTTATCAGCCTTTGCAAAAGATTGCGCGAGCACATGTCCCCGGCTGTTGACACCCATCACGGCAGTAATCAGCCTGCTGCCTGGCGACCCGAAAGCCCGGCCAAGACCTAGCACACTGACACCAGCACCTGTTGCGGCTGCCTGTTTGAGAAAAGCTCTGCGGTCGATACCCATTCGCTGCTCCGGCTGATGTTTCAGAAAGATAAGCCCAAACGGGATTCCGAGTATCAGCAGACCGCGCATCACGGCTGCCTTGCGACGGTCTGACGGACCGCTATTTCCTTACCAGGTACTGAAACTTGAAGAACACCTGACGGCTGCTCTGCCGGAAGTACTTGGAAGCAGCGTCGTCAAACTGCGCAAACTCGTCCAGATCGTGCGTGGAGCCCAGATGAACCGCGCTGAAGGCATTAAGCTTGTACGTCAGGATCGTGTCGATATCGAACCTGCTGCTGAAGTCGTTGTACTGGACGACAGTCCTGAAAAAGAAGCGGCGTGTAAACTGGTACTTAACACGTACGCGTGCGATGTATCCACTGAAGTAGTTCTCACCGCTGGTTATGCTCTTGAGACGCGAATAAGCCACGAGCGACTGCACCGCCAGATGCTGGTTTGGGCGCAGCGATACTGACGCTGCCACATCCAGGCTGCCGCCCAGCGTGGGCGCATCGAGGAATCGCGCAATATCGCGGCCTGTGGATATCTCCCCGAAAATGCTTGCGTACTCACTGAAATTGCTGCCTGCGTCTATGCTGAACTGGCGGATGCCCTCGAAGAGCTCGCCGGCAAAGTGCTCGCGCTCCCAGACATAACGCATCGACAGGTTGGTCTGACCCTTCATCTGGAAGCCCAGTCGCGGCGAGAGGAAGTCGCTCTTGTGCAGGCCATCGTAGTTCCAGCGGCGACCAAAGACAAGGTTGGGCCGGATGCGGTCAAAAAACGGAACGATGCTCTCCGGATAGAGCGTGACTCCCTGCCATAAGTAAAAGCGCCGCATGCTGTTCTGCCGAACAAAACCGTTGGCAGCCCGGAATGTCGGCGTACTCTGCTCATACCCTGCTTCGAATCCGTAATAGCGGCCCTCGCGGTCCAGTTCGAACGTGGCGGCATGCCCGCCGAAACGCTCTCCATCCAGTGCCGCCGTATAGTCCTTCGATCCAAATGTGATGCCTGCCAGGTTTTGCGAGCGGTCTTCGTCGATGGGCTCGGCGGTGTGGCTGGCAACAACCTGGCCACTCAGCAGGTACTTCTTCAGAAACCGCAACTGGCCGTCAAGGCCTATCGTGCGCTCGGCGCCTCCAATATCCAAGCGGCGGTCTGTGACCAGTGTGCCCACATACGAGTTGCCTGGGAGGTTGTACTTGACGCGCAAGATGTTCGACACGCTCCTACCAACGCTGATCAGCCTGCTTTCTTCTTCAAAGGGCATGAGCAGCGGCGAGGTGTCGTCGCGTGCCCCAATGTAGGCCAGGTCGGTACTGCCAAAGCGCCCGGTCAGCTTGCTGGCAACGATGGGATCGTTGATGCTTCGTGTATATACAGTCTGGATCTCCGTTCGGAACAGGTCTGACCCTTCCTGAAAGAACGGTCGCCGCTCGTCATAGAACAGAGCGAAGGTGGAGTTAACATCGATCCGGGCAACGTCGGCTTCAATCTGGCTGAAATCGGGGTTCAACGCTACGTCTGCTGTGAGCGACGAGGTGATGCCGTACTTGACATTCAGAGAAGGCTCTACTGCGATGCGGTTGTTGTCAAAGCCGCTGGCCGGATCGGCAGGATCCACCAGCGCCCCTGCACTGGCACTCGTAAGGGCAGGCAGGATTTCCAGGTTCCGGCCTGCACGCACTCCCTGAACACCGCTGATTGTGCCCAGCTGGCACGACCAGCACGGGTTGTCACGGTCCATGGCAGCCCAGGAATACTGGCTTCGGCTGGCACGCGGATGCGTGACCCAGAATGTTCCACGCCACAACTGCACATCCTTGTTGGGAAACCGCAGGCTCTTGAATGGGATCGCCATCTCGACCTCGTAACCGGTGTCAGTGATTGCTGCCTCGGCAGAGTAGATCAGGTTGAAACCTTCATCCTCGTTGTTGACAGCAATCCGGCTGTCGCCCTGTACGCCAAGCGGGTTGGATGCGATAAAGTAGAGCGACTGGCCGTCCTGATTCGGGTCCAGTATGACGCCCACATAGTCGTCTTGCCACAGCGCATCGCGGTCGCTCAGGTTGGCCCGGACATGGTCCGGATCGTCCTCAATCCGAAAGGCTACGTAGAGGTTATCCGAGTCATAGGTCATGTATGCCACGATCCCGATAGGTGGCTTGGACTGATCGCCTGGAAACACCTCAGAAAAGTTTACAGCCTTAGCTGCATGGTTCCACGCTGGTTCCTGTATCAGGCCATCCACTACAATCGGGGTCGCGGTGGGACGCACGTTCAGCGTCGGCAGGACGTTGGGGTTGAAGGCCGGTGTTGGTGCCGACACTGGCGCAGCGCCAGTGTCAATGGACTGGGCAGGGCTCACGCCTGGGAGCAGCGTGGCAGAAACAAGCAGAACGAACAGCGAGCCATGCAGGCGATTCATAATGTGACGCAGCACTTATGAGAAGAAGGCGACTCCCAGGTTCTGATTCGCTACGTAAGCTTTGCCAAGATGTTGCGCGACCTCTCTGGATATGCCTGCTGCTTCCTCTGCTGGCGGTCCCCACGGTGGACCGTCGGCACAGAACAAGTTGTCTCTGACTCATTTTGTGCTGGCCAGTCTGGCTCTGATTTGCCGGGGCACCCCGTTCTCCCGCGTCTGGCGAAGGAAGCCTTGCGGCCGCAAGCATGCCAATATGGCGACAGGCGTGATCTGCACCCTGCTGCGAGAGATGCTGCCACGGTGGACGCATGGACCTCTGCGAACAATTGCACGGTGCTGTTCTTGGCGTATCCACCACAGGTGTGGCGCTACCTGCAGCGGATCCGCCGGCTGGCATGCCGGTGCCCGCTTTACGCGGATGCTGCGCTACGCCAAGCCAGCCATGACGATGAACCACGTGAAGCTGGTTCAGGCACAGACCGCGAAGGCCTGGTCTGATCTTGCCCCCCTTTCACGCTATCCCCCACTACCCGGCGCACTTAGCAAAGGTCGTGACGGGCTGTGACCAGTGTGGCGCTGCGCTGCCTGGTGCACGGCCTCTATACCGCTGATAGCCTTCCGCATATCTGCGGCTGTTGTATCAGGCGACTCCCTTGAATCGTGAGATACGCGGTGACTCCAAGCCGGCAGTACAGGCCAGCCCTGCTCACTGCCTCGAATCAGCGTCAGACGTGACTAGAGTGGGCTACATGCAGTGTGTATCCTTCCTCCTCCGGGGACGCAGCGCCGCGGCACACCTTGTCTGCAACGGGCGCTATGCTTTTGTGGCCTCGGCTACAGTCTCATCGGCGATAGCGAACAGCTCACGCAGGAACTTCTTGTGACTGTACGAACGCGCTCCATGAAGTCCCACAACGATCGCCTGATCTCCGCAATGGCCGCATCACGGACAGTTTTGGGGAGGGGTGCCCCCTGAGTGAACTCGTATTTTTCGACAACAAAGTCCGCGACGTGGGTGATGTTGTCTGCAACGATGCTGTTATCCACAGCATCCCTCAGAGCTTCTAATTCGGCATCAGTCACTTCGTTACGCATGGTCGTGGCCATCTGCGTGATTAGATATTGGAGCAGGTCCGCGGGCAGTGCCAGGTACCCTGCTCTGCCCGATCGTGGCTGCGAAGCACAAAGACGCTAGTCCTTGAAGCTGTCCGCTACCCTGCAGCCAGCGCCTTTTCGGCCGAATCAAAAACCGCAATGACCCTGTCAAATCCGCTGATTGAAACGACCTCGTTAATGCTTTCTGACAGACTGCACAAGGCGAAACGCTTCGGCGGTGCGAACGCCTTGGCCAGCCTCAAGGTTACACGCAAGCCGGCGCTGCTGATATATGTGAGCCGCGCACAGTCCAAGATCAGAACCTCATCGCTTTTCTGGATTTTGCTCTGGACCTCACGGTCAAAGTCGAAGGCGTTCGAGCTGTCTATCCGCCCTGCAACCCTAGCTATGACGGCGTGGCCGATACGCTGCCACTCTATGCTGTGCTGTTTGCTGTTTTTCATGAATCAAAGTGCTGCTTTCGGAAACGCTCCTGATTCGTTGATCCGCATGGGCCCCGCTACGACAGGACCGCAGCAGTGCTGCCTCCGCCACCTTGAACATCTGCTTGGTTTTGCGGCGCTGCTCCGCACGGAACTCGCCAACCCGAATCCACAGAGCGTCCTGAATCTTGCTGATCAGCTTGGTGCGCTCGTCCTCAGCCAGATCGCCGTGAGAGCACTTGTGTTTTTCCACCGCGAGGTCTGCAATGTGCACGATGTTGTCTGCTACGATACCAAAATCTACCGAGCTGCGGACTCTTCTTCCGCAGGCATAGGCGTTTTGTGGGCGGCCGGGTTGACAGCAACCGTAAACCAATGCTGATCTGGTCATGTTCCTGCCATCAACCCCAAGATAGCAACAGCAGAGGTCACATGACAGCGTAGCGCCCGGGTTGTTATGGGCAAGAGCACTGTGCACGGCCGCAGCATGAACCTTGTCCATTTGTGAACATCCGGGATAACAATATCGTGCCAACTTGTAGTACCTTTGATGTTCGGCTCTACAATCACTCGCCGCCGCGTACGCCAGATGTCCGACCAGCGCTACCTCGTTTCAGCCCGCAAGTACCGACCAAAGCTGTTCGGCGACCTGATGGCGCAGGAGCACGTGACGCAGACGCTTCAGAACGCCCTGAGACTGGACAAGCTGGCGCATGCCTATCTGTTCAGCGGGCCGCGAGGCGTGGGAAAGACAACAACCGCGCGCATCCTGGCTAAGACCATCAACTGCGAAGCGGGTGCCCGGGAACCGGAGCCGTGCCTCAAGTGTGCGTCTTGCATCGATTTTGAAACCGGTCGCAGCCTCTCCATCTTTGAGATTGATGCGGCCTCGCACAACAAGGTGGAAGACATCCGGGATCTGCAGCAAACGGTCCTTGTTCCCCCGCAAAGCGGTCGCAAGAAAGTGTACATCGTTGACGAGGTGCACATGCTGTCGAAAGCAGCCTTTAACGCGTTGCTGAAGACGCTGGAAGAGCCGCCCCCACACATACTGTTCATCTTCGCAACGACCGAACCGCATAAGGTTCTTCCCACCATCCTGTCCCGTTGCCAGCGGTTTGACTTCAGGCGCATTCCTGTGCAGGATATTGTTGTGTTTTTAAGGAAGATCTGCACAGATGAAAGCATAACCGCTGACAGCGAATCGCTGCTTCTCCTTGCCCGCAAAGGGGATGGTGCTCTTCGGGATGCGCTTTCAGCGTTTGACCAGGCGCTCGCACTCTGCGGAACCAGGCTAGAATACACGGCGCTTGCGAAGGCGATGAGTGTCGTCGACATAGAGCTGTTTTTTGAGGTGACCACGCATGCTTCGAATCGCAACAGTGCGGGCATGTTGCGCCTTGTAGACACGCTTCTGCGCGCGGGGCATGATATACAGGAGTTTCTGGGTGGTCTGGCTGAACATCTGCGAAACCTTTTCGTGGCGCTGTGCCTGCATGATCCTGCGCTTATTGAAGCCTCTGACACCACGCGGCAACGGTACATGGAGGCTAGTGTCAGCTTCAATGAACCTACGCTGCTGCGGCTTATGATAGCTGTCGAAGAAGCGCAGCGCACCATCAACACCGTCGCGCATGCTCGGTTGCGCTTGGAGCTGACGCTGCTGAAGATGGCGCGGATGCATGACGCGCTGGACCTGGCGGACACGCTGGAGCGGGTCGATGAGCTGATTCGGCGCGCTGATGGCCATCGCCTTCCTGCCAGCTACACAGACCCAGCCACGCCGCACCGCAAACCCCCGGCCCGTGAGCGCAAGCGGGACAGCCGCACTGGGTCTGACCGGCCTGGTCCGCCGCCCCCGTCGAAAGCGGCAGCAGAAAGGCGCAGATCCGCACGGCCACCCGTCAAGCTGGCGGTGTCACCCGGGCTGGCTCCGGGAGATACGGTCTTGAATAAGACCCGCCGTCCCGAGCCCGCCCCTGAAGTCCCCAAGAGTGTAACGATCTCCGACGAAGAGCTGCGCACGGACCTCTGGCCAGAGATTGTGAAACACATGCGGAAGACAAGGCCTGTGATAGGGGCCATTCTGGAGCAGTCAAAACCGTCTTTGCTCGACCGCGGGGTACTATCCATTGCGGTGCCAGATGAGTATGCCCTGAAGGAAGTACAGACCTGCTCCCCGGAGCTTGTCAGGCTGTTTGCCGAGCTTTGTGACTTAAACCTGAAAAGTATAGATTTCAAGGTCACGCCTGAACTGCGCGATATCGGCAGCTTTGATCCCGGCAAACGCCTCAGAGAACGGGTTGCAAATGAGCCTGTGGTCCGGACACTTGTTGATAGGTTCTCTTTGGAGACAAGCTGGTGAGCAGACCCCCCTGACCTAAACCAACCACGCTATGTTGAACATACTCGGCAGGATGGCCAAGCTCCAGAAGAACATGGAGGACATCACTGCCCGGCTGAGCGCCATCGAGGTTGTCGGAGAATCCGGTGGAGGCATGGTCAAAGTCATCGCGACAGGAGCGCAGCGAATAAAATCAGTCAAGATCGAGAAAGCTCTTTTTGATGCTGGTGACGTGGAGATGCTGGAGGATCTGCTGCTGGCCGGCCTTAATCAGGCGCTCCAGGCAGCATCCGAAAGGGCTGGCACAGAGACCCGCGAGGCCTTGGGCAATCTGATGCCTCCGGGTCTTAGCCTTGACAGATTCACAGGGTGACCACTCAATGCACTACTCCTCGGAGTCGGTAGAATCGCTGGTGGAGCAGTTTTCAAAGCTGCCGACCATAGGCCGCAAGTCGGCCCAGCGACTGGCTGCGCACGTGCTCAAGATATCCCGGGAAGAGGTGGAACTGCTTGCCTCGGCACTCTTGGCGGTGAAAGATCGCGTACAGCATTGCACCATCTGCCAGAATGTCACCGATATCATTCCCTGCGCGCTTTGCCGAAACGAGAAACGTGATCACGGACTTGTGTGCGTGGTTGAGGAATCCAGTGATGTGGTGGCCCTTGAGCGTACCGGCGAGTATTTCGGTGTCTATCATGTTCTGGGCGGGGTCATTTCACCGCTGGACGGCATTGGGCCTGACAACCTGACGGTCCGCGAACTTGTCCGGCGCCTGAATCCGGGTGAGGCGAAGCCTGAGCGCCGCATCCGAGAGGTGATCCTGGCTGTCAACCCAACAGTGGAAGGTGACACCACAGCATACTACCTTGCGCAGCTGCTTGCGCCATTCCAGGTGGAGGTCACCCGTCTGGCGCGCGGTTTGCCTATTGGGGGTGACTTGGCCTTTGCCGACGAGGCGACGCTGTCTCGTGCACTGGCGGGCCGAGGCCCCTTGTAACAACCCGGCACAGGAGCCGCGACCGGAAGACTGCCGGCAGCCTGATCAGGTTTGCTGTCCTATGGCAGAAGCGTTGATGCAATCCGCTTGTCGGGGAGCCATTCCTCACCCGATCGGCCCGGATTTACGGGGGGCTCCAAACGTCAGCTGACCGCCGTTGCGACAGAAAGCGGTGCGGTGCTTTCTCTTCCGCCGTGCGGTTTCCGCATCTGTTCATAAGGCCTGAGCAGGCGCGCTGATTCACCCCTTTGTGCCGGTACAGTCGCTCCACTGCACGATACAGGCTCCGGTGTCCGCCACAGTGATTCGGCATGCTGTACGGACCAGACAGTGCAGCATCGGGAAACGTGACGCAAGCGTTCAGCACCACATGTGCCAGCGGCCCAGGCGCGTATCTCATCTCAAGGCAGGCGTATATGACCTTGCCGGCGAGCCCGATTCTTGAGGTGTGCAAAGCCCCTTGATATGATAGGCCCGATGCGAACGAGGAGACCGACGGCCACCACCGTGACAGCACCGATCACGTTGTGCCACAGAAACGAAACCCCTGGAAACCCAAAGGCTACCGCGGCAACTGCCCCCATGCCCGCCAGCAGCCCGACAAAGGCGCCCCAACCACGCGCAGCCGGGATCATGGCCAGAAGAAATGCACCCAGGATAGAGCCGTAGAAAAAGGATCCAAACCGGTTGACAACCTCTATGAGCGAACCTAGCGTAGCCGCAAACGTGGCTACTGCACAGGCAAACAAGCCCCAGAAACCCGTTGCAACCTTGCTAACTATCAGGAAGTGACGATCAGACCCTTCACGCCGAACCCAGCGCCGATAGAAGTCGATAACTGTGGCCGTGGAAAGTGAATTGAGCTCTGCCGCAATACTGGACATGGCTGCCGCCATGATTGCGGCAATGAAGAGTCCCGTAAGCCCCAGAGGCAGCTCCCGAAGCGCGAATCTGGGTATGATATAGTTTACGTCGCGGCTTGGCTCGCCTGTGGTGCTGCTGGCCAGGTCCAATGCCTGCTGGCGAATCTGCGCTACCTCAGCCTCGTGACGCTCAAATGCTTCCATTGGTGCGTCCTCCATGGCAACGGCGCGCGCCGCTGCCTCGCGCTCAGTGAAGACTTCCCCAAAACGTGACTCCAAGTCTGCATACACTTCGCCATGCTGTGCACGTACATTCGCCTCATGGGCCGGATTGAACAGAAGCGGTGGCGGCGTGAACAGATAGAAAACAAAAACCAGCACACCAATAAGCAGCACAAGGCCCTGTAGCGGAATCTTCCAGTACGCGCTCATAAGCAGCGAGCTGCGTGCCTCATCCGTGCTGCGTGCAGCCAGATAGCGCTGAACCTGGCTCTGATCCGTACCGAAGTATGACAGCATCAGGAACGTACCGCCAAGGATGCCGGACCAGACGGTATAGGTCTCTTCCAGGTTGAACGAAAAGTCAAAAGCCTGCAGGCGCCCCGTAGCTCCGGCAATGCGCAGCGCATCGTCCGGACTGACAGGCATCTTGAAGAGCAGTACCACAACTACCGCTACGAGCGCCACCACGATCAGGACCATCTGCTTGACATCCGCCCACGCTACGGCCTGGATGCCACCAAACATCGTGTAGAGCACGGTCGGAATGCCGATGGCTGCCACACACCACGTAAGCGGCCATCCGAAGATGGCGGAGAACACCACCGCAGGCGCGGCGATAATGGTGCCACAGGCCATGCCGCGCGAAAGCAGAAACAGGAAACTCGTCAGCGACCGGGTCGGCGCATTGAAGCGGCGTTCCAGGTACTCGTACGCCGTGAAGACCCTGCTGCCATGCAAAAAGGGGACAAGCGTCACACCCAGTATCACCATCGCAATGGGCAGTCCGAAGTAGAACTGTATGAAGCGTATCCCGTCTGTAGCCCCCTGCCCCGTAGTCCCAATCATGGTGATGGCGGAAAGCTGCGTGGCCATCACGCTCAGACCCACCGCCCACCACGGCAGAGACTGGTTAGCCAGAAAGTACCCTTCTATGCGGCTGGTGTCGCGCGAGCGGCGCAGCCCATCCCAGACAACGTAGACTAGGTAGGCCGCGACAATGAGCCAGTTAATCCAGTGCACCTAGAGCCCGTAGACGGATTGTAAAAGCCACAGAAAGCCCAGAGCAATCAGCTGGACGATCAGGACACCGGCCAGGGTCCGCCAGAATTTCCGTTTGGCTGCCTCCATACCGGTTAGCTGAGCTCTGAACCGTAGAAACGCATAGTGTCCCCACTGGCAGATTTGCCGGCTGCGCTGCACAGGAAGAGTGCAGCTTGTACAAGGGCGGAAGCAGGCACACCAGCGGCACCCGGATCACCAAAAGTGATGACGCTCGGTGCAAGGGCATGGGAGGAGATTCCACGCCCTTGGTACTCTCGTGCCGCAGCCTCCACCAGCCGTATAATCCCGGCCTTGGATGCTGCGTAGGCCGCCTGCTTTGCACGGGCCCTATCAGCACCCTGGGACGACGTGACGGCTATGAGCCGCCCATCTCCCGTCTGCATCCAGCGTGCTGCCTCTCGAAAGCACAGGAACGTGCTGGTCAGGTTCACTCTCATCATCAATTCCCAGTCCTGTACAGATGAGTCGGCCAATGGCCGCGCCTGCCACATACCGACCGTATGGATGAGTGCGAAGATAGGCCCGTGGTGCTTAACGATTGTGTCAAACACCTGTGCCACTGCATCCTCGACCGTGAGGTCTGCCTCATAATCGCTGCCATGCCCAACGCCCGCCACAGCGTAACCACTGGCGCGAAAGCCCGCCATCATCCGTGAACCAAGCCGCCCGGCAGCACCGGTGATGATTACAGTGCGATCCATGACAGGCTACAACTGATCCGCGGTGGTGTGGTCGTGCACGATCCGCCACTGGCCGTTTGCCTTGACGAGGATCAGCGTGAACAGACCAGTGGGGTTGTCCGATTCCCGCTCCAGCGAGTACGCACCAAATACCATCGCATGACTGTCGCCCAGCAGGTCGATATCACGCAGGTCAAAGGCTAGCGTACCCATCGCAGCCCGGTTCGGATAGTTACGATGGTAGCGTTCAAGTGTATTATTCCAGCCCAGGACCTCACCTGAAGCGCCCACAAAGCGGAGCGTATCGCTTACCACATACCCTTCCATGAAAGCTTCAATATCCCCGGCGTTCCAGTCTGCCTGCTGCGCCTGGAGCAGTGCCACGATGGACGCTTCTTCCGCGGCAGGGTCAGTGCATCCGGCTGCCAGGGCAACAACGCCGACAAGAGCACAAAGATAACGCATGGCTGTGATTTTGCTGTTGAACATGCCTGATTTCGTTGCGTTAACGCTCGACGCACCGGCCAGAGCGGCAACGCAGTAAGAGTAAGGATTCACAAGAACAAAAGAGGCACCGCATAGACCTTTCTTGCTACTGACACCCCCATCTTGACAGAATCTTGCTCGTTTCGAGCATATGCAGGAACCTGTGCGGCAGCGTCACCCGCTCCGCAGGCTGTTAAGCCTGACCGCGGCGGCAATCCTTTTGTGTCTGGCATCCTCTGTCACGCAGAGTGAGTTTGCGCACAGCCAGCGCCATGCCGGGCTGGTGTTCAGTGTCCGCGCTGACACCGACAGCGTGGGCCTGCACCAGGTAGACTCGCTGCTGGCCTTTATACGGGAGCTGGGCGCAGACTCGCTGCGGGCGCTCGTGCGCCCCATGGAGGACTCGCTACTCAACGCGCTGGTGGACTCGGTAATCAGGGCCGCGGATGTTCCCATAGATACGAATGTTCGCGTAACCCGCTATCTTTCGGCGCTTTATGCCCGACAACGCACAGCGTCGGTCTTGGCACCACGGCGCCGCTCCATGGGTGTCGCAGCTTCTCCCGGCTGGCAGCACAGCGTGGCACTCGACTCCGCGGACATCACCTATACATCACGTGAGCAGATACAAGGCAACGATGTTCGCTACCCGCTGATACTGTCTCGCACGCAGTACCGCGGGCACAAGCTTGAAGCCAGCATCGACCGCAACTGGCGCGATCTGATTCAGCGGCGACGGCAGCAAAGCCAGTCTCGGCGGCGCGGTGGCCTGGCCTACAGTATCGCGATTCCCGGCGGCCGCCAGAGCGGATTCACAACCATCTTCGGCAAAAACACGGTAGACCTTCGCGTTACCGGCAATGCCGACATCCGTCCAGCGTTTATATACAACAAGAGCGAGCAGCAACTCGCGCTCGGGCAGGGCTCACGCCTTGATCCGTCGTTCAATATGGAGCTGCGACTGGGAGTGTCCGGTACCATCGGCGACAAGATGAAGGTTGAGGTTAACTGGGACACAGGGAATCAGTTTGACTATCAGAATCAGCTCAAGCTGGAGTACACCGGATATGAGGACGAAATCATCCAGCGCATCGAGGCAGGAAATGTTTTCCTGCAGACACAGTCGTCTCTGATCCGTGGGGGGCAGAGTCTCTTTGGACTCAAGTCCGAGCTGCAGCTCGGTGGATTCACCTTGACGACCGTAGCCAGCCAGCAGGAGGGGCAGTCCAACACCCTGACCCTGGAAGGCGGCGCGGAAACAACCACATTCGACAGCCGGCCCACCGACTACAGCGAGCGCACGCATTACTTCCTGTCGTATTACTTCCGCAACAGGTGGGAGGAGGCGCTTAGTGATCCGCCAGACATTATCCTGGATGCGGTATTTTCCGGTATCACCGATCTCGAAGTCTGGAAGCTGACCTCCGTGGCGCCCGAAGAGAAAAATGTGCGCCAGGTCGTGGCCGTGGTGGACCTGGGTGAGAGCCCTGTTCTTGTTCGCGATGCAGACAGCTATACTGAGGCGGTACACCCCGATCCGGACCTGGACCAGTATTCTGACACTGAGCTTGAGGAGGAGCTTCGCCTGGGCGATGCCGTGCCGCGTGACTATCTGCAGTCCGATGAGATGGACCGTCCGCTGCGCAGCAGCGACTTTCAGGTTGGGCAGTTCAAAAAGCTGATCCTAGGGCGTGACTATGATGTGGACCCGCTGCTCGGCTACATCTCGCTCAAGCATCGTCTGCCGGAAAGCGAGGCGCTGGCGGTCTCCTTCCGGTACCTGTCGGGAGGCGGGCAGGAGGTTCAAGTGGGTGACTTCTCTTCAGAAACCGGTGGCGGCGATAACAGCCAGACCGGTGAGCGTATCGTGCTCAAGCTGCTCAAACCCATAAACCTGCAGCAGCCTGCGAACCTCGGAGAACCCAACCAGATCAACCCGGCTGCCTGGTACCTGGAGATGCGCAACATCTACAGGATAGGGTCAACCTTGCTGCCCTCCGAGTTTATTCTCGATATCGTGCACGAACCGCCCGGTAGCGGTGCCACCAAGACACTGACCGGCATCACCGGACAGCAGACACTCATACAGGTTCTGGGCCTTGACCGCCTCAACGAAGATGGCGCCAACAAGCCGGACGATCTCTTTGACTACCTCAACAACTATACCGTCAACCAGAGCGAAGGTCTGCTGATTTTTCCATACCTGCAGCCGTTTGGCCGGCGCATGGAGGAACTGATTGATCAAAGCGGTCTGCCAGAGGAAGAAAAGACAGCAGCCAAGAACACGTATGTCTTCCACAACCTGTACACCCAGAAGAAAATCAATGCGGCACGCAACACAAAGCTAAATGTATACCGCATTCAGGGTTCCTACAAGGGGGGTGTGCCTGCGTTCTACGACCTCGGAGCGTTTGCCGGCGTGATCCCAGGATCAGTCCGCGTTACGAGCGGTGGCGTACCGCTTACAGAGGGAACGGATTTTATCGTGGATTATCAGGGCGGAACGATCAACATTGTCAACAGAGCCTACCTCACCAGCGGACGTGATATCTCCATTGAGCATGAGGAGAATTCTCTGTTCAACCTGCAGAAGAAGACGCTTCTCGGGGCGAGGCTGGACTTCTCAACAAACGAGCGATATGAGGTGGGAGGCACCGTGATGAGAATGAACCAGAAGTCCATCACAGACAAGTTCCGCATCGGTGAGGAGCCTGTGTCCAACCTGATATGGGGTGTTGACGGGTCACTCGACCTGAGTCCGCGATGGCTTACACGCTTTATTGATGCCATACCGCTCCTTCAGACCAAGGAGGCAAGCTCCATCCGACTGCAGGGCGAACTTGCGCAGCTCAGGCCGGGGCGCTCGCTCACCAACGCCTTCAAAAACGAGCGGCGCAATCTTCGAAAACAGCGCCGGGACTTCAACACGGATGAGCTCCAAGGTGTGTCCTATGTGGATGATTTTGAGGGATTCGAAAATGTTCTGACACTCACGCGACCTGGCGCATGGCTGTTGAGTAGCTCGCCTGTGCTGGGTCCGCATGAGGACGAAGGTGGTCCGGAGGTGGCACTGTCCAACAACACACGTGGCACCCTGGGTTGGTACACGTTGAACGATCATGCCTTGGCCCAGCTCGGTGCACCCGCAGATCCGGCAGTAAGCCTTGTTTCACCTCAGGCGGTGTTCCCCAACCGGGAAGCAACTTCACAGGAGCGCATCCTGACGACGCTCGACCTCTACTTCTCGCCCCATGAACGCGGTCCATACAACTACAACATGGACTTGGGCGGCTTTCTGGACGCTCCGCGCTCGGCTTGGGGCGGCATGACGCAGCGGCTTTCCGAAGGTAACACGGACTTCACATCTAAGAACATCGAGTTTGTTGAGTTTGTCTTTCAGCCGTTTTCGCATGGCGGTGATGCAGACCCAGAAGCACGGATGTTCATAGACATGGGACGCATATCTGAGGAGGTTATCCCGGATAACAAGCTCAACACGGAGGACGGCCTTTCAACAACAGAGGGTGGGCCGGTCGGGGTTCTGGCACGCCTCTCAACAGGGCAGCAGAACCAGCACATCAATCCCATCGCGGAAGGCGAACGAATCACCGAGGACCTCGGGCTGGATGGGCTGGCTTCATTTCCCGACAACAAGTTTGAGCGGGAGGGAGGCCTGGGCACGGAGCAGCAGAAGTTTCAGGATTTCCTGGATGCTCTGGAAACGACCACCAGCACCCTCTTTCCGGAGCAGCTGGCGCGCGAAAAAGCAAAAGCCATACGCGACCCCTCCGGTGACGACTACCATTACTTCCTGGATGAGACGTTCTTCGCCAACTCATCTTACTATTCCGGAGGCGCCTCAGTACAGCAGCGGTTTGCGCGCTTTTTTTCCGGCCACGAACTGAACTCGTATGAAGCACAGCGGGAGCTCTCAGACTCATCGGAGCCTACAGGCAACACGCGTTTTCCGAACACTGAGGATATGAATCTGAACTCAGCCTCCGACACGGAGAACAGTTACTACCAGTATGAGCTTCCCCTCAGCCTTGCCAAGCTCGATGAGCTGGCCCATCCGGATCGTACTGACGATTACGTAGTCAACGAGATTGAAGCGCGCGGAGGCGGCGGCACGGGCTGGTACCTGGTGCGCATTCCCGTGAAGGAGTTCACGCGCCGTGTGGGTGATATTCAGGACTTTACACTGATGGAGTCCATACGCGTGTGGACAACGGGTCATACGCAACCGATCACGCTGCGCTTTGCCACACTGGAGCTCGTAGGAAGCCAGTGGCGCAAGTCGGAGTCGGTTGGCAGACGCAGTGCTGATGGTGAGGAGCTGCCTGAAGAGGACCCGCTCACAGGCGCCACCATCAGTATTGAAAGTGTCAACAACGAAGAGAACACAGGATACGAGATACCCAACGGCACCGTACGCAGTCGCATCAGAGAAGCTCAGTCCGGTACTGTGCGCGACGCGCGGGAGCAGGCAATGGTGCTGCACATAGAAAATCTCGAACCTGGGCGGCAGCTGGCGGTTTTCAACACGTATGGTGGCATAAACTTCTTGAGGTACAGCAACCTCCGCATGTTCCTGCACCTCGATGGTTTTGCCGACGATATGCCGCTATTGCCGGAAAATCGCGGGGAGACGCGCTTTTTTATGCGCATTGGTGCAAACGAGATCGACGACTACTACGAAATAGAGATACCCCTGACGCCCAGCCCACTCAACCAGCTTCCAGACGAAGGCACGCAGCGAAGCGACTATATCTGGCGAACCCACCAGCCCAACCCGGATCCGGAGGGCCCTTCGCACATCGACATGAACTCGCTCAACATGGAGCTTAGTGCTCTTAACCAGCTCAAGTTCACGCGTGACGAATATCTGGATATGGATGGCATGCCATTCCCCACCGATTCCGTGTTCTGGAGCGACATACACGGAGGTGTTCACCAGATTCTGGCCAGCTTTGCCGCGCCCGGGACGCGCATTGGCATTAAGGGTACGCCGTCGCTTGCTCGTGTGAGCGCCATCGTGCTTGGCGTACGGAACACCTCCGAAGCGGGTCACGTGCTTACCGACGTTAATGTGTGGGTGAACGAGCTTCGGGTATCAGGCTACGATGAAGAGACGGGTTTTGCCGGCCTCTTCAACGCAGACATCGGACTGGCTGACTTCGGCCGTGTTAAGGCTACCACACGGGTGCAGACTGACGGCTTCGGCAGCTTGCAGAGCACGCTTGGCAACCGTGCCCAGGTCAATGACTTTGACTGGACAGTGAACACGCAGATCAATATGCAGGCGTTTATTCCGGAGCGCTTCGGGTGGGGATTGCCGGTGAGCATGGAGATCAAGTCATCCTCATCGACGCCACGCTTTGATCCCAATCGTGGAGATGTGCTCGTCTCCAGTCTGAAGCAGGCTATTGCCGCCGATACCATACTGTCTTCGGAGGAGATCAGTATTCGTCAGGAAGAGATTGACTTGCAGGCGCAGACGCAGAGACAGACACGGTCCTACACCGCCCGGATGCAAAAGGCCCGTTCGCGCTCAGGCTTTCTGAAGGCTACGCTTGATGCCCTCAACTTTTCCTGGTCGTTTTCGGAAAACAAAGGCCGTTCTCCCCGGCAGACCCGGCGCGACTCCTGGCGATGGAATTCAGCGTTGAACTATCGCCATCAGATACGGCGTGCCCGCGTGGTTTATCCGTTCTGGTTCTTCCGAGGCGTCGGGTTTCTGAACGCTTTGGGGGAGCTCACCTTCAACTACCTGCCCAATTCGGTCAGCTATGCTTTGACAGCCAACCGGAACTTCAGCATATCTCAGCAGCGGCCGGATCCCGTTCGCCACAGGACACTGGATGTGCCCGTTGATGTGGCGCTTCCTGTGAGGCAGCAGCACCGGCTCAGCCATTCCCGGCAGTTTTCGCTGACTTACAGCCCATTCAACTTTCTGAGCATGGATGTGGAAACCGGAACCAATCAGAGCCTTAACGCCGCGGGCGTGGATACAACGTTCTCTGTCATCCTCGTAGACTCCACGGGTGCCGAGACACGCTTGGGTGACACGCGTCTCAGCACGCTCGTCAGCGAAGGCCTCATTGATCCTGACCAGGTCGGCGTCTCGGCCTTCGAGCTTACCAATCTCCGCGTGCCGGGCGCGTGGCAAGTGTTGCAGCGTGCCTTTGATGGTGGCCCGGAAGTGTCAGATGTCAGGACGGAGTCGTACAGCTCGCGTGCGGGGGGCACATTCAGGCCACGGTTCAACTCTCGGGCTCTGCGCTGGCTGTCGCTGCAGGACATCGGGTATACCGCCAATTTTTCATGGCGCAACGGGTCGGTCGGCAACAATACCGGTGCACGGGCCAGCACGGCCGTGGTTCTGCGAGGTGGTGCCACTGCGCGGCTCCAGGATCTGTTTCAGGCTATACCCTTTTATGAAAAGCTGGAGGAGAGCCAGCGTGCGGCGGAGGCTGCCAGTCAGGCCCGAAGACAAGAGCGCCAGCAACAACGGGAGGAACGGCGCGAAGCGCGACGGAGGGCCCGGGACGCTGCAGCAGGTGAGGGTGTCACTCCGGTGGATGATGGTACTCCCGCGGACGATGATGTGCCACCTGACACCACCGCGCAGCGCGGACCTCGTCTGCCGGGATTTCTTTCGCCGGCAGCGCTGCTCAGACGCGTGCTGCTGACCGCAACGGGCATTCAGGATATTTCCTTCACCTACAATGGCACGCGACGTGCCATTGCAACAAACGTTGGCCACACAGATGAAAGTGGCATGGTTGTGCCCAGCTACAGTCTCTATGACGCCATCTTCAACAGCTTGGGCCCTTCCATAGGTTATCGGCTGGGTCTGGAAAGCACGATAGATCCTGCGACGAACCGTATCATCAACGACCGGCTCCAGGTCACCGACCAGCACCTGACCTCCGACAGGTATCAGGGGCGCATGACGCTGAGTCCCACCTCGCGCCTGCAGCTCTCCTTCGACTGGAGCCATGAATATTCGACGCAGTCCTCCTTGAGATATCGGACGCTTCCGGATGGTTCCCCGGTTGCTGACACAACGCATGATGGGGACAGCGGCGCTTCTGTATGGGTTTTTGGCAGTTCGTACCTTAAGCTGTTCCAGAGGCAAGTGGACCGCTACTACCAGGCATGCGGCCCGGATTGCGGGCCACAGGGTTCGTCACCCGACACTGTTTACTCGCGCGTCCTGACCAACGAGACGGTAGTCGAAGACTTTATGGACGCCTATCTCACGGGCGCTGGGGCAACACAGCCGGGAGGTGTGCCGTTCCCAATGCCAAGCTGGCGCGCACGCTACAGTGGTATCTCCAGCTGGCCCCTTATTCGTTCTATCTCCACCAGCGCATCTTTGAATCACAGTTTCAGCGGAACATACAGTGCCGACTTTCGCTCCAATCTGCGCGGAGGCCAGCTAGAAAGCTTCAACCTCATCGGTGGCCCAACCGTGGTCTACGCTTTGCCGACCATAGCGGTAGATGCGGTCCGCATCAACAAGCGCTTTCAGCCCCTGATCGGGCTGGACTTTTCATTCCGCGGTGGCGTGCAGACCAGCTTTTCATGGAATCAGTCGGTCACCTACGCGCTTAGCACGACCAACAACGTGATCAGCGACACCCGGGCCAATGAGATGCAGCTTACGGCTTCATTTTCGTCCTCCAATCTCAAACTGCCTTTTATGCCCAGGCGGCTTAATAATCGGATCAGCTTCTCTGTCACGCTTTCCCGCTCAGTAGATCAGGATCGCAGTTATTACATCCGGCGCGCTGTTGAGTCGGCAGTGAGTGAGGGGGACTTCACACCGGACATGGCGCTAGAGGAGCCCTATGCGGAAATTCTGACGGAAACAGCCCGCATACAGGTGCAACCCAAGATCGCTTACCAGTTCAGCAATGTCGTGTCTGCAGACCTGTTTGTGGACTACGAAAACTTCATTGGTGACAGCCGGCGCCTGCCGTACACCCAGATCGAGGGCGGCTTCAACATCCGTGTCAGCTTCAGTTACTAGCTAATGGCCTCGGGACACGCTCTGGTGTGCCCGCTCGGTCGCGTGGCATATCAAACTGCTTGGGCCTTGCAGAAGAAGATCAAGGACCGGCTGATTGAGGCCAGGTGCACTGAGGAGCTGCTGCCGCACATCGTGCTGCTTCTGGAACATCCCCCGGTATACACGTTGGGCAGAAGCGGTGATGCCTCGCACCTTCTGCTTGAAGAGAGCGCTCTCAGCGCCTTTGGTGCCGAGTTTTACCGCACTGATCGCGGCGGCGATATCACGTTTCATGGACCGGGACAGCTGGTCGGCTATTTCCTGCTGGACCTGGATCGCATCTTCCGCGACCTGCATCGCTACATGCGGTCCTTGGAGGAGGTTGTGCTGTGCACCTTGGCTGATTATGGTATTGACGGCTCGCGTGTCGCGGGGCGTACCGGTGTATGGGTTGGTGACCCTGGCAGCGAACGCAAGGTTTGCGCGTTAGGTATCAGAAGCAGCCGCTGGGTGACTATGCACGGGATCGCGTTTAACATGAACACGAACCTGTCCTTTTACCGGTACATTGTGCCCTGTGGCATCGCCGACCGCAACGTGACATCGTTGGGGCAGGAGCTTGGGCACCGGGTTGATGAAAGCGATGTGCGCCGCCGCGTTACTATCCACTTCGGAAAAGTATTTAATCTGAACACGACGCTGCTTACTCAGGAGGCGGCATACGGGCATCTGGAATCCATGATCGGCATGCAGGGCCTGCAAGACATGCTTCAGGCGCCTGCAAGCAGGAGCTGCCTCAGGGAGCCTCTGCATAGATCCGAGGCCAAGGACTGACTGCAGCCTTCTGATGCCTTCCGCGCCGACTAGCTGCCCGTGGATAAAACCGCTTTTTGCGGGATCCCCGCGGATGATTAACTTACAGCAAACATAACCCCATCAAGGGAGAACAGCCATGGCAATGGACGCCCGCCCATTCCCCTGCCGGTCATGCTGCGCATCTACTTCATGCAGCAGTGGTT